>CAMBMH010000026.1 GCA_945868575.1 Singulisphaera sp. GP187 | reverse complement strand
CTCCTTTATCAAGGGACGATCTCCCTCGCTCTCTTGGCGAATGGGGAGTGTTTGAAGCCCAACCATGATTTTTGATTATTAGATGGAGTAATATATGTCAAAATTTAAATCAGGTGTAATTGCTTTTGTTTTTGTAATTGCCCCTATTTTTGTTTACTTAAGTGTTTCGCCCTTTCGTGCAAAAGGTCAAGAGCAGGTTAAACCAACCAAAGATGAGGCAGGTGGCAAGATTGCTGTCAAGCCTGGGGATGATCCTTTTCCCCAATCCTATGCCGATCCCGCGGTTCCCTTGTTGCATTTACCCACGGATTTTCGTTCGCGCCGCACGACGGCAAATATTGCATCCAGGGGCAATGAGTCTATCGAGGTCCTGGATGTCGAGGGACCGGGATGCGTAAGGCATTTATGGTTTGTTTTTGCGGAAAAACAAATCGAAGATCTCGAAATTGAAATCCATGTCGACAACTCGTTGGAACCGCAGGTCCGCATGCCTTTTCGTTCCTTTTTTGGAATGTTATTGGGATTTGAGGACTATCATGTTGCAAGCGCCGGTATTGTGAATTTTCCAAATTTCACAGTAAAAAATGACCCCTTGATTCCTCCAAAGGCCTCTCCGGGTTGGAATTGCAATTTGCCCATTCCTTTTGCCAAAAGTTGTAAAATTCGGCTATTTGGCAAGGCTCCAAAGAACGGTGCCGCGATGATCGATTGGCAACAGTATCCGGAGAATGTGAAACTTACTCCGCTCCGGTTTCATTCTCAACGACATATTGCGCTTCCCGCTTCCCCTTCGGAACCATTCCCAATTGCCAAGACAGATGGAGTAGGATTTCTCGCTGGCTATTTCATGGGTTGGCGTCAAAAAGATCATGCCGACATGGTCTTTCACAACAGCGGAACCCGAATGCTAATTGATGGTGAGATTGATCCTCATGTGATTTGCGGTGCCAATGTGGAAGATGATTTTGGGTTTTCATGGGGATTTAACCAGTATCAAACGCAGTGGGCTGGATGCCCCTATCGGGATAACCGTGGGAGAAATGATCAGGATGGTGTGTTTTACCGCTTTTTTGGGCCCGACCCTGTTCGATTTCGATCCTCGTTGTTATTTACCTCGAATGCAAGACCGGATAACTATGAGGCGGTTTCCTATTTTTACAAGGTGGCGGAATCGAAGGCTCCAGTAGTTCGCTCGCAATCGGATTGGGTAGCCTATGGCCTGATTCCGGATGGCAGCAATATTAACAAGTTTCTTGAGGGAGCGGATGAGGTTGCCCGTCAGCTTTCCCAAGCGGGTTTGCCGGCCTCGATTAAAATAAATTCCAAAGAGTATCTTGCTCAAAAACTCAAAAGCGAAAAAAGCTGGCTGAGGCTTGAACAGATCAAGCAGCATCGTCCAGGTTATCCACCAACCGAGCACTCCTACTATCTGAGAACCACTCTGCACAGTGATGTGGTACGAAACACCACGCTGCGACTTGCACTCGATGACTGGGCAATCGTTTGGCTCAATGGTGCAAAATTGGCCACATTGGATCATGGCGATGGCTTCAAAACGGTATCCCTGCCTGTATCATTAAACAAGGGAGAAAATCAGCTTATTATCAAAACGAACAATCGGCAAAATAAAGATCGACTGATCTGGGTCGTTAACTGTGTTATTGAATAATGATTAATAATTTATGAAAACAAGGTTGTTATATGTGGGATTTTCATTGCAATTGCCATTGCCCCTGGCAGCGGCTTGGGGATTGCCGTGTTTTTTGACACTCTAAAAGGCTGATTTGGTGACCTGAAAGATCTAAAGTTGGTCGCCAAAGTGTTTCCATCCAGCCAAAAAAAGCCCCGCAATGAGTTTCTTGCGGGGCTTTTGGTTTTATTTTTACTGATACCTATTACGCCGCTTTGGCAGTTCGCTTTGTGGCGACGGGTGTTCCCTGTGCCCTTTTCGCGGCGTCAATGAGTGCGCGGAAAAGTTGGATGTCAAGACCCGAGGACATGCTGCAGGCGGGTTGCCATTGGACGCCCATCACAAACCAATTCGCGATTTCCGATTCGTAGGCCTCGATGGTTCCATCGAGGGCCCTGGCCGTTGGGCGGAAGCCTTTTGCAAGCCGATTGACGGCGCGGCGATGTTCGCTGTTGACGATGACTTCGCCTTCCCCGTAGAGAATCTGGATCATGCTGCCCGGGACAATGGTGAGGGAATGGCGTTGCCCTTTTTCGGGGGGGTGGCGATGTTGAAGGGCTTCGGGGGTTTCCCGAACGAAATCATTGATGAGGTTGCCGCCACCTGAGGTGTTCAAAAGGTGCATGCCATGGTCGATGGCAAGGACAGGAATCTTGTTCTTGCGAACATATTGGCAAAGCTCTTCCATTTCGGCCGGGTTCGATTTGCTTTGGGTGTCGTGGCCCGAAATTACGATTCCTGCAACTTCCTTGAAAAATTTGTTCCAGGTGGATGGGCCGGTTTCGAGGCGGACAGGTTCGGCTTCGGCGTGAATGATCGAGGCGTTGAGTCCCGCACCCCAAAGTCCACATCCATGTTTGGGGTCGGTGTTGAAACGGTCGGGTCCGTAAACACCAATCTTGATCGTCGAGGTCGAAGGCTGAAACGGAAGAATGCTCGACATGGGATTCCTTTCCCCTGGAAAAACTGGGCGATATGCCCTCATGATCAAAGTCAGCTGTCCTTGCTGGCGATGGGGATAGTAAACAGCTGTCTTTGCGTTTTTCCAAGAGAATTCCTGTAAGTTGCTTTTTATCAATGGTTTGCGTCGATCAAAAAACCGTCCATTCATGCATTCCTTTTTTGCAATCCAGGCCTCTCCACGGGAAAATCAACGGTTTTGAAGGGTTCGCTGGTGTCTTTTGAACCTAAAAATCCTCTTGGGGCCCAGAATGACTTTTGGCCTTAAAGTTACCCAATCAACTTGGGTTGGGGGGTAGTGCGTTTTGTCCGAATCACGGTCTCCTGTCGCCTGCACCCTTCACGAAGTGGAAATCCACAGGCTTTGGCTTTCAATCGTTTCGGGACAATCTGCTCCATGGATGACATCCCGATGGATGGGGGGTATCGGTGGGGCAACTCGGCCCGCTGTTCGCCAGGGTTTTCGCGCCAGGGGTCTTGAATCGCTCAAAAAAGCAATTGCGGAGGGGATCGCTTTTTGGATTGCCAAACAGGATGCGGGGTGCGGTCCACGCCCCTGGTTAGGGGCCGACCCGGGTTTTGGGATTACCCCGGAACATGGAACTGATCCGGAATTTGGAGTTGGGTTGAAGCTGGGGCCTGAAGCTTTGGAGCTTTTAAGTGGATTGGTCCAAGGCAAGTTCCCCAGGCTTTTCAAAAAAGGGGAACCCGGTTCTCTGCCGCTGGACACTCCGGGTAATGAGCTTTTTGCATGGATCATCGGGGATTGGGCCATTTTTCATGCTCCGGTTATTATGGAAACCCTGATCCGGAATGTTTCCTTGGAAACTCAATTGCTTTGGGCCGCATGCAATCCTCGGGTGCTTGGGTTACTTCCATCCGATCCGCAATACGGTTATGGGGCGCCCATGACCCAAGAAAGAGCCCTTTATGAGGCACATTCTTTGCAACCGATCGGAAGTCCAGGGGTAATGGGGTTGAGACTGATTCCCCTGTTGGAGGGTGCATTGGCAACAAGGTTGCACCGGGCATGGAAGATCAATCACAGGGCTTTAAAAGAGGCGACCAGTTTACCCAGAATTCAGGAGCGGGCCCGATGGGCGCAGCAAACCTGGGCAGTTTGGGAAGCATTACTTGAAGATGGGCGGGCTTCGTTTTGGCTGCAAAGGCTATTAAGGTGGGTAGGGGAGGTTTTGGAGCCGATGGAAAGCCTTTCCGATGCTTTTGCGGAGGAAATTGATTGGAAAGGGGCATCCCTTGTCGAAAGACAAGCGTTGAGGCGGGACGCTTTTATGGCCCTTCGAATAGGGGCACGGCTAACTGAAAAATATGAGGAATCTCTTCGGGTCGGGTACCTTGATGAGGCCTACGATGATGCTCAGGGGTATTTGCGCCGATTCCGGAACTCCGGAGGCGCCCCTTGGAGAGACCTGGTTGCCTCTCTTTTGCGTGAGCTTTCTCCAACGGAGGCGCCCGCTGCGATTTCCAACAACGAACCCATCAGCGGGGAACAATAATGAGCAGGGCATACCGCATTGAGGTGAAAGAGGCCCTGGAGATCAAGGTCGCCGCCCAGGATCGGGTCGAATCGACCATCTCAATGCTTGGTCTTCTTCCCCAGGAGCGGATGGCAAGCCTCTTGACGGAAGAACTCATAGCGGAAGGGTTTGAACCGCACGAATGCCACCTCGAGAAAAAGACCCAGGCGGCGGATGGGACCGCGCTGGTGGTTTCTGTCGAGCCTCAATCAGGCCGGGTTGTTGTCGAAACTGCCGCCCAGCGTGAAAAAACATTTCGGGGTTTGCGCTCGGGTATTGTAATGGATGATGAGAACCTTGCCCGGGAGGAGCAAAAACGGCTGCAAAATCTCGTGCTTGAGGATTGCAAAACCGAAGAGGGGCGCGAGCGTGACAAGGCTCAAAAGGCGGCGACCAATCTGCTGGAGGAAAGTTTGCCCGCGCTGCGCGAGGTTATTGACCGGGCGGTTCACCGTACAAGCGTGCGTGCTTTGCGTGAAAAAGCATCGCAGATAGGGCAAATTCGGTCTATTGACGAGGATCCCGCCGGTAAATGCATGACCATCGTACTGGAGGTTTGATTCAGCTTTCCATGTCAGAACCGCAAAAAATGCCCGATGATGTGACACCCCTCGACGCGGTCGAGGCTTCCTTTGGCGAATTGCTCGCAGAGGCGGCCCGTCGGCTTCGGTCGGGAATGCCTGTATTGGTGGAATGCGACAAGGATATGACGGTTTTTGTCTACAAGATCCTGCGCGACCGCCTGAAAAAGGATGGAATTGGTTGCATTTATCTTGATGGCCAGGAACGAAAATCCGGCGTGGCGGGAGATCCGGCGGGACAATCGCGTTCGCTTATGGATTCGATTGTTGGTCAATTGCGCGAGGCGGTACGGGGCCTCGTGGATGGTAAGGTTGTGGTTTTGCCCCACCTCGACCTGCTTACCGTCAGCCAACAGGATCTCACCACACAGGGTCGCGAAGTTGTCCCACTCCTTCACGAAAATCCGGAACTGGTTTGGTTGGGATTCAACGACCCGTCCTATACTCTTCCCCCGGTGGTGGCACATCTTTTCCCATGGAAAGCAAGCCTGGTGGGAATTCCAAGGGACCGGATAGTAAAGCTGGTTACGCGGCGTGAAATGGCGAAATTCGGCGTCGATTTTTCCCCGATCGACCTTTACAAACATGTCTCGGGTCTCAATCCTGTCCGTTTGCGAAAGATTCTTTCGCGGATCGAGGGACCCGATTTTCCGGACACGCCCAGGGGCGCTTTATCCCAGATCCGTCAGGCTACCGTCGCCGGCCAACTCGAAATTCCTCATGTCGACCTGGACAAGGACATAGGAGGCTATTCTGATGTCAAAAAACACCTTAATGAGGAGATACTTGACATACTTGCCCGCCGCGATCATGCTCCCAATGAGGAGTCCCGACAACGGCTGGAGCGGTTAATCCCAAGGGGAATTATCTTTTGGGGGCCTCCCGGAACTGGTAAAACTCTGTTTGCCAAGGCATTTGCCACATCGCTGGGCGCCGCGGTCATCGTTGTCTCCGGCCCGGAGCTCAAAAGCAAATGGGTGGGACAGAGTGAATCCAACCTGAGGCGGATTTTTCATCAGGCGCGCATGTCGGCACCGTCTGTTATTGTGTTTGACGAAATTGATTCTTTTGCGGTCAAACGGGGCACCTATTTGGGATCTGGCGCCGAGCACAGTTTGGTTAATCAGCTACTCACGGAAATGGATGGATTCCGCCGTGAAGAGCTCGTTTTTGTCATCGGCACGACCAACTTTGCCGAGAGCCTCGACCCAGCGCTTCTTCGTCCCGGGCGATTTGAGTACCAACTGGAGATTCCCTATCCGGATGAGGAAGCCAGGAGGAGCATCCTTCAAATTTATGACAAGACCTGGGGTTTGGCGTTTTCTAGGGAAGCGCTGGAAAAAGCAGTTGACCGCACCAGACATAATGTTCCCGGGGCGGCGCCCGGGACCCATTTTTCCGGTGACCACCTCCAGGCACTTTGCCGGTCCCTGGCCCGAGAAAGGCTCCGCGCCGACCGAACTTCCGATACAACCCCTTCGGATATTGAATCGGCGCTTACCGCGATGCACCGCTTGCCCAAGATGACACCAGCCGAGCAGCGGGTTGTCGCGATCCATGAATCCGGACACGCCTTGGCGACCCTGATGACGCCCAATAGTCCTCCTCTTAGAAGAATTTCCCTTCAGGATGATGTGGTCGGAACCTCCGGATATGTCGAATGTTTTTCCCGGCCAAACCGCCATGTGACCACCCTCGGAGAAATGCTCGACCGGATATGTGTGCTTATGGGGGGACGCGAGGCCGAACGGATGCTTTTGGGTGATGTCAGCCTTGGCTCCACGATGGACATACAAATGGCCACCCATATCGCCCGCGAACTTGTGGAGGTGCATGGACTCGGTTCGGAGACCCTTGCCCCGCTCAATGTCAGGGGTGCAACCACCGAACGCCAGGATATCTGGGGCATAGAGCAGCGGGACAGGTTGGACTCCGCAATCAACACGATACTCGATTTGCAAAGGCTTCGTTGCGCCTCTATACTTAAAGCCCACAAGGACCTGGTGGAAGCCCTCGCGGAAATTCTTTTGGAAAAACAATCCATAGAGGCGGCCGAACTTTCCCTGCAATTGAAAGGGAAAGGAAAGGAAATTCCAGTTTCAAGCTCCCTGGAAAGGCGGCCCTTATGAGCCTTTTACACTTGGAATTGAGACAAAATCAGGTCACCGGTCGACACGATCTGATCGTCAAGTTGGATTCGGATGAGGATCATACCTCGCACGAACATGAAACGCTTCACAAGAAGCTCATCGCACAGTTGGTTGGCTCGGGGGTTTTCTCCGCCGACCAGTTGGGGCCGCTTGTTGTGGAACGGGTTTCTCCAGCCGGGTCCCAAACTTCGCAGGTTCAAACAACAGAAACCACTCGTCGGGCCCAGACCGAGTCGCAAGGATGATCCTTCGGTTCAAAAATGTCGAGGCGTGGCGCCAGGCAATTCTTGGTGGGATATTTTCCTCCGAGGCGCTCGGGGCTCCCTCTGTGATGTGGAATTATGGCGCGACGGGAAAAATCGCCGAAATTGAAGACTCATTTATTGTATTAAAATCCTCGGAAATCCAGGTTTCCGGAGTGAATCTTTTAGGTAACCCGCCGACTTCAAAAGCGGTTTCCCTGGACGGTTTGTGGAAACTGTTCGGGCCAATTCCCTCGGGAACCGCCCGTTTTTCCATCGGTAAAGCCTACCTGATCCGGTTTTCCCGCCAGGCGGACGCGGAGCCTTTTTGTCTGGAATTGTTTCGCCTGGGTGACCATGGAGTGCTCCGTCACCTTGCGGTTGAAGGTAGTTACTGGATGTGGGCCAGTTCGCTTCCCCATTTGACCTGGCTTGGATTGGTGGATAAAAGCGGTGTAGATGTTTTTGAGGAAACCAGTCCGGGGCTCTGGATTCCTGTTGGAACCCGGCACCCGCTTGAGGGGATTGTAAAAAATACATTTGGGATATTGCTAAAGAGTGAATTTAAAGCAGGTCAATCCCAAGCAGCCGGCGATTGGCGGATTTTTTTCCAATCCTCAACCAGGGACCACACCGAGATCATCCTCTCCGCTGAACAATTCACCCCACTATTTGAGGATATCGATTGGCGGATTCCCAAGGCGATTTCCCACGAAGCGGCCAGCGCAATTTGGCCCCGTTGGAATATTCCCATTGGCCTTCGCCTGGATGAATCCTTTGTGGGTACACCGGATTTGTGGGTGGTTGATCCGGGGAAGCTGGATGCCCTGAGGGAATGGTTGGCCCGAGCCACACCCGACCTTCGTGAATCTTTCCGTTATGGGGTTCTCGAAGGTGATCATGGTAAAACAGGCTCCATTCTTCTGCTTCGTATTCGGGAATTGCCTCCCTCGCCCGGGGGGGAGCCACCGGGATTTTCCCTGCTCCATAAACGGTCAAATCCAGGTTTATACCTTCCATCCCGGTCCCGGATTTATCCCGATCCCGGACCAGAAATGACACGAAAGTTACTTGGCCTTTCGCCAGAGCGAATGGTTTGGCTTGTTCCCGATGAAAATAAAGGCTTTGTCCCCCACTTTGCCGCCAGGAGTGTATTTGGACCATTGGAAAATCTTGTTCGGTTTTTGATCGAGCTGGAGGCCCAAGAACTGAAGTCCTGGGCAAACAGGATCGAATTTTCCTGGGAAAATGTGCCCCTTTTGGAGGAAACCCCGGTTACGGATTTATCACTTCCGGGTGCGGGACCCGATCCGGCGGAACAATCCGGTTCCATTCAAAAACCCTCCCAAGTGGAACCAAAGAAAAAAGGTCGCCCTTCCAAAAAAATAGAAAATATCACATCTACAAAGTCTGAAAAAGACGCAGTATCTGCCGAAACATCCCCTGTTGTGTCTTCAATTGTATCCAATCCGCCTCTCCATTCTGCCACGCTCCCCAAGGCAGAGCCTTCGGAAGGTTTGGTTGAGGCGTTTGAAAGTGCCGAGGGTGCGTGGGATTCCCAGATTAGGGAGGCCCTGTGGCCACAGTTGGCCTTGGCCTGGATTACGGAAGGAAAAACGGAATGGTCGGCACTCGCCTTTATCCATGATCATTGGAAAGATGAGGGGGACTGGGCTAGCGGTTTACCGTTTTCTTTTGGTGTTGAAAGTCAAGATGGCCATGATAGCGGTTTGAGATATCTGAAGCTTTGGCATGAGTCCTTGGCTCGACTGATCGGAAAGATCTCTCACCCCCCCCTGGGAGAGCTTTTCCGGGATTGGCTTGGGGAAAAGGCAGGTCCTGAACAGAAAAATTGGTTTTTGACGGGTTTGGCAATGGCCCGAAACCCCGAAAATGATTCCAATTTGGGCCTTTCGACCTTTCAAGCGATCCACGATATCCTTTTGCGGGACTGTACGGATGCGTCTGTGCGTCTTCAGTGGTTTGCCTGGCTCTCCCTGGCCAGGATATTCGGCAACTCCACGGCTGCTCTTGGAGGCGGAGAGCGCCTATTGGTCCGTGTTCTGGAGGAAGGAATCCGTCCCGGTACGGAATGGCCGCGTCCGCTTGTCGCGAAAAGCAAACAGGACTCCTCAGGCCGTGGGACAGGTACTGGTCTCCATCAGGCATACAAAGGCGTCATGGATTGGTTGGCCTCGCAGGGTATCGCGACGGATACCTGTCAGACTTTGTCGATCGCGCAATGGACCTTTGCGTATGGATTTGCCCGGATCGGCGAAGGTGAAAAAGCAAGGGAATTGGGAGAAGCCGCGCAAAAAAACCTTGCGAGAGAGCCTTTGGGAGCCCTCCTTTCCCGTGCCTATGCCCACCGGGTTTCCCAAGCGATCATGGGGACTCAGGCATCCGGCCCCCTTGAATCTCCCTGGCTGAGGGAGGCGGCATCGCTTGGCAAATGGACGACATTTGCATTGGATTATATCCGTGAAACCTCCCGGATTCTTGAGCCCCATCAGGCCGTCCGTGCCTTTCCGGCGGGCGATCCCCTGTCCCGGGTGCTTGATCCTTTGGGGCATCCGGGGGCCCTTGGGCGGCTATGTCGTGAGTCGGCTCCCGCCACCCCCGGCCAGGCCGATGCCCAGTCCCGGTGGACCGCAATTCTTGACCGTATTTTGATACTTCCCGCCGCCGATGCCGTTCCACTTTTGGAAGGGGCGCAAGAGTATCTGCTGGCGGTGGCCAAGCCGGGCGCCATTTCCATGAGGATGGGGGCAAGAATTCTCGCCGGGGGGGTCTTTTATCAAAAATCCAACCCCGCCATTCTCGAATGGATGACGCGATGGCTCGGCAGTCCTCCGGTGATTGGAAATTGGCTGGGAGGGAAATCTCCCGGAATGGACAAAGGATTTTTCCAATTTATTACTCGGCAAACTCCGCTTTTATTGCAGTTGGGCGAGCGGGGCATGGTCGAGGCCATCCTCGGAGCCCTCAATCAGGGGGTCAGCGGACTGGAATCGTGCGAAACCAAAAATCATGCCCGGTTTCTGCTGGATTGCGCAGGAAATTGCCTGATGGAGGGCCCCGGCCAGAACCTAGAATCCCTTGAGACAAGGATTCTCGATGAGGTTCAAGGCCTTCAGCATTTCAACCAGCAGCGAAATGAACCCTGGCAGGCCCTTTGTCACAAGGTCGTTGCGTATATCCAGGCTCTGGCTTCGGCTGAGGGCCAGGTGTTCCGGGAAAAATTGGTGTCCATTCCCCGCTGGATTCAACCCATTCGGGACCATTTTGCCACGGCCCCAAAACCACGGGAAACGACCCAAAGGCTTTGCTACCAGCGCCACCAGGTTGAGTGGATCGAAGCGCTTGTGTTGGCAATCAGCGAGGCTTCGCCTGTGCGGGTTCCTGAATGGGTAATTGCGGATGAAAAACTCGTGCGAGTGCGCATTCGCAAGGATTTGGCCCGTTTGGAAAAACTGAGCACTTTGCCGATGAACCAATTTCCGGAGAATCCGAAAAGATGACCCAAGAATCCCCAAAAGGTACCCAACACAAACGGGAACCCGTTACCTCGGAACAGGCGGAGGCGGCCCGGGGCCGGATTCTGGGGCTTCGCGATGTGCTTGCCGGGCATTTCATTGCCAAGGACCGAATCCTTGATTTGATGATGATCGCGGCCGTTTCGCGTGAGCCATTGCTATTGGTGGGCCCTCCAGGTACTGCCAAATCCGATCTGGTCGTCAAGTTTTGTCAGGCCCTTGGGGTGACAGGCGGCGACTATTTTGAATACATGCTTACCCGCTTTACCGAACCCTCGGAAATCCTCGGGCCTGTCGACATCAATGCTTTGCGGGATGGTCGTTACCTGCGCCGGGATGAGGGGAGGCTTACACGGGCCCGGGTTGCGTTTCTGGACGAGATTTTTAAAGCCAATTCCGCAATCCTCAATCTCTTGCTGACGATTATCAACGAGCGTAAATCGTATCAGGATGGCAAACCGGTTGATGTACCCCTTGAGGTTCTTTTTGGCGCCACAAATGAAATTCCGGAACAAGGTGAACTGCAAGCCCTTAGCGATCGATTTTCCCTGAAAGTCCTTTGCCAAAGTGTTCAGACAGACCATTTCACCCAATTGGTAGACCTCGGGCTAAAGGCCGAGGGGTATCGCTTGCGTGGGGTTGCACCATGGGCAGATCAGCGTTGTTCTCTTGAGGATTTTGGAATAGCCAATCAATTTTTGGCCCAACAATTCTCCTCGGAACGGACCAAGGGCACAGGGGCTCATCAGACCGTGCTCAATGACCGTGAAACCTTTTTTCCCGCCGAACTTTTTGGGGAATTCAAAAGGATTATTCGCGCCATGCCCGTGGATTTCCGGGTGACAGTCAGCGACCGTAAAGTGATTCGGCTTTATCGGCTCATTAGGACCCGGGCGTGGCTGTTTCATGGCGGCCTGGTTCGGGCCGAGGATTTGGGCATTCTGGAACATGCAGGGGATACGCTTCCCCAGATGGAAACTCTTGCCAAAAAGATTCCCCTGCTATTGGGGGGAGATTAAAATCGGGAAAAGGCATGCTTTTCCGAATCATTTTCGGTTGCAGTCCCTACTCTGGCCCTTATCGTAATAAGTGTGGCCAATGGGGCCACACATGGAGGATATCAACCTATGCGTTCCCGTATGCTTTTGGGCGCGTTGGCTCTGGCCCTGTTTGTGGGTGCCGGATTTGCCGATAGTGCGCTCAAGTCCGGGCCTCAAGTGGGCAAAAGCCCTGGGGCCTTTAACCCCCTTCACGCGACTGGACCTGATGAAGGCCAGAAGCGTTGTCTTGTCTGAAAGAACGGCGGCAATCCTGTCGCGATGATCTTCGCACGCGAGATCAGCGGCAACTTGACCAGTTTGGTCAAGAAAATCGATGAAGCCACCGTCAAGAACTCTGACTGCTCCATGGGCAGTTTTGTTGTGTTCCTCAATGATGAGGAAGGCTTCGAAAAGAAATTGAAAGCAATGGCTGAAAAAGAGGGACTTAAGGAGACCGTCCTGGCTATGGACAGTCCCGCAGGTCCCCGTGGTTACAACATTGCCAAGGACGCGGAAGTAACCGTAATCCTTTACAACAAGCGCAATGTTAAGACCAACATGGCCTTCAAAAAGGGTGAACTCAAAGATGGCGATGTCGAAAAGATCGTCGCCGAATTGAAAAGCATTCTTCCTGCCAAGTAAGTAAGAGACCCAGGGGCCCCGTTATGCGGGGACCCTGTCTTTTTTTTGAATTTTAGTCTGCAAAATCCTTTCTTTTTTTGCCAAATTTAAACGACTAATCTTCTCGTTAATCCCCGTTTCTGGAGGGTTGGGTCATTCCGTATCTGGACTTTAATGCGACCACGCCTGTCGCGCCCGCAGTCCTTGAGGTCATGCTTCCGTGGCTTGGCAACGAGTTTGGTAATCCCTCGAGCGATTATCCAAAAGGCAAATCCGCCGCTGAGGCGCTCAAGCGGGCCCGTACCCAATTAAACTCGTGCCTGGGAGGGGTGGGCGGCTCCCTGATTTTTACCGGTTGTGGAACCGAGGCAAATAACCTGGCTCTTTTGGGAACATTTCTCCCCCGCTTGCGGGGACTGGGAATGATCAAAAGGTTGCTTGGTCGTCCGGGGCATCTGATCGTGAGTGCCATTGAGCACCCTGCCACAATGAAAGCGGCCCTGTTTCTTCAGGGTTTGGGTTTTGGTTTGACCATTCTGGATGTAAATTCCCAAGGCTTTGTCGGTCCACAAAGTATCCAAAAGGCGATCCGCCATGATACTCTCCTGGTAAGCATCATGCACGCCAACAACGAGATCGGATCGATTCAGCCGATTTCGGACATTGCGCAAATCCTCAAACCCCGGGGGATTCTCTTTCATACCGACGCCGCGCAAACGCTTGGCAAAATCCCGGTGGATGTCAATGCCCTGGGAGTGGACCTTCTCTCGATCACGGGCCACAAGTTCTATGCTCCCAAAGGGATAGGCGCTCTTTGGGTGCGGGATGGGGTTTCCCTGGAGCCAATCCTCCATGGAGGCGGCCAGGAAAAGGGGCTCCGCTCGGGAACAGAAAATGTCGCATTTGCCGTGGGAATGGCAGAAGCGGCTCAAATTGCCACAAGGGACCTGGCCGAAGTGTCGTTGCGGATGAAAACCCTGAGGGAGAGGCTTTGGCAAGCGCTGGCAGGTCATTTAGGCGACCGGTTAAAGCGTACTTCTGACCCAGAACAAACCTTGCCCAATACGCTTCATTTTTGTGTGAGGAATGCCCGTGGAGGCGACATTCTGGCCGCTGCTAGGGATTTACAGGCTTCCACCGGGTCGGCGTGTCATGCCGGGGAAGATCGCCCATCCGCGGTTCTTTGCGCTATGCAGTACCCTTGGGAATGGAGTTTGGGATCGATCCGGATGTCCTTGGGAAAATCCACAACTGAATCGGAAATTGACGAGGCAGCAAAGCTATTAGTTCATGCGGTTCAAAGCTCTCCGCCTAAAAACCGCTAATTGCCTATTGGGTTTTAAATAATTTGTTAATCTCGCTGATCTGTAAGCCAAGTTTTGGTTCCTAAAGGAATTCAAGGTTTTTAGCCGCCCGAATAGCAGCACAACATCCAACTAGGAGAGTTGTTTGCGGCTGCGTTTCCACCAGGCTCCAACAGCCCCGGCAGCCAAAGTAGCACCGGTGAGGATAATTGTTGCTGGCTCGGGGACGGCCGTTACTTCAAGAGCAAAATTGTTGTAATAATCTTTGCCTCCTGAAGAGTGATCGATTGTGGTATAACCATTAAAGTTTAAAGGCGCAATTCCAGATGCGATATTGCCATCCGTTGTTCCATAAATTCCTTGATTTAGATCCATAATGTAGATTGTGTATGTGGTTAATGCGCTCAGGTTTTGTCCGAAATTGGCAGAGGTGAAATTATACAAATAGCTACCGCTACTTAATGACGAGGTGATTGTCGTGGATGCAGTAAAATCAGAATTGAAGGAAAAAATCGCAGTATCCCCAATCGTTGAATTCATCGTCAACGAATTCAAATTGAAATTGGATGCTCCATTGGATGTTTGGAAAGTAATCGCAAATGTGGTTAACACATTTGAGTTGGCCGTGCTGGTCCCCCCGATTCGGCTAAGAGCAAGCCCGGTCACATCGGCGCGGGATGATCCGGCCAGGCACGTAAAACAAACCAGCAAACCAAAAATACTTCGCATCGTTATCCCGTCTTCCTGGGTAAATACCGGGCCAATCTATCGCCAATCCAGTTTCGCACTGGATTGGTTTATCTTGAAAGACTGATGATGGCCATCTGCTTGGTATTTTTCATCCCCAAACCATCCTTCAAAACAAAATTGACTTTTCGTGTGAAGGTGGAGGGGGTCGTGCTGAAATTATCGAAGGTTATGTTGCGGGCCAGTTCCTGAACCGCTTCCCCTGTCGCCTTCTCGTTGAATTGGATCACAAGTGGCCTGGTTCCCAAACCGCCTTGAAAGATCCCTATCTGATTGCCGTCGATGGAAACACGATTGCCTGAAAGAGCCAATCGGCTTGATCCGCTTGTGTTCAAGGCCAGATGATCAAATGGGGTTCCATTAGCGATAATTGACACAACCAATTCACCTCCGGAAAAATGATTGTTATCTGGATCGGCAATGGTTACCGCTTTGTCAATGGTTACTGGACCATTACCAATTCGGTAAGTGATTTGGGGTTGGGAGAAACGGATAATTGGCCCGTTGTTGATCGTTTGGATCTGGACGACTGTGGTCAATGGTTGGCTTTGAGCGTTTTCATGGCCAGTGCCGTCATTAATTACAAATCGAATGGACCTGGGCCGATTGGAGGGGTTTTGCCCCACAACCGAAAACGAAATATTGCGCAAAAGGGCCTGGTTTGCCTCGGGTGTGGAGTTGGCATTCAGGAGAACCACGAGGGGATCAGTACCATTTCCCCCACTAAAGGTTCCAATCGCCAAGCCGGAATAGGTTACCAGATTGCCCTTCACACCTATTTGGCCAGGTTTCGCCCCCTGATTTTTAATGGAAAGTCGGTCGTCTGGGGTTCCATTTACCTGAACATTTACAGTTAGTGAGCCGTGGTTGAAATTCCTTGGCGCATCGAGATCGCTCAATCGGATATTGGCGCCAACGGCTACAGGTGCTTGTCCTTCGGTGAAAATCTGTTGCTGGAAGCGCGTTGAGGAAAGAATAGGGGATTCATTCCAGATGCGGCCAAGTAGCCAGGATCTCATTTCGGTGGAGGAGCGGAGTTCAGTCCTTTCCGCGACGATCTGGTCATTGGCCGGTTGATGATCAATCTGGATGCTTAGGGACTCAGCCTGGTGCGCAAGGAATTGGCCGGAACCAAGAATGGCGCGGGCGACGGCTGTTCTGCCCTGTGTTTTCTCGAGGTTCATCAGGTTGGCAAGTACAGTGGGTGCGGGGCGTCCGGAGGGATCAATCGCCAGCCTGTAAAGTCCGGTAATGAAAGGTTCGGCACGATTGATGCCATTTTGGATCTTGCCAATCCTGATTGCAAATTCGCGTGAGGAGAGGATTTGGGATAGTACCTCGATCTCGGATTGTCCAGCCTTGAGGAGTTTTACCCAAGGGGCGACTTCAGTGGACTTCGCGGGACGACCCAGATAGTTCCTGTACCAGGCATCCACCAACAGGGACCAGGCTTCTGTGCTGGTTCCGATTTCGTTTGCCATGGCAAGGCGTGAAACCGAATGATTGTCGAGTTGACGACTGCGGAGTTCAAGATTCGCAGCGCTTGGAAGGCGACCCAAAACCTGTGCAAACACGGTTTCAACAAACTGGCCGGATGGGGTCTCATCCGCGTATAGCTCTGGATCAACAGATTGGACCGGATTGGGTAACCCGTTTAAAACTCCACAACCATTGATCCGAATGTTTTCGATATCAGAATGATGAACCCTGTTGTTCCAGGTCTGCAGGGCTCCACTAGCAGCCCAGGCATTTTGTCCAAGGGTGTTTGCCACGATTTGGTCGATTCCTTCGCCCCCGTTGATCGACATTTCCTCAAGCAGCTTGTCTCCCATGCTGATAAAGAAACTGTCAAGGCCAGCGTTGCCATCAATCTCCAAGGCATTTAGCCCTGTGGTTGTGCCAACGCTCACCTGGTCATTTCCTGATCCCAAATTGAGCAAAAGTGAAGTCGTATTTGAGAAAACCATTTTCATTTTGTTGGAGGACAGACCATTTTGGTGCAAAACAAAAGAACGCCCATTGGCAAAAAGCCTATCATCGGCATGGATGGATTCAAACCCGGATACCTCGGAGTATAATTGGGTATTGTTTGGTCCCTTTAGACCATCGATTGCAAAATGGAGATCCTGCCTCGGAGAGCCGCCCTGGATCGCAAGAGATGCTGCGTTTATCGCTCCCATAAGACTTGTTGTGGTCCGACCATCTGTATTGCTGACTGGGATCCCCGTTGAAAGATTGATTTGCTGAGCCGAGTGCCCCGCCAGTTTTCCGATGGTGGAATCAATACGAGTTTCCATTCCGTCATTTCCAAAAATCGTAATCGTACCGTTTTCGGAGAATATGTTTGATCCGGTTTCTGCCACGACCCTTGCCGGGTTGCCCGAGACGGAAACAGCCTTCAGTTCGACCCCATTGCCTGCGTTGATCGTGGATTGGACATGAAGGCTTCCTCCCGTGGAAACATGGATGATTCCTCCCGCGATAAGGTTATCGCCATGGTTGGGCGATCCGATCGCCAAATCCCCGGTGTTATAAACGGTGATATTCTCAAAGTGAGTCCGACCTGAGATTTTTCCGGTTTCGGTTTGAAGGGGCGAGGGTGTTGATCCGATTCCCACAAGTGCATTTAACCTTAACTCAGGCGCCGAGATGGCGGGTGCACCGCTCACGCTGTAAGGAGTGAAGGAAAGGCTTGAAGCACCTTCGGAGAAGGATGTTGCTGACATGGGGGCCTGAGGAACATATTGCACAAGCGCACCCTCGGGAGCGCTCAAGGAAACAACCCCATTACTGCTTGTTACCTGTCCAATGTTCATGTTCCCTGAAAGCTGTTCGGCATAAACTCCATTTGGAGCTGTAATATTCACATCATTCAGGATCACCATGGTGATCGGATTCGATTCGGTTCCGAATGATCCTAAGGCTGTAGCGTTAAGGGAAATTCCCTGAAGATTTGCCGCGCCATCGGTAAGGTTGAATTCGCTAATGGTTTGGGTGAATGTTGTTGCGCCGGAACCAAAAGCAGTGAAGCCAATACGAACTTCTTCGGTCCCCAAAATTTGCAAGAGATTGATTTCCGTTTGAGTTATCGTCGCGGTGTCTCCGGTCGCCATGTCCGTAAGGAAGCTTGTCAAGGTTTGCTTGGCGAGGGAATAGTTCAGGCTGACCATGATGGAATCGCCTGAATTGAGAATCAACGAGGCGATTGTTTGGGGGACAAAGGATGCTCCTGATTGTTTTGCATAGTCGAATCCGGCAGATTGTGGGTTCGCATTGCCATCTCCCAGATTGAGCACAAAAGAAAGCGAGCCTTGTTCGCCCATTCCCGAAGGGTTTGAGGAGGAAGTGGTCTTGAACGGATTGATCAGAGTGAATGCAAGGCCGCCATTGGTCCCTGTAGATTCATAAAGGAAATTCACCGAGAAATCCGAGTTTAGCCCAATAATTTTGGAGTCGAAAAGGCTGTTAACACTGGGCCAATTAGATGTGGGGATTTGTGAGGTCAATTGATTGGTGAAAGTGAGATCATTGCTGACAATGGAAACCTGGCCATTTACCGTGGTTTGGGTCCAACCTTTGCCATTATCGTTAAATCCCTCAATGGACTGCCTGTCATCAATTTGCTTGCTCAGGATATTATTAGACGAATTAAGGTTTATTGTTCCATCGGCAATTAATTGACCGAGATAAAGGTTTCCATTTGCCTGACTCAGCGATATATCGCCTTTGGAATAGGCGTCAACACGACCGCTTGCATCGATATTAAGAAACCCATCCGATCCGATTTGGGCATTTGTCGTCAGGATGAGATCGTTGCTGGTGATAGCCGCTGTTTGAGAAGAATTGGCCGAGGTAATGCTCCCCTCGGCGGTAAGCTTGACGGTACCAGTGGCAGAAATGGAATCGATATTCATCGCTCCCGAGATTTCTGTCAAGACTACGGCATTGCCGACTTTTATAGTTGTCGTTCCACCCGAGGCTACATCAACAAAAAGAGGTCTGCTGATGATTACCTGAACGCCTGTTGGAACTATTCCGTACGGTGGACTTCCGTAGGGGTATAACTGGGTCACGCCAAAAATATTTGTCCCGACCATCATGACTTCCCCGGCTTGGGATGCAAGGGTAAGAATCTGCTTTTGTTCGGGGGTTAAAGTTTGATTTTCGATATTGGCTATAGGAATAATGACAGGTGATTTACTCAAACCAACCGATCCTTCAGTCGCAGTCAAAACAAGATTTCCTGCCTGAATATTGGCTTTATCATGTGATGTGCTTCCTAATTCGTTTTGCCCTTGAAGTGCATCGAGTGAGATTCCGGCAATGAGACCGAAGGCCGAAGTGCTTCCCGAATTCAGTTGGTTAACTGTCGATTGTGGGGCTACGAACAAATAGGTGGAAGAGTAGGCAACGAATTGGGGGAGGGATTGCCAATCCGGACCGAATGCCAGAGTGCTTTCAAAGGAAGTCACACACTGTTGCCAAGTATCATTTGCCCAGGTTTGCACCTGCGCGTTGGTGGCGGAAGGAATTCCATAGGCAAGTGCAACCTGCGGTTCAAGGACGCCAAACCCACTACTGCTTACGACAAAAACGCCATTTTGAACCGATCCATCGGGTAAAAGGTTCCAATATTGGAGATAATTTCGGTTGATCATTCCTTGGTAGGTATTTACAGTACGGGCGTTGGAATCAGCGATATTTTTTTCAAGGATTCCAAGGATTTTCAAGCGATTGGCACTCGATATTTCGGTGGAATTCAATCCCGAAGCGTCGGTGCTGACTCCTTCCACGATGTCGCCATGAAGTGCGATGAGGCTAACGGTACCGCCCGCTACGACGGATCCGATGCGTAAATCGTCTAGCCGCTCTATAACAAAGATATTGTTGGTAGCGCTTGCGTTGAAAACACCTTCCGTAATTGATCCGTTGGTGAGTGACTGAGGATTTAAATCGATCGCAATCGCCTGCGCGTTTGTCCCGATTGATCCTGATGTGGATGTCAGCGAAATATTCGAACCTTGGATTAATGCACTTTTGTTTGCGGAGGTGATATCGCCGGCAGCGGAAACCACAACATCGCCCAGAGGTGTGGATTTATAACCGAAACGGAAATCGGAAATGGTTTGGGACGCAAACCCCCCACCATCGGCCGAGGTAAAGCCGATGAAGGCGGTATTTGCATTCAACGCTTGTTGGAGGTTGATGGAGTATTTTGTGGAAAAAGTTGCTCCGGTATCAAGGTCGGTAAGGTCTTCGTACATCGTCCCGGATTCCTGGTCATAATTGAGGTTGACAAGAATCTGGTGGCCTGAAGCCATGTTTATCGTCCCGGTTGGGTTGTATGTACCCCACTCACCGTTCGTGACAAAGTTGGTGCCTATGGTGTGACCATTGTAAATATTGATCTCAAAGGCCGCGGTATTTTGGTTATTGTTGATCCCTGAATATCCAAGTAGTCCGCCTGCTCCTCCCAACGCATTTAGACCTTCATTCTGGAAGACAAAGGCCGTGCCATCGGCGGGGTTTTCGCCCATAGCCTGATAAACAAAAGCTGCGCCGAAACTTTGGTTCAGGCTAATTGGCGTGTTGTACCATGCTGCCGAGAGTTGGTTACTAACGCCCGGCGGAATGGTCGACATGATATTGCCCGAAAATTGTGGCAAATTGGATTGGAATTGGAAATTGGTAATGGTTTGGATCGAGGTGGCACCGCCATCACCCCCCGTGAAGCCCATATAGGCGCTGGGGCCAAGCAGGGCTTCGAGTCTGATATTCTCGTAAATTCTCGTGAAGGTTGCGGGAGTTACTGTATCAACAAGGGTTTCGGTTATAGTTTGGGTAATTTCATCATAAACCAGGTTTACCTGAATAGGATTGCCCGATCCGACATTGATGCTCCCTGTAGGTTGGTATGTCCCTGTGTAATTATTGGAGACAAAGTTGGTTCCAATTTGGTACCCGTTGTTAATGTTGAGTTCATAAGCGACGGTTTGCCCGGTGATTCCTGTGTAGCCCAGAGCACCCCCCACATTTCCCAAGGCCGTTGGGCTTTGATTTTGGAATGCAAAAGTGATTCCACCAGCCTGTTTGTTGCCGCTGGGGGTATAGGTGAACTGGGCTGTGAAGCTACCGGTTGAAACTTTGCTAGGTGACCAGGCGCTGGTCGCAGTGCTATTTACCCCATCTGTTAATTGCAGAGAACTAGAATTGCTGCCAATGACGGCGCCTTGGGTTTGGAATCCGGAGAAACCAACGACTGGTGCCACGCCATTAACTGTTGACCAGTCGTTTGTGCCGCCTTCAAATCCGGAAATGGTTAAGGGAGCGGTGGAAATATGATCGACCTGAATGTCCCCAGGGGAAGTGATGTAGACGCCTTCCTCACCGAACGCGGAAACGGAAAAACCACTGGAAGCACTAACGATAATTGGGTTTTGTCGGGAACCAATGCTCCCCTGATTGGTAATCAAAAGAATTTCATTGGCGGAAATGTCTTCGGATGATGTTTGCGTAAGGTCGCCAATGGTGTTTATGCTGACATTTCCGCCAAAAAGCACCCCACCTCCTATTACAACGGCGGCATTAGAATAGATGGAAAGGTGTCCAGGTTGCAGGGCTGAAAAGTCGATGCCAATAGGGTTGTCCGCTTTGGCGTAAGTATAAAGATCTAGCGAATAGCCAGTTGGATAGTTGTAATTAATGGTGCTATAGGGCATTCCATTTTCGTAAGGTGCTTTTTTCCCAGAAAAATTGGCGGTGAAGTAGCCATTCGTGGTTTGGGTCGCAACAAGATATTCTACAAATTGGCTTCCCGTTGGGAGGAGATAGCTACCTGTGGGAAGGATATCTCCTCCAGGGGTGGTATAGTTGTATCCGTATTGGAGTTGAACCTGTGGAGAAGTGGCGGTATATGGACTTGGTGCGGCGGTGGTGCTCTTCCAATACAAAAGAACATCATCTATAAAAACATTCCCTTGTGTGGCTGCTGTGTTTCCATTGCCGGTTGAAGTCCCTTTCAATTGAAGGGTGTAATACCCGGCGGTTGTCACTTCAAAAGAGGTTGATGTGGTGTAATTTGTAAAGCTGGTTGAACTGGCGGTAATCGTTCCGCCAAGGTTGGTTCCACCAATGCTCACCTGGATTGGGTTGTTGGCATATCCGGTGCGGGAAGCAGCCTGGAAAGAAACGGAATAGGCCCCTGGTGTTAAGTAAACGCTTTGAGTAATGGATCCACCATTTTGGATGAATGCACAAGCGTTATCCGCATCTGGTGGAGTGGCAGGGGAAAATGCGCTTCCGGTTGTCGCGATACCGGCGTTGTTTGTGGTATTTCCATAATTTGCAGGATTATTGAACTGCCACCCGCCATAGGTGGATGTATCTGCTGAGGTCGGGTATACATAGGTTTTTGGATTGAGGTTGGTTTGGCTGGTTACATTCCAGGCAAAATTGGAATTGGAAACCTGTGGCCCGAAATTCCAGAATCCCCCATTGCTGGAATTATCAAAATTGGTCCATGCATCACCCCCCACATTGAGACCACGCCAGAGGTTGGCGCTTGAGGATTGGGTTAAAAGTGTTCCTGAAACTGGGTTATAGGTGGTTTTGGCGGAACTGGATGTACCGCCATTGGGTGTGGAGGAATAGGGTTGGCCATTGGGAGCCGAATAGGTGGCAAGTCCCTTGCCTGGCTGGTAGACATATTTGGTGTTGATTCCGCTCAGGCTATCCTGGATCTCAATTGTTCCTGAAACCTCAGTCGAACCCGAGTTGATTCCGTCGACCACCAAAGGAATTCCCGTGCTGTTATTGATTGAGGCCAAACCCGGGCCACCGATCATATTGATGTTGCCCCATGAAGTGGTGGAAACGATTTGGCCCGCCAGCACCGCGCCTACCTGTGCCGAGGTGGTCGCAATCGGGCTCAAGGTGATCTGGTTGGTTTGGGCGTTATATGTTGCGGTGAAGTCGATATTATTTCCACCTAGGTAACTAGTAGGAATTTGGTAAAGAGTGGAACTTTGATTTCCGTTTTGGTAGCTGGTTTGGAATTGGGTGAGTGTTGTTCCCAAAGCAGCGGTCAAATTGATATTGATATTGTTTGAGATTCCAACATTAAGCGGAGCGTTAATGTCAATCATAAGGGCGGTGATGGAGACCTGTGCCGCTGTCAATCCACCCGAAAGGTAGGGGCTAATGGTTGAGTCAACGCCTTGGGCATAGATTGGTTGGTCAGGAAGAAAAACGGGAAGATTTCCTTGGGTACTACTGTTATTTCCCACACCAAAATAATTGGGGTAGGATGCAGCTAAAATCCCGCCGCTTCCAGTTGAACTTGTTTGTTCCTGAATGGTTTGAGAGTCTTGAGCGTTGCCTTGATAAGGCGCCGAATTACCAAAAATGATCTGATAGTTTGAGCTGTTATATAATTGGTTGTACCCAATTGTGTCTAATTGATTGGTGTAATTTGTGTTTAGTTGTTTCATTCCCGGAGCATAATTATACCAATTTCCATTGTAAATATAATCTGCTGCAGATGTTGCAGCAAGGTTGGCATTCCAACCCGTCGTGGTTTGACCCGGTTGGAATGCATAACCTGGAATGGTCCAATTGGGGGTGTAACTTGTTGTGCCTGTGGGGTTGCCATTTATCGGTTGTTGGGTTTTTCCCCATGCGTCGAGTATGTTTCCACCAACACCATAATAGTAGTTGGGTGTGCTCAGAACAAATGCCGAATTGGGACTGGAGATCGTAACGCTTACGGCTTTGATTGGCGCGATTTCGACAATGGCGCCCATGGTGTTGGTGATCGAAACATTGCCTGTCGGGTTGTTAAAATATCCTTCCAAAAGGATGCCCGGACCAGAGGTTGTTCCCGTGCCTACGGCGGATGGATAAGTTTGATTGACGATAATCGTTGGCGGTGTCTGCGCATTTGCGTTGGAAAAAGTGGTGATGCTCCCTTGTGGGAGGTTACCGCCCCCATTTTTTAACAAGGAAATATTCCCTGAATTTTTCCCGTTCAAAATGGAAACCCCATCAAGCAAGAGATAGTTTGCCGAGGGATTGGTTATGCTGATAGATGGGGTGTATGCGGAGAGGCTTGCCGATCCTGAGAGTGTTCCCGCTTTGATCGTGACATTGCCACCTTGGGCGAATAACCCCGAAAGTTGCAAGGCATTGACGGCGGTTTGGGATACCGATGTGCGCAAGATCGCGGCGGTGGCGGGATCGGTGACACTCGAAGTATTTGGAGTGTAGTTGGTGTTATAGGCCGCCAGAAACGGATAAAAAGACTGGCCAGGGATTGCCGGTGTGACAGAATTTGGCGCCATCGTCTGATTCACAAATGTGGAATTGGAATTGAGATTCATTGGAGTTCCGCCATTGATCGAAATGGCGTTCCCCGCTGGATTGACTTCAATATCCAATAGATAATCCACACCAGCCTGGACAGTACCATTGATGGTGGCGGTGCTCGAATTGGTCAGGGGATTACTGGTGCCGTGCTTGATGTAGCCACGGTTGTATTGGGTTTGCCAATAGGCGAGTGTCGAATTGTTTCCCGGGTTGGCACCGAGGTTGACATTTGCGGCGCTTTGGGTCGTCGAAGATGTTCCGATGGAAAGAGTGGAATTGGATTTAAGATAGCAATCATCGGTTGATGACAGGGGAATATCAATAAGTCCCCTTGTGCGAGCGTAGGCCATTGCAAGTGTGTTGATTGATGAGACTTGGCCGTTCATGGGGTTTTCCCCCGTGACAATCGAAACATTTCCCAAACCGAAAATTTGGGTGCCGGTTCCTGTCTCAATGGATTGGTTGACCGTCCACCCGCTGGTTGCGGAACTGGTCGCGTTACCGCCCAAGCCCCAGGTCGTGGTTGATGCGCTGCTTGAAGCGTCGATATTTACCAGGGTGCCGATGTTGATGGAACCGGTCGTTGCGACAAGGGTGGCATTTTGCCCAATGGTCACACTTGTGGTCACAGAGGCGGTTTGTGAAGTGTTGTTCCAATCCAGCGAAACAAGGAGTCCCCCTGTGGCAAGGTTGGCATCTTCCTGCAAGAAGGCTGTTTGGCTGGCAAGAATGGAAATGCCAGAGGTTGTCCCTGCATTTCCGCCCACTGATCCACTGGAGTTGATCATAACCCCATCAGCGATGGTTACGGTGGAAACCGGGTTGAAGGTTGTGGTGATGTTTCCACCATAGCCAGTAAGTACACCTCCCGCTCCAACCCGCACCATCAAATCATCGACTTCGTTGGGTTGATTGCCCCTTTGAAAGATATTATTAGAGGCAATATCAATTTGACCTGTGGAGGTCAAAGTTATCCCGCTATCAATGTTCACCGTTGCTTCTGGACTACTTGTGTTGATGACAACCGCGCCGCTTAAGCCTACAGATGCTGCATCAACCGAATCCGCATAGGCGTCATAGGTCATATTGGTAACGGTCTGAACGGATATGTTGCTGGCGCTAAGCTTCCCCGAACCGAGAGTCAAACTTGCGGAAGGGGAATTCGTGGTTTTGGCAATTGATGCTTCCTCTGAAACTATCGCCCCAGATCCTGCCATCGCCTGGGCTGTGTTCGATCCACTTGCGGTGGTCGAAATGGAAAGATTGTCATCAACAGTCAGGTTGACATTATTAATTGAGGTGGAAATGGTGGGTATAAAAATGGAGATGGCCTGATAAGCTCCGATTCCACCACCAGATATGTTGTAACTTGTTTGTGCCGAAGAGCTAGGCGCCTGGCCACTATCACGAGCGATCGCTGTGGTATTAGATTGGGCGTTGATGGTGGCGCTTCCATGGGCGGTGATTTTGCCGGGGGTGGCCCCGCTTTCGTTAATATTTGTGGAAATGCTTTCGCTGTAAGTAAGTTGGTGGGTCTCTCCAGTTCCGGTCAATCCGCCAATGGTTATCGAATATCCATCCGATGTGATCGAGTGGTTGCCTGTCGCTTGAACGGTAAGATCCCCGACCGTTATCGTGCCCGCGTTTGCGATTTGTGCGGTTGAGCTGCCGTTGCAAATGGTATCGGACAAAAATACACCAATAGAACCTAATCCACCATCACCGCCAAAGATTTGGGCAAGGAGGCTATCCTGGCTGTAGGAACCGACGGTCAAATCTCCGTAATTTTCTGCGGGAGTCCCGGTTGTGATACTGGCCCCGGTGTCGATCGATGCAAGGAATTGCGAAGAATCGGTGATATTCGAATTGCCCCCGGCTCCATCCAATCCAATTGCGAAACCAGCCGCGGTGGGAACTGACATGGTGGCAAGCGCACTTGTGCCTTTTGCCTCCACGGATACACCGGTTCCAGAAGTGGTAACGGTTGCCCCGCGAATCACCGCATTGACCTTATCGTTTGTTGATATTTCCGCCAGCGAAATGGCGAGAGAGCCGCCATAAACACCCACCGCCAATGCCCCGGCACCTACGGAAGCGGTTAATGCGGAATCTTCTAGTGCGGAAAGGGTTATTCCTTCATTGGATTGAGCGTTTCCTGGGGAGTTGGGCAATGTGGAATTGAATGTGGTTCCATACAAAAGCCCGGAATCAACCTTGTTGGTTGTTGTGATGGAAGAAGATGCACCCCCTCCGGAAAGCGGAACACCCGTTGGGCTAATGGCAACACTTGCAGCGACTGCCACAACGGTCGTTGTAACGGTTTGTTTGGTGGTGGCTTCCACGACAACAGGAACTGTAGCATCAATCGTAGTGGTGGTTGCGGGCGTGGCCGATTGGGAACCAATGTACGCCTCGGCTGTATTTTGAAGGGTAATTTTGCCAATTGCCGCGCTGGGTGCCAGGGATACCGCGGCACCCACTCCACCGGAACCGGCCAGACTTCCCGCTCCACTGCTTGCCTGATAGGTCGATTGATCCTCAGCCAATACGGATAGCGTATCACCAGTAGAGTTGCCATTTACCGTGGTCGTTCCGTCAACCGTAATGGTTCCACCGGTGATGGAGCAGATGGCTGAATCGGTTGCATTTTGATAAACAAAAGCTCCGGAAAGAGAAGTCGAAACTCCCACGCTCGCTGCAACGGCTATATCGACCGCAACACCATAAGCAATTGAGGTCACATCAGGAGCCAGAAGCGAGTCCACCTGCATGGATTGGGTTGTAATGGTGGCGTTATTAACAGATACCTCAACCGAGCTGGTTGAATTGTAGCTGTTGTAGGCTCCTCCAATTGCTACCCCGAATGAAAGATTGCCTTCCGACATCTGACCGGCCACAGTGACTCCACCCGCATCGGTATAAACGAGAAGGGTGTTGTTGGAAGATACGGTGAGTTGCTCGGCGTTAATTGGGTTTGAGGAATTGCTTTCAATGGTTGCGGAGGTTTCAAGTTCCACGGTGGTGTAAATCAGGGCGCCTGCTATTGCCACGCCTATCGCATTTACTGGAGCGCTTTCGCCTTGGACGCTTCCGGCGATCGCCAACGACCAAATATTATTACCATCTGGATCGGGAAGTTCCGAAAGGGGCGAAACGATTCCTGAAGGGGCGTCGCCTTGATTTCCGGAATAGCTTTCGAGTGTTAATTCTCCCAGATTAAGTTCGATTTCGGAATCGACAATCGAAGCCACGGTTTGGGCGAGGTTTGAGCCATTTTTTTGGATATTTGTGACAACGACACCGGCACCGACCCCGACTCCGATTTTGTTTTCCTTTAAGGAAAAGATTTTACTCGCTTCGATTGCGACATACCCGGCAAAGGAGATAGTGACCGGGATAAAAGCCGCGATCACTTCGAGATTGGTCGGATGGTTTCCGGTAGCACCCGTGATGGTACTGTCGATGATCTGGGCCTGGGTATCGGGGGCGATATTGGTCGTGGACCACATGCCTCCCAATTCCACGGCAGTGCCGGCAGGAACGGTGATGTCCACACCGGCACTAAAAACGAAACTGTGCGAGAAATCCTCGGCGGTTATATCCATCGCCCCTTCAAGATTTTCGATTTCGCAATCTTCCACCGTGGCGTGGGTGGTGTTGACGAGGGTGTTCATGGCACCGCTGACGCCCACACCGATCACTGTTTTGGGCTTTATCGGATTGGCGGGATCGGCAAGGTCTCTTTTTGCCCAGGTGATCGTCAACATACCGGCTGCGGCCCAGACCTGATCCGCCGAGGTTGCCTCGATGGTCGCCTCCTCCAGATCATGGGCGGTTACATTTTGAAAGGTTGCCTGGGTGTCATTTGTGATTTGGTTGAATGCGACCGAACCCGCCAAATTCAGATCCGAAGCTGTAACAGCCGATACTTGCATTCCACCGGAAAAGGAGCCGACCTTTTTCGCATTATCTGCGATCAGTTCGAGCTGGTAGTTGTACAAAGTTGCTTTGACAATAAGTGCAGTGACCGTGGCATCATAAACTACCACGGATGCCGATCCTGAAATACCGACAGTTGGACCGGTATTGCCGTGAGCGTTTACGATTGCGGCGGAACCGGAGGTGGCATGGGCGATGGTGGTATTTGTTGCTTCGACAATGAGAAGGTTGCCCGCCTGACCGGTAAAAGTACCAAGGTCATTTATCCACGAATTCACCGAATCGTTGATCAAAGCAGCAGAATAGTCACCAGAGACCGCCCAACCCCATTTTCCGTGTATGTCAGAAGCGGCTTGTTCTTCGGCGGCTTGGGCGACATTTTCTCCGCCAGGCGCGGCAGCATTGGCAATCGATTTGCCGTTGGGTGCATACTCTCCCACGAGGGATACCGGATTGATGGAGCCGTTGGCGGCGGCCATAATCTCCACGGTTCCATTGGTATCGAAGGTGGAAGCCTGGGTTGGAGCGGAGGTGGATGATGAGGTTCCCGCAGAGGCGGAAATGTCACGAGTCAATTCGATTTGCGCCCCGCTAAACCCAATGGCTTTGGCACCGCCGTAGAGTACCGCGCCTGAAAAAACCCAAAGATCGCTTGTATCCTTCGCTTCGACAAGGATGATGCCGTCGGTTCCGTGATTAGCCGAAATTACCAGTGGCAAATTATCGGAAATCAATTGGGCATAAGTAGTTTGTTTCTTTTTGGACGAACCCTGTTCTCCCATATTCAAAATAGCGAAACTACCTTCGAAGCCGAATCCAGAACTTTTGCCACCAGCCTGACTTAACAGCACATTGGTGACATAAGTAATCGCCTCGACCGTCAAGCCGCCGTTTCCATAGTTGACCTTGGTAGAGGCAAATGGAGTGCCTGAATAGGGAGTGATCGACTGAATCCCATCGCCGTTTGGAGGTGCGGTAAAGGAGTAGTTTCCACCAAGAAGGGCCTGAGTGGAGTTTTGCAGCGACATGTAATTGAATGAACCGCCCAAGGTTGCGCCCGAATTGGTCGGGGCAATGAGCGCATCAGTTACATTTTTCGTTTTGATTCCATAAAGGAGCCAAGTTGCGCTCAAGCCGAGACAGACCATTCCCGTGACGCCAGTTTGTACGACGGTGGTTTGCGCTTCTACCGTGACTGTCTGTTCTTCTTCAACAGCGTCGGCGACCTGAGGGTCCTGATTGATTTGGGCTCCATCGGCAATTTGAGCCAAATTGGTGTTATTGATATCGATTACGGAAACACTAAAACTGATGGTCCAACTGAGGAGGGGGTCCAGATTTTTTTCCAACCCTTTGGCGTCACCATCATCTCCGGCAATGATAGCTGTATTCGCTGTATTGTTGAAAAGCCAATTGGAAATTCCGCCTGCAAATGCAAAGATGGCGTTACTGATAAATTTTTCCACCGTTGCCGTTACATTGGCAAAGTTGGTTTTTTCTTCGCCATGGCGCATTTTGGAAATATTGGTTTCACGGATAATAAACGGATAGAGAATGTCGGATATTACACTTATCTCCTCGGCGCTGACCTGGGCGTTTGAGGCGATGATGGCGGTTGAGTTGTTTTCAACAAACGCACCGTTAAAGGCAATGGCTACGGCTTTATCGCCCTTACCTGTCCTTGATTTGGCAATGCTGGCTGAGGACTCACTGTGGAGGATTTCATCGATAACGCTTTTTACTGATACTTCGCCAAAGGAAGTAATGACCGCGTTTTCCCCTACGAGGGCCTGGACTTGATTGTTGACAAAAACAAGAGCCGGTGCCGCGCTCAATTCAAATTCGTTGGGAACATCCCTTCCCGTTGGAATCAGGTCCTTAATTGCCTGTTCTTCATGAACTAGGTTTTGGAATTGTCCATCTCCATGATGGGCGTGGGACCAGATGTCCCAGTTTCCCGAGGGATGAGTCACATAACCGAAAAGGTAAAAGAGCCCAACATCGACCCTGACGGTTGCCCAATCCATTGAGACCAATTTGGCTTCGATTTCCACGCCTGAACCGTTGGGGGAAACAGAGGATTCCCCAGTGAGGGAAACATTCCCACCGGTCATGGTGTTGTCCATTGCCGAGATCAATGTCAGGCACGGTTCCATTTGGATGAGGGTAGGGGGACTGGCGCTTGCGTCCTGAAGGGTTGCCGCAAACCCAAGCAAAATGGTTTGGGGCTGGAACTGGTTGGAAGAAACAACCGCATAGTAAGTTTGACCATCCATCATACCCATGCTGGGCATGTTCCAGCAATCATGAAACACCAGTGCGTCACCGGTCTGTATTCCCTGATATCCAGTAGTGATTACCCAAGGATTTTGCGCGGTACCCGCGCCGGTCACGCTTGCCCGGACATTGGGAAGAGCGTTCAGGGCGCTGATCAAATCGCCAATCGTTGCATCAAATACAATGGGGGTGGTGGTCAGGTTTTGCCCATTTACATCCAGGGTGAGGGTAAAAGTCCCCGAAGTGGCTGTGGTCCAAACCAGGCTCGTATCTGAGATTAGTTCCTTGGCGAGAATGTTGGCCTGGTAGGTGCCATCCTTAAGGTTTGTGCAATCAAAGGTTACCGTTCCGTAACTTAATCCAACCAAAGTCCAAGGCGAACTTATTTGTCCAATTCCGGTTACGGATACATTCACACCGTTAAGGGCGTTTAGGGCCGCTTCGACCTGGGAAGCGGTTGCGTTAAATGCAAGAGGGGCGGTGGTAAGAGTGCCGTTGGTGGTTTCAACCAAGATGGTAAAAGTCCCGGAGGTAGCAAATGAGAAGCATTGCAGGGCACCGGCGGAAACCACCGAGGAAAAGACCGAACCACTCGTTGAACCTGAACTGTTGGCACCAGTGACCAGGGCCGTTTGCGGCAATTCGAGGATGAGTTGTCCCTCGTTGACCGCTGCTCCGGATACCTGATAATTTTGCCCGTTGTTATCGGAAAACCATTGACCGAGTTGGAAATTGACAGGTGTGCCATTATTTTGCAGGGTGTTTTGCAACGAAATAACATACTGCGGCAGTTGCGGGACAAAATTGGGATTTGTCTGGTTGTAGGCGTAGTAGGTGTCGCCATTGGTGAAGCCATAAACCGGCTTTCCGGGAACCTCCTGGTAAATCATTGCCGTTCCATCCGCCAGGTTCGGATTGTAATCAAAAACCAGGCCGACTCCCGTTTCGAAATTGCCCACAGTCAACTGGTATTGTCCCGCGACTAGCCATGGGTTGCTTGCTGTTCCGTTGCCGGATACCGTGACAAACATCCCTGTAATAGCATTTATGGCGGAGGCCACTTGGGCTGCGGAGGCGTTATAGGGAATTGCCGCAGTAGTTGCAGATCCCTGGGGAGGCGTCACATTTAGGGTGAAACTCCCAATATTGGCATTGGTCCAAAGCGAATAAGAATTATTCGAATTAATGGTCTGTGATAGTGTTTGATTTTTGCCGAAATTCGCGGTAGATCCACTGATAAACTTTTGGTTCGAAGCCGTCAGAAGGGTGGGTACCGCATTTTGGATGGCTGGGTTAGCCGCTTCGCTTTGCGCCTGATTCAGGGCAAGCTGAATGATCCCAGGTGTGGCGGGATTTACGACAGCATAATAGGTCTGGTTATTGTTCAGATTACCTACCGGGTTGGAAAGTCCGCCAATAAACTCAAGCGGTTGACCATTAAGAATGGTTGGAGGCGCGCCGGGTGGAACCGTCCAGGCTTCGCCTGTGGCGGGGTTGACGGAAGGAGGATTGAGGTCTAACTGGTTGGCCGCAGTATCAAAGGAGTAAATTGGGACAATGGTTCCATCGGCTGTTTTGATCAGGGAGTTGTCGTCGAGCAAAACGACATTCCCTTGGGAATCAAGCAATTGGATCGCAAAAGGGAAGAGGGAGTCGCTATTGGTGGGAACGACATTTACCGTGTAGTTGCCGGAGAGTGAGCCAAGCAAATTGCCATTGGAATCGTTGTAACCAAGAAATTTGCCTGTGACGGGCGTGAAAGTGACGGCTTCCCCATCTGTAAAAACAGGAGTTTTGCCATCGGCTAATGTTGAGTAGCCGAAGCAGATAGTGTTGGATACAAGGCTATTGTCTCCACTGGTTGGGCCGTTGTAAATTATAGTGATCGGGATTTTCAATCCATTGGAATTGGTCAGAGTTGGAAAACCGTTTCCAAAACTGATGAAAAGACCGTTTGAAGCATTTTCAGCGGTAGAGGCAAGTTGTAAGGCATTGGGATTTTGTGAATTTGGGATTGCATAATAGGTAAAATTTGGAATCAATCCCGGTACAGTGGCCCCATCAACACTTTGAAATAAAAGCGGCGTACCATTGGGATAGGTTAAAGCCGTGGGAAATATGAGGCTGCTTGAGGCAAAATCGACCGTGAGGGAAGGGTTGAAGGTAAGAGTTACAGGGGTATTGGAGGTTCGGGGCGTCCATGTGGAATTGATTGTTCCCTCCACGATGGTCTGAACTGTGGAGTTGGTGTGAACCACGGCAGCACCCAACCCGGCCAATCCATCGCGGTAGACATTGGTCTTTGCTTCAACTTCGTTTTCGTCGGTTGCCTCCGCAAGGATTTGAACAGTTCCACTTGCCGAAATGTTGGCGCCTGGCTGGACATGGATGGTGGATGTGGTGTTCAAAACGCCGGTGGCAACCGAAATTGCCATCGCTTCAGGATTTGTATTGGTGATGCCATTGTTTTTATTAGCCATTGCCTCGAGTTTGATCACATTGTCGACGGTGGTTCCTAGCGTGACAGGTCCGGCGGATTGGATGTTCGCCGAACTGTTCATTTCGATGCTTGCGGAGGCATCTGTTTGGAAATATCCAACGGCGGCGCCGAAAGCCCCACCCCCATCAAAATTGGCCTTATCCTGATACGAGGCTGATATGGTTCGCATGAAGACAGCCTTCCCGCATGCATTGGCGTCGGCGGTGGAATTGATTGCCACTTCAGTGGAGCTGTCAATGCTGCCATTGATGACGATGCTAGAGGAAGGCTTCCAAACCTGAATTGCCAAGGGCAAGCTGAAAAGGTCAGGATAATGTGCCAATTCTAAGCCGACTTTTGCCAAAGGCGCCAAAAGTAAAGAAGTTGTGTTGCTTAAAATAAATACATTTCCACTTTCTGCTATTATATTAATTTTGCCGCCGGAAATTTTGGTGCCGATTCCAACATTTATGGAGGCGGAAAGATTGAAATCGTATAAATCTTGAAACTGTACGAAAGCATTGAGATCGAAATTTTTCTTAAGGTCATTGGCAGTGATTGTGATTGTGCCGTCTTGGGAATCGGTGCTGCCGTTTGCCAGCAGTTTGGCTTTGTCGTTAATGGTAATGCTTGGCGCATCCAGGGTGATATTGCCGGCTTTGCCGGTTGTGGCATTTAAAGTGTTTAGGATGACACCCT
>CAMBMH010000025.1 GCA_945868575.1 Singulisphaera sp. GP187 | reverse complement strand
GGATACACCTCTGGAGTTTCCACCTGGGCCACGGACAACGGACCTGGATGGGGTTGGGCCTCGTATTTGTTGCCCCACATCGAGCAGGACAACCTTTACAAATCAATCGATTTTAACCTCCCTATCGAGGCACCCGCAATGAACGGGCCTCGAACCACCCTGATCAAGACCTATCTCTGCCCCTCGGATTCATCCCCCTCCCAGGCGTTTCCGGTCGGCCCTCGTGGAACCTCCGGTCAACTGAACTCAACCACCTGCACTGTTGCCCCCGGAAACTATGTGGGCAATTTTGGCATTGGTGAGCCAGGTGTGGATGGCGAGGGGGTCTTTTATCGGGGAAGCAAAGTCCGAATCTCGGACATCACCGATGGAACCTCAAACACGCTTATGGTGGGTGAGCGATCCTTTTACCATGCCGAGTCAACCTGGGTGGGAGCGGTCTCAAGCGCCAACCAGGGACCAACCCCAGGCTCCCCGCTCCCCATTCAGGAAAGTAATGCCTCGAACTTTGTCCTCGCCCACACGGGAGAAACCTTCAAGGGCCCCGCCTACCCCGAGGAGGCCAATCACTTCACCTCAAGACATACAGGATCGGGAAATTTTGTTTTTGCGGACGGGCATGTGAGCTCGCTTGGCGGTGCCACCACCTACGCGACCTACAAGGCCCTTTCGACAAGGTCCGGTGGCGAGGTGATTTCCCAGGGAGATTTTTGATGCGCTATGCAAACGGGTTTCTGATTCTCGCCCAGGTTGGTCTTCTTTTGGACTGTGGTGGAGCCGCAAAAGGGAAGAAAACCACGATTGACCTGAAGGATGTTCCCCCAAACATTATGAAAATCGCACAGGACAATCTCCCCGGAGTGGAGTTTGATACCGCCTGGAAAAAGCAAAGCGGCGTTTTCGAAGTCCAGGGAAAAGAGAAAAACGGAAAGGTACGCGAGATCGACATTCGTCCGGATGGGTCGATCGAGGAGATCGAATAGTTTTCCATACGCCGGACCAATGGATCTTTTGGGTTGCCAATAAAAACCTATTTGGCATCCCATTTGGGAAATTTTAACTCAACAAGTTCCGTCACTGTTAAAAATACCGCGCCCCCACCTGCCGGGGTCGTTTGCTTTTCCTGGCGAATAAGCAACCCGGGAATGGTGTCGCTGTCCCAACGACGGGTCACAAACGCTCCTAACGAATCGTTGCCACTACTCTCCGAAAGGAACGAGGCAAAGGTTTTTCCCAACAAATCAAGCTTGGCTGGGGTCGCGTCCAGATTTCTTCCTGTTGAGGATCCGTTTTTGGGGATCAAATAGGAAAGGGTCACAGTCTGGCGTTTCGTATCGATGGTTTTGCCTTGGTCCAGGCGATTTTTCTCGACCGATAGGGTAATGGTGTGTTCTTTTTTTTCTAAAAGTTTGGTCACTTCGCGAGCCTCCACTCTATCTCCCTCCCGGGTCGAGAGAACGGTACTCGTTCCTTCGGGATAGATCCGCCAACTCAAAAAAACCGGGTTCACCATTTCTCCTGGTCCCGGTTCCGGGTCGGGCAAAACTTTTGCGCTGGGACAATCATCACATTCCGGTTGGGACGATAAGGCTTTGGACATAGCATCCGGGCCAGCAATTCCAGAGTCCCTGAAACATCCCAAAGGAAAACATGCCAAAAACACAATCACCCAAGCCGGGAGCAAGCTCCCTGCCTGGGTTCTGAAGAAATGGCGCAAGGGTGATCCGATCACGGAGTCACCACCTCTATGACCTCTTCCGTTGTTGAGGTTTCGGCGTTGTCTTTTTTCACAACCGCCTCATGTTTGAGCATCCGCCCGGGGAATTCCATCGACTCCCAATATTTGTGGGGCATGGGTCCCGATTCGGTATTGTCTTCCCAAGTGAAAAGCTTTGCCTTGTATTCTTTTCCCAAAACCTTGATCGACTCTTCGGCGATTTCCTTGGCTTTGATGGAAGGCTTGGTGAACTGCTCCAATTTGAGATTGGCGGGAAGGCGGAATTTCGCGGCATGTTCAATCTTGAAAGGCGCATTGTCCTTCTTCGGATAATTGGGCCGTTCGACAGTGATTTGAGTTTCCAAAACCACCTTGTCCCCGTTGACTTCCAAAAGCCTTAGGGATTGCGTCTCGGTCACCTGGTCTGAAGGGTTTTTGGAGATTTTTTTCCGAACGACCTTCGTCCCCACCTTGAATCGCTGCCAGTTGGCATAGTCGGGATTGTCATGCAGGGGAAGATGATCTGTGGATTGGGGCGCGACATAACCCTCGGGCAAACCTGCCTGGGTTTTCCCTTTGGGTTTGGGTTCCCCACCACACCCAACCACAAGGCCCAAAACGAATAGGACAATCGGAAGATTTGTGGTCTTGATCATTGCGTTTTCCCGTCAAGTTCGTGGAGATTTCCAAATCATTTTAGATAATGCAAGCGGCCCACGCAATTGGATTCGTGGGCCGCGATGGGTTAACACATTGCAAGGCAATCCTATTTGGTCGCCTTGCCAGCCTTCTTCTTTACGCGGCCACCCTCTTCGTTGGCAACCGATTCATCTTCTGCCTTGATCGCCTTCTTTTGCTCCTCGGTGAGGGCTTTGGGAAGGACGGTCTTGTCGTCACCGCAACCGGTGAGAAGGTTGAGGATAAAAAGAGGAGCCAAAACCATAAGTGTGAAATGTTTCATGGGAATCTTCTCCGTTGGGCTTGCCAGACTAGTTGTTAAGAGGAGTTGCGACCTGGCCATCGTCGATCACGCAAGCGCGCATCCAGGCAACTGGATCCACGGTGAAGCTGACAAACTTGACAGATCCATCACCCATAACGGCGTTGAGACCGCCGGTGTGGCTGGAACCGAAATAACGGCGCCAAACATTTGCTCCGTTGGTGGGGTCGGTAACGGTTCCGGTTACTGGAATGGTGGGGTCAGTGTCGGATTTGGGTGGAAAGTGATAACGAAGCACGCATTCATCCCAACCCGCGTTGTTCCAGCGCTCGTTGTCGCCACCATCAGACCCGTGGCGCCTTGGGGGAAGGCACTTTTCGGCTGCAATGATGCTATTGGAGGTACCGTCGAGCACATCGGCATTGCGGCGGGTCGCCCCCTGGCCTGACCAACAGATATAACCCTTGCGACCGGCCATGTCACCAAAGTTTTCGGGGGTGCGTTCATTGCGGCGAGGGCTCATGCCCAAGGGTGCGGCTGGGATATCGCCGTAGTTTTCGTGAACTTCGCCCTGATAGAAACCGGCGCTACCGCCATAGTCACAGCGACCCAAAAGGGCCGAGCCATAACCGGTGGGGGCGCGACGTGAAGGACAGTAGTAGGTCTTGATCAAGCAGCGGGCAACATCATCTTCGCCGTTGTAGTTGGCGGGGCGACCCGAGTGGATCGGGGGCAGAGTGAAGTTGGCCAGTTTGTAGACATTGTCCTGTTCGATGTAAGGCAAAATTTTGAACCAGTGGCTCCAGCCGTTGGGGCTGGCGGAGTTACAGCAGGTTGTGCCGCTCTCGTATGCTCCGGCGGGTTCATTGTAAACCATACCCGCAAGGCTCGGATCACCGTCATAGGGACCCTTGGGGTAAAAGTTGTTTGTGCTCTCATAGTTCATGAAAGCCAACCCGATTTGCTTCAGGTTGTTTTGGCACTGCATGCGGTTGGCGGCTTCGCGAACTTTTTGCACGGCAGGCAGCAAAAGACCAATCAAAACAGCAATGATGGCGATCACAACGAGCAATTCAATCAGCGTAAAACCCTTACGGGATCCGCCAAAGGCTCGAATCGATGGTGTCATAAAGAAACTCCTTAAAAGTGAGACAGAGCCCCGACCAAATCAACGGGAGGGAATCCTGCCACAGGGGTAAGTTAACACCACGAATCGATAAATGGAACCACCTCAACAAGTCTTCATGAATCCTTATTCATTTTTTCACAATTGCGATTGTGTAGAATCTGTGTATAAATGGTCTGAAAACAGATTCATCAATCGACTATATATTTGGATCGCATTCCATTTGGGACGAAATCAGACGAGCAATGGACGCTTTGGGTGCATGGGCTCCGACGGCAAACATTTCCCATTATCGTTTCCGTTGGATCGGATTTTCGCCAAAGTACCTGCCACAAAATCCTTTTTTGTTGCAGTTGGTCAAAAGTGTTCCTTCGTGGCGCCAGATCCAACCTAACAATCTTCATCAAAACAGCACAAAGGATTTCCAACTTGGTGCATAAAACCACCCTTATCGCGCTTTGATCCTCCCAACCTAAGGCAACCGATCCATGAAGCACTCCACTTGGGTTATTCGACTTTTATCCATTGCAACCATCGCAGCTGCACCTGATTGGATGCAGGCCCAGGTAACCCTCATCGGCATCGGAACCCTTCCAGGCAATTCTTCCGACCTTTCCGGGCTCAATGGAAAATTCCAGGATGGCACCCCTTGGAATCGACTGGGAGGATTGGGTTCGGCAATTGCCTATTCCGGGAAAAGCAACCGCTATGTCCTTGCCTCGGATCGGGGGCCCAAAGATGGCGCCATAGATTACCCCTGTCGTATCCACATGATGGATATCACGGTTGATCCCGAATCCAAAAATCCGGTCCAACTCAAGCTGGCCTCCACGACGCTTTTGACCAATGAAATGGGCCAGAGCTTCAGTGGGGCCCTAAGCATGATCGACAAAAAAAATCCCGAAAAGTCGAGGAGGCTTGACCCGGAGGGAGTCCGCGTGGGGCCCAAAGGCGAAATCCTGATCGCTGACGAATATGGCCCATCTCTTTATGAATTTGATACAAGTGGCAAGCGAACCCAAACCTACCCGATTCCGGCCAAATTCCTTCCCGCCAAAATCAGCGCCAAGCCTGATGATGAGCTCCCCCCAAAAAACCTGATGGGGCGCCAACCCAATCGGGGCATGGAAGGTTTGGCGATTTCTCCCGATGGCAGCAAATTGATCGGAATCATGCAAAGCCCCCTGATTCAGGATGGCGGGGTGGACGGCCTAAAACAACGCGTCGGAATCAATTGCCGCATCCTTGAAGTAAACCGGTCGACCGGCAAAACCAGGGAGTATGTCTACCAACTCGAAAATCCGGGATTGGGAGTCAGCGAAATTCTTGCCCTGAACGACTATGAATATCTTGTTTTGGAGCGCGATGGAAAAGCAAACAGGGAAGCTACTTTTAAAAAGGTATTTAAAATTGACACCCGGATGGCTACCGAGATTAGTCTTTTGGAAAAGCTTCCCGCATTAAAACTTCCCCAGGAAATCATGCCTGTCACGAAAACCCTGTTTATTGACCTGTTGGATCGTTCCATGAAGCTTGTTGGAACGGACCTTCCGGAGAAATTTGAAGGCATGACTTTTGGCCCGGATTTGCCTGATGGTCGTCGTTTGCTGCTCATCACCGCGGATAACGACTTTATCGCGTCATCTCCTTTGAGGATCTATGCCTTTGCTGTGGAAAAACCCTGATTCTGTGTCCGCCAAGGATGGGCGGGGGAATCCCTTACGGAAGACAAATAAACGCGCGAAGCTTTGAAAACGAACGGGCTAAGGAACTCCCCAAAAAGAAAAGCAAGCCGCCTGACGCGATTCAACCTTGGACATTATTTCCTGTAGGGGCAAATAATTTTGCCCCTCATCAACATATTGATAGTTATGGCTGGGAGCTTGTCCGAAAATAAGATAAATTTGGCAAGATATCGGGGCAATTTTCTTTGAATTTTCCTCCAAGTTTCACCTTCTTCATCATTTCTTCTCGATTTCTTAACCGTTTCACAACCTAACCGCTTTACTATTAAGAATTAAGACCTCGCCCCGGTCTGGACTCCCAATTTCTCCCCAAGGAATTCATTCATGATCTCTTCCAGCAAGCGTCGGGGGTTCACCCTGATCGAACTTCTAGTGGTGATTGCCATCATCGCTGTATTGATTGGTTTGCTCCTTCCCGCCGTGCAAAAAGTGCGTGAAGCTGCCAACCGCATGCAATGTCAAAACAATCTGAAACAGCTTGGTTTGGCAATGCACAATTATCACGACACAAACGGCTTTTTCCCCGCCGCGATGTATGACACCGTCGCCCCGGGAAATCCCAGTGGTACCAACCACAGTTGGCGGTCTTTTACCCTTGATTACATTGAACAAGGCAATGTTGGTAAGGTATACGATCGAAATCAGCACTGGTTTTCCGCCAATAACCTCAATGCGGCTACCATTCAGGTGAAAACCTTCCAGTGCCCTTCCACTCCCTCCCGTGCATCGGTCACCAGCTGTATCAAGAGCGGAAATCGCCCAGCGATGAGCTTCCCCGCCGCACTTGGGCCAACCGATTACGACACAATGAATGGCGTCAAAGCCTTCACTTATGCCCCTCTTTATGGTCTTCCTTATACCGGCAAGCCCGACAATGCGAAATATGACCAGCTAACAAGAGGCATCATGTGCAAAAATGAAATCACCGCAATGGCGATGATTCTTGATGGAACATCCAATACGGCTTTGCTCGTCGAATGCTCCTCCAGGCCCAATGTGGTTGTCAATGGAATCGTTACGGTTCCTTATGATACAACAAACTCGCTTCATAACAATGAGGGAATCGGTTGGGCTGACTCGGAAGGACCATTCAGTGTGGATGGCTGCTCCCCTGCAGGTGCGATCCCCACAAAAGATGTGGCGATTAACACCAGTGTGACCACAGCACCCATGAATGTCACCAACCGAAATGAAGCATACAGCTTCCACACGAGTGGAATTAATGCCTGTTTTGGAGACGGATCGGTTCGATTTATCAAGTCGAGCATTGATCTGAAAACGATGGCGGCGGTAATCACCAAAGCTGGAAGCGAAATTTTTACTCTGGACTAAAGTTCGGCTCCGATTGATTTCGGTTTCGGTTTTCCTTTCCAATTATGGTGCCATGGATTAGCTTATGGTTGGCTCATGGCACTTTTTTTCCCTTAAAATCCAGGTTACTCTTTTGGTTTATTGTTACTTAATATTATCTATCACTGTATTCATGCAAAATCAACAAATCTCTTAAACCTGTCTTCTTATTTGTGTTTTTGAGCTGAACTGGTCTGCCTGAAGGAATGCTTCGCCAGATTTGGACTCCGGTTCCGCGAAATGGTTAGCAAGCGTTACCGGCCATGTTTTCTTAAGGTGGCGGTATGTATTTATCGTAAATGCGGCGTTCATGCGGCGTTCATTTCTTTGACAGCTGGCAAATTAGAATAATGGACAAAGAACTCCTAAATGGAAAAATGGGGGCATTCGGAAGAAACAAGGCGCGAAAATTCCTTGGCAAGGCTCGGATTTTTGATGAAGGACATGTCTTCACAAAAACTTCATCATTCCTTAACCTCCACATTTCTTTTTGGATTAAGCTTAGCAAAAGATGAAGGGCGAGTGTCCGCCTTTCAAACATCCCGTGAAACAGGAATTATCCATGCTCCTCTCTCGCAAGCGCCAGGGTTTCACCCTGATCGAATTGCTCGTTGTGATCGCCATCATTGCCGTTTTGATCGGCTTGCTCCTTCCCGCCGTTCAGAAGGTCCGCGAAGCCGCCAACCGTATGCAATGTTCGAACAACCTGAAGCAAATCGGCCTCGGCTTCCACAACTTTGAATCAACCAATAGCGTTCTCCCTCACCCCGGTCAGATTGACTCCACCGGAAGTAACACCACCACTTACATGATACACTCATGGTGTACCCAAATCCTGCCTTATCTTGAGCAGGAAAATGTGTACAAGATGTTTGATGTTTCTTCCGATAACACCGGATTGGGATACAACCGCGCGCTTCTTCACATCCTTGCCACCAAAGGTCGGGATTATGATGATCCAGGCTATCCCTCAGGCTGGACCGCTGCGCAAACCCAAATCAAAACCTTTGTTTGCCCAAGCACCCCCATGTCCCCTACCTCCCGCTCCAACGGGGAAAACCTCGGACCTATCGATTACATGGCTGTCGCGGTAAGCGATGTCGATGAAGGCACCAAGGCCCGCGTGTCTGGCACAGGAAGCGCGTCCTATCGGGGCAGATTCTTTGGTCCACTCACCGCCGAAGGTTCGAAAATCTCGAGCATCCTCGACGGCTCGTCCAACACAATCCTTGTGATTGAAGATGCCGGTCGCGCCCACCCGCTGCTCGGTACCTTTGGTGCGGGTTCTTCCCGCAGTTCACCTGTTGCTGCTCCCGGTCACTCTGTGGCTGGTGACGGCCTTACCGGTAATGCTCGCCGTGTTTATGCATGGGCCGATCCCGACGCCGCAACCAATGGTTTTTCTGGTCCAAACAAGTCATTGGGCGATAAAACTGCCAAGATTAACAACAATAACTCCCCTATCGGTGGAGGCACCACCTGCCCTTGGTCCGTCAATAACTGCGGACCCAACGATGAACCTTTTGCGTTTCACACAGGCATTGCAATGGCCGTCATGTGTGATGGATCCGTCCGTACCATCAAGGAATCGACCGATGCCCTCATTCTGAAAGCCGCAGTCGGCGCCCAGGACGGGACGGTTGTCAACCTTGACTAAGTATTGATTCATTAAACCATTAGGAAGTCGCAAGTTATGAGATCCTTTTTTGTTGCCCTTCTGCCTCTGGTAGTATTGGGCTGTGGTGAGTCGGCGAGACCTCTTGCTGAGCCGGTGGATTTTTCGGGCAAAGTAACGGATGCCGCTGGCAAGCCAGTCGGCTACATGGAACTGGCCCTTCAACCAATGGACAACACCAGTCGTCCAGCCTATGCTCCAGTTGGTGCCGATGGCACCTTCAAGGGAAAAGCGATTCCCGGAAAGTATGCTTACTTCTTCCAACTTAAAGGCGGAGCGGAAGCAACTCAGGTTCCAGCAAAGTACCGTCAAGGAAACAAGGACGCAAGCGTCCAGGTTTCCAATGGCGCCAACCTGGATCTCAAATTGACCCCTTGATCGGAAATTAGAGAATAAAAACCACAAGGGGATTAGGCAGTTCGCTGCCCAATCCCCTTTTTTATTTGATGTGGCCAAATCAGAAAACCTAACACCATCTAGCAGGCTAAATTTCCAAAACACCCATAACTCGCATCTCCACTCCAAATTCGGCCTTTTCTGTTGGACTTAAGCTTTTGTGCGGCAACCGTGGGTCGCCACCTTTCAACCCCATCAGATCCAAAAGCACCTTGGCCGATGCGAAATAGCCCCGCTTGGAGAGCGCGCGCACAAACTTGACCGCTTTGATCTGCTCTGCCCGGGCAGAAACGAGGTCCCCCTTTTCAAAACAGGCAACAAGCTTGTGAAAAATGGGCGCGATGAAGTTGTAGGTGCTTCCCACAGCACCCCTAACACCAAGCGCCATCGCTGCAAGAAGGGCCTCGTCCATGCCCCAAAGCACATCGAAATCGGTTTGGGCCAGGCACTCCTGAAGGGTTACCAAGTCAGGGTTGGAATATTTGATCCCAGCGAGGTTGGGTATTTTGGCCGGGGCCTGTTCCAGAAACGCCGCCATCGAGTGATTCACTCCGGTTAGCATCGGAATGTCATAGTGATAAAAAGGCAAACCCGGCGCGGCGGCAGCGATCGAAGCCGAACAATCAATCAGGTCTGAAAGGGCTTGGGGTTTGAAATAGGAAGGTGCCACAGCGGAGATGCCCATCGCGCCCAATTCCTGAGCCTGCACGGCCAAGGTTCGCGAATCGGCCAGACAATTGGACCCCACATGAACCATCAGGCCCAATTTGGTTCCGCGTACCACCTCGGACCACTTTTTTGTCAAACCCAACCGCTCTTCGAGGGTGAGGGACGGGCTTTCGCCTGTCGTTCCGGCGATAAACGCAGCGCGAACACCATTTTTTTCGAGGTGTTCGGCCATCCCCTCGACCCCTTCCAGATCAAGCGATCCATCGGTCTGGAAAGGGGTGAATGTTGCGGCAACGAAACCTTCGATCCTTGGGTATTTCATGCGGCTTGAGAATCCTTTAGGGAGGGGTTGGGACGAATCAGAAGGACAAGAACAACGGAAATCGCGGCGAAAGCGGCATAGACGGCGAAAATATTGTTGAGAGGCGAATTATAATCTTTAAGGATCCCAAATGTCCAATCTGCGATGGCGCCGCAACTGATACTTACCAGGTTCATGATGCCATAACCGGTCGCCCTTAGTCCCGGAGGGACGATTTGGCAAAGAATGGGCATGTTGTTGGTGTCAAAAATCCCCCAACCCAAGCCAAACAATACAAGAAAAGCCACGGCAATAAATAGCGTTGGGGCATTTCCCACTCCAAAAAGCGCCGGAATCAAAAGCATCATGCCAAAGGCGCTCGCGTATATGCGGCCGCGAATCGTCCAGCGCATCAGCTTGTCCGCCGAAAACCCTCCGATCAGCGCGCCGACAATCGCGCCGATCTGCCAATAAAGCGTTGCGGAAACCCCGGCGATCCCCTGGCCAATCTCGAACTTGTCTTTGAGGATGGTGGGCATCCAGTCGCGCACGATCCAGGCTGAAAGCGCAGGCAAAGTAAAATAGAGCACCAAAAGGATAAAAGAACTATTTACGAATAATTTTGTCCACGATGCTTTTGGAAGTCCGGTTTCTTCACTCTTTACAGACCCAACCCCCAAGGCGCGAGGCAAGAGGAGCGCAAGGGGAACCGTGTAGACAATCCCCGCAATTCCACACAGGGCAAAAGTCCCCCGCCAACCAAGAGTTGGGTCATCCGCCGCATATCCCCCAAATCCGCCTACGATTTGCCCAAGGTAAATCGCCATCTGGTGCATTCCAATGGCCCGTGAACGGGTCGGTCCGGTGTGAAAATCGGCGATTAGCGCAAGTGCCGCGGGGATATAAAACGCCTCGCTGATTCCCATGAAGGACCGGGCCCAAAGAAGTTGGGAATAGGTCTCCACCTGTCCCGTCCACCAAGTGATCAGCGACCAGGCAAAAAGGCTCGAACAGATGGTCAACTTCCGCCCCAATCGATCGGCAACGATCCCACCCACCGGACTCAGAAACGCATAAACCCATTTGAATTGCCCAAGCATGAACCCCCAATTGGCACTCGTCTCAATGGATGGGATATCCGCCATCACCGAGCTTTTCATCGTGGCAAGCATTTGCCGATCGAGATAGTTAAGCAGCGCAACCGGCATCAGCAAAACGACCACAAGCCATGCCGTCGCAATCGGCGATCTGGAGGGCCTGGTTGGGGAGGAGTTCATGATGAATGGGACCTTGTCTTTGAGGGCTCAGATCCGCTTGAAGGATTCGGAGAAACATCCCTCTTGATGGGCTGAACAACGATCCGGGCCCAAAACCGGGGTGGTACCGGTCCGGGAAGTTGGACCCTTGTTGGACCTTGTCCAGAAGTTGTTTTCGGTCTCGTGGGCCAAAGAGGCGAGGAGAAAACCGGGAACACGCCAATTTGGCCAAAATCGGTTTTTTCACAGATACCGAAAAATCATGGTGATACCAATACCCAACCAGGAACCGAAAGGAAAGGGAAACTCAAATGAAAGATCCCCATTGAGAAGAAGATACCCGTTTCCTCAAGCTGATTTTCTAACATAAAAAGAAATCTTCCGTGATGGGAGCTTACTACATGGTCCGTTGGTGCCTCTGTTTTTTTTTGTTTTCCATTTCTATCGACCAGGCCCTTGGGCAGGAATTGGATTTGAGCCGCGCGGCCATTGTCGTTCGAGCCGGTGAGCGATTCCCCGCGGAAAAGGCAGCCGCAACCATCCTGAGCGAGGAAATCGCCAAACGGACGGGATTGACCCTTCCGATTTCCGAAAGCCCAACCGAATCGGCTGGATCCCTGATCCGGCTGGGTTTGGGAACCAAAGACAAGGTGCCCCAAACTCCGGAGGGTTTTTCCATCCGGGTGATCCCGGCCCAGGAAACAACGCAAACCATTGTCGAGGTATTGGGGACCGATGGTCGGGGAGTGATGTTTGGCGTGGGCAAACTCCTCAGAACTCTGGAATGGTCCAAAGGGCGTCTATCCCTGGATTCCAGGTTTTCCTGTGTATCAGCGCCCGATGTCCCCCTTCGGGGGCATCAGATCGGCTACCGAGCCCGGGCGAACAGTTGGGATGCATGGACCGTCGACCAATTTGACCAGCACTTCCGCGAGAGCGCGATCTTCGGAGCAAACGCCATCGAAAACATTCCATTCGAGGATAACGATCCGTCCCCACACATGAAACTTCCGCGGGCGGAGATGAACCTGAAAATCGCTGAAATTTGTGCCAAATATGATCTTGATCACTGGGTTTGGGTTCCCGTCCAATTCGAGGTTCCCAATATCGCCAAGGAGGCTGCCTTCCTGAAACTCCAGGACGATTTCTACAAAGCATGCAAAAGACTCGATGCGGTTTTTGTCCCCGGAGGCGACCCCGGAGACAACCACGCCAACAACCTCCTCCCATTCCTTGAAAAAATGGCGAAAACCGTTTCCAACCACCACCCAAAGGCAAAAATTTGGCTTTCCCTTCAGGGTTTCAAGAAAAAGGATGTCGAGTTCTTTTACGCTTATGTCGCGGATAAAAAACCGACATGGTTGGGAGGTGTGGTCATGGGGCCAAGTTCCCCGCCACTGGAGGAAACCCGCCAAAGACTACCTCAAAATTATCCGATCCGTTGGTATCCGGACATCACTCATAATGTCCGTTGTCAATATCCGGTTCCCTGGTGGGATCCGGCTTATGGAATGACCCTTGGCCGTGAAGCCGTCAATCCCCGACCCGCGGATATGAAGGCCATTTACCAATATGGCTATAGACACACCAAAGGTTTCCTCACCTATTCGGATGGGGTTCATGATGATTTTAACAAATCGGTCTGGTCCCAGTTGGGTTGGGAGCCCAATCGGCCGGTGCGCGAAATCGCGAAGGATTATGCACGGTTCTATTTTCGCCCAGATTTGGCCAACGCGGGTGCGGATGCGCTTCTTGCCCTTGAGACCAATTGGCGCGGCCCCCTTGCAACCAACGGATCCGTTTCTTCCACAATCATCCTCTGGGAACTCCTTGCCTCGCAACTTGGGGACACATCAGCCAATTGGCGCTTTGAAATGCACCTGATGCGGGCTTTTTATGATGCCTACACGAGGCAGCGTCTGCTTAACGAGACCCGACTGGAGCAGGAAGCACTGGCGATTTTGGCGAAAGCCGATCCTGATGAACCCACCAGGTCGTTTGCCTTGGCAAGAGCCAAGCTAAAGGAAGCCGAATCCCGACCGATCCTTGCCGAAACAAGGATGAAAATTGTGGCTTTGTGCGATTCGTTGTTCAAGTCTGTTGGATTGCAGACCAGTATGCCCCGCCACCAGGCCAGCGGCTATGAACGGGGCGCGGTACTTGACTATCTCGATTATCCATTGAATAATCGATGGTTTATCGAAGACCAATTGAACCTGATTGGCAAAATGTCCTCCAAAGAGGAGCAGCTTAAAACGATTCAAAAGATTGTAAATTGGGAAAATTCCGGTCCAGGAGGTTACTATGATGTGATTGGTCATGTTGGCCGATCTCCGCGCATGGTGAAACTCCAGGATATGGGCGATGCCATCCGCAACGCCAACACTTTGACTGGTCCGACCCAGCGAAACCTGGGGCCCGAAAGGAATCCCCTGCGGTTGGCGTGGCATGTCTATCAGGACGAAATACCGACGGGACTTACCTACGAAGCACTGGATCCGGCAACACCCCATATTGTCCGATTATTTTCCCAACGGGAATCCCCACTTATGGTCGATGGCAAGCGCGCCAAACTCCTGAAAAAAGGGGAAACCTATGGCCAGGTGACCCTTCACGAGTTTGAGGTTCCCCAGGAAGCCCTCAAGGATGGAAAGATCACCCTGACCTGGGAGGCGATGGACGAAACCCATCTCAATTGGCGCAATCGCCACTATGTCACCGACATCTGGGTGATGCGCAAGCCGCGATAGTCCGATTTTGGCGCGCCCGGCCAATAAACAAAAAACCGGGCGATTGCCATTCGGGATTTCGGGTCGATCAAGCAAGCTGTGGCGTCCGATGGGCGCTGGTCCCGGGTTAGGGCGCTTTGACCTCGCGATTCGCCGTTTCCAGATAGCTGGTCAACAAACTATAAAGATGCCTTGTGGTGTTTTTTCCCTCGGAGACCGAGTGTGACCGGTTGGGGTATGGCATCAGGGTGAACCGTTTGTTTTCGGCGACCAGTCGATCCACCAGTTTCTCCGTCCCCTGATAATGGACATTGTCATCTCCCGTCCCATGCACAATGAGAAGATTTCCCCGAAGGCCCGACGCATGGTGAATGGGGGAACCGGTCGCATATTCCTTTGGATTGGTTTGGGGTAACCCCATATACCGCTCCTGGTAAATTGTGTCATAAAGGGTCATGTCGGGTACAGGAGCCACCGCCATGCCGGTTTTGTAGATTTCCGGATAGCGGAACATAAGGTTCAGGGTCATCGAGCCTCCGCCACTCCAACCCCATGCAGAAACCCGATCCTTGTCGATATAGGATCGCTTGAGCAATTGCTTCGCCGCGGCCAATTGGTCCATGGAGGCAAGGGTCCCAATGTTTTTGTAAATCGACTTGCGCCATTCCCTCCCCTTGGGGGCATGTGTCCCCCGATTGTCGATGCTGGCGATCAAATACCCGCGCTGTGTGAGCATCAGGTGCCAAAGATAATTGCTCCCTCCCCATCGATCCACCACGGTCTGTCCCGCGGGTTCACCATAAATATGAAAGAGGATGGGATATTTTTTGTCGGGGTCAAATCCTGGCGGCTTCATAAGCCAACCATCCAGCTTTACTCCATCCCCAATATCCACCTTGAAAAATTCCACGGGTGTACGGGCCAATTTCCCAATCGCGGTTCGCGATCTTGCGGAATTTTGACAGGGTCGTAGGACCTTGTGCGTGGCCAAATCGATCCAATGGGAGACTGGAGGCTCACCAAATGACGAATGGGTCCAAAGCGCCATGGTTCCATCTGGGCCTGGCTGATAATCGTTGCTTCCCTTAAATGAAGCCGGGGTGAGGCGAACCGCCTTCGAAGGGCTTTCCCCCCAGGAAACACAATAAAGATATTGCTCCGAAGCAGAGTCAGGCGACGCAAGAAAGTATGCCTTTTCCTGTTTGGTATCGATCCAGACCAACCGGATCACATCAAAGGGTTCGCGCGTCACTCTGATGGGATGATTCGCTTCCTTTCCTTTATCATGGGACAAGAGGTACAAACTGCGCCATCCCTCTTTTTCGGACAGAAAGGGAATGTAACTTTTTTCGCTCCAGGACATCGACTCATCATGGACCTCGACCCAAGCCGCGTCGTTGTCCGAATGAATTGGAACCGTTTTGCCGTTGGAAGCTTCACAAAGGAGGTAGTCCTTTTGGTTTTGTAGCCGATTGATCCGCTGGACCATCAATTCCCCGTGCCTTCCCGTCCAGTCCATGCGCGGTAGATAATACTCCTTTTTGGTGTCGCCGGGAATATCCATCCAGGTGGTTTTCCCTCCCGAAACCAAAACCACACCAATTCGACAGGCCGAATTCTGTTCCCCGGTTTTTGGGTAGGCAAAGGTCGTCAACTTGGGATATTTACCTTGGACATTGTCAATCATGGTAAAACGCGGAACACCTTTGGTGTCAAGCTGCCAATAGGCAATCGCTTTTCCATCCGGGCTAAAGCGCCATCCATCCCGGCAATCAAACTCTTCCTCATAGACCCAGTCAAAAGTGCCGTTGATGATTTCTTCGGAACCATCGGAGGTTAGCGCCAGCGGTTCCCCTCCATCCACCGGCTCAACGAACAGGTTATTGTCCCGGACATAGCCCAGGTTCCTACCATCGGGTGAAAGCTTGCCGAACATTATCGAGGATGGCTTGGCCCCTTTTCCATGTTTCACCAGGTGGCCTGTTGAGATCCGAAAGGTCCAATAATCGCCTCGGGTATTGCGTCTCCACACCTTTTCCGATCGTGTATAGATTAAAATAACATCCCCATCAACGGAAAAGGAGTAGTCATCGATCCGTATAGGCTCGCCATTTGGGGCAAGCAATTTTGTTCCTGGAAGGAACATGGTCTCCAACCCGGTTTTGGCATCGACGCGAATGAGGTCGTTTCCACTTTTGCCTTTTTCGGCCGGGCGCAATTCCACATAGGTGGTCGCATTCAGCCACCGGACCATGGGGTCGCGCTCGCCCCGGAAATCATCCGACGCAAAGATCCGGTCCAGAGTCAGTTGGGAGGGATCAGGAGCTTGGGCCCAGGTCCATGGTCCCGGGCAAATGATTAGCCCAAGTAGTCCACAAGTTTTCAGTCCCAAGATCAAAAGGCGCATGGAAAATCCCCGATGGAAAAAACCAAAAACCATTTCCCCCTCCAAGGTTGGGCCGACCCGAAAGGAGCAAAATCAAAAATTGGACCAGAGGTTCAGCTTAAACACGAAATAATTGTGTCTGCGGGATCTTTCAGGGCACGGAGAATTGCCCCAATGATAACCTAATTCAGGATCCGGACGGTTTGAACTATTCCCGAATGGATTCCCCGAATTCGATTCTGGTTTGGAAAATCCAATAGCCAAAACCAGATAGCAGGGGTAATTGCTTAATGGGCCCTCCGGGATTCGAACCCGGAACCAAGGGATTATGAGTCCCCTGCTCTGACCGTTGAGCTAAAGGCCCGTGGAAGTCAGGAAGGCGCCCAGAAGCAACCAGCCCAATCCACCAAAGATCTTATCTTATTCAGACAACTCCCGCCATTCCAAAAAACTCGAGCCCTATCAGCTTCTACAACAGAACTCCTGTCGGATTCGTGAAAATATCGCAATCGGGCAGGCCCATGGGGGTCGGTCAACTTGCGTCTTTCCGTCGATTAGCCCAATAGCGATTCGATCCCACGCGAAAGGGATTCGGCCAGGGACGGCGCCCCAAACGCCACAGAAACCTCATAGCCTCCGTTGGGAAACTCGGCGGGAGTCGGAATGTACCATGGGCCGCCATCCCCATATGCCGCCGTTGCCACAAACCCGTCGTTTTGCTTGGACTGGGCGAATTTGGTTGCATTCAATTGGTATTCGACAAACGATTCGGCCGGAAGATGTAGCGTCCGAACCGGGCCAACCTTCAACGATCCAAGCACGATGGGGATCTGCTTTTGGGCCCGCTGATGAAACGCCAATTCAAGGGCTAAACGGTTTGCGTTGGTCGCGGGGTTGGTCCGGTTTTCGATCAGGCCCCAAAGCGTGGGCATCGCGGGCTGGAGTCGGGCGCTTGGCACGATCTGCGCCGTGTTCCAGGCAATTCCTTTGGTATCGGTTCGTTCCATTATGCTCTCGGAGGCAATGATCCCCTCAAGCAACCTTTGGGTCAGATCGGCCCGGGAGGCTTTGGACCCATCGTTGTATTTGCCTGCGGCGATATTTCCGGCGCAGCCCGTGAAATAGATGTGGGCGCATTCCGGTTCCCGGGCTTGCAGCGCTTTGCGCGCCAAACCGGCAAAATCGCTTGTCACCCGCCCATCCGCATAAAAACTCATTGGATGAACGGCATAAAAGTGACAGGAGGCGACCTTTTTCTCACCGTTGAAAAACGCAATGGTCCTTGCAAAAGGGTCGATCAACCCTTCGGGAAGTTCCCTCAATTTCGGGTCCTTGCAAGCGCTTCCCCTCATGGCGAGAACTTTGCCCGACTTGTCCCGACTGACCCGACGATTCGAGGCGACCCTTTCGACTTTTCCCTCTCCCCAGCCGATTTGGGTTACGGGCTGGGCGCGGCCGATCGCTTTGGCAATCGCATCGCGGCTTTGGTTGACACATTTTTTAAACCAATCAACATCCAGTATATGGGAAATCTTGTCCCGGCCCTTTGCGATCTCCTTTGCGATAATTGCCTCGGCATCAAGGCACGCGAACGGCGCGTTGTGTTGATGGACACAGTGCAAAGCGACCCGATCCGGCGTGGTTCCCGCGGCTTCCGCCATCGCCGAACGCCATGAAACATGGGTGCTGTTCAAAACCCCCGTCCAATCGACGGCGCAAAGAATGATAGGCTTGCCAGCGCCAAGAATCACGATCCCCTTTGCTTCGAGGGAATCGTCAACAACCTCAACGGGTTTGATCCATCCACCACAACAGGGATGTCCGATGGGTGGAGTGACATCAAAAGAAAACGGAGCGACATGGAGATTGCCCCCGCCTGTCTCGTCTTTGGGGCAAACCGCAGGGGTTTGAAGGGACCAGGTGATTCCGGCGGCCAATGGCCCAAAAAGGGATTGTCGCAACAGTTCCCGGCGGGATCCCGCGGCAAAAGGCATGGAAAATCCCTCCAATAACATCATTTAAGGCGACAATAAATTAAAAATGCAAATCAGGTGTTGGACACAATCAAACTCACCGATTGGGCAAGGTCGTCACTTAGCTGGACATTCAGGATGTTTTCACCGTAAACCAGTTTGCGCCCGGGAATTTTCACCTGGGCGGGTTCTACGGGATACCCCTGGGATTGCAGCTCGCGGGCGACCTGTTCCTCATTCCAATCGATCGCCTCGGGGCCGACTCCAAGTTTCAAATCCGCCAATTGACGAGCCAGTTCGAGCCGGAACGCGCGCATCAATTCGATCCGGTTGCGGTTATCCTGCTCGGTGGCCTTTTCGGAGAGCCGCAGTAACCAACGGCTTACCAGGCCAATCTCGTCGTTTCGAAGGGCAAGGGCATGCACCATGGGGGATTGGGTGGAATTCGCGAGCGCCCCCATTCTCAAAACCTCAAGCGGTTCCGCCATTTTTCTGGCGATGATCGAGACCAAAACGATGATCACGACCGAACCCGCCGCGAAAACCGCCAAAAGCTGAAGGGCCAAAACATTAACCGGGGCGGCAAGCAGGGTTTCAGGGACAATAAAAACCAACTTCCACCCTGTACGGATGGATGTGTACCAAAGAATCCTCTGGGGAATGTTATCGATCATTTCCATCAGCAATCCATCAGGCGACGCCAGGATTTCCGGGCCCATGGGAAGGGTTTCGACCGAGACACCTTCGGGATTGCCCGGGGAAGGCAACAGCCTTGAGTCGGGATGGGCAATGATTTTCCCCTGAGGGGAGCAGATGAAGCCCGTCTCGTGGATCGGAGTATGAAGTTCGTCGAATTCTGCCGGACGCAAGTGGAGCCTGCGCCGAACCTGCTCAAGGGCCTCGATACGGATATCGATCCCGACCACTCCGCGAAAAACCCCTTGTGGGTCAATCACGGGGGCAGTGACCGATATTACCTTCTGTTCGGATCCACCAAGATCATAATAAGGCTCGGATATAAACACCTTGCGTGTCTGTTTTGGCTTTTGGTACCAGTTGGTCACCGCCGATTCCTTGTGGAAATCGTAACGGATCAGTCCGCCTGGAATGATCCGGGTGGGTGGTTTATCACGACGAAACCATATCAGCGCTTCCGGGTTGGATGATGGAACTCCCTCCACGGCAAGGTAAATCACCGCCGCCTCCTCTGGTGTGAGGGAGGAAAGGGTCGTCTCCAGAAGGGCTTTTGCGACCAGGGGAGCAACGGGCTTGGGCCCCCATTGCACGGCCAGCGACCGGGCGATGGATTCAGTCAGCGTCTCAAGTCGCTCCAGCCTGTCATCGAGACTGGCCGCGGCGGAATGGAGTTGATTGATCGCGACGGAATCGACCTGTTGAAAGAGGGACCGGCGGACAAAAAACCAGGCGAACAATCCCACAAAAAGCAGCCAGGCGAGAAGAAATCCCGCCAAAACCCATCGCAATCGGGATGAGAAGGAAAGTCCCTGACCGACCCCCCCGGAAGGGGCATCCATCGCGGAGTGAATATCGCTCATTGGTCACCCCCGCCATCCCCGGTAGGCTTTTCTCTCGGGGATGCCCCGGAGTCGCCTCCTGTTGGTTTGGCAAAATCAGAAACTTTTTTGTGCAATGTGTTGCGATTGATACCAAGGCGTCCGGCCGCCTTGATCTGTACCTGGTCGCATTCTTCGAGGACCTGTTCGATCAATTCCCGCTCCACGGACCCGACAATTCGCTCGTGGAGCATTCCCTCGGGAATACTGCGGACGCCGGCCCGAACAACCTGTCGTATCAGACTGGCAAGGTCCCCTGATCCACCCTTCGCGAGGCGACCAGCCGGGGCCATGAATCGGCGGGGAGACTGTCCCGGGGGTGCGATATCATCGGCCGTCCGCCCTTTGCCACCACTCAGCACAACCACCCTGGCAAGGTAATTTTCCAGTTCGCGAACATTGCCGGGCCAATCATACGCAAGTAGCCGGTCCATCAGGGCCTGGTGGATTTCCGGAACGCCCACCCGGTTCAGGATCGCGTGCTTTTGGACAAAGTGTCTGGCAAGATTGGGAATGTCCAGTCGACGCTCACGCAGAGGTGGGAGGTAAATGGGGACCACATTGAGTCGATAATAGAGGTCGTCACGGAAGTTCCCCGCTTCAACCTCATCCTCCAGAAGCTGATTGGTGGCGGCCACAACCCGGGTATCGACCCGAATGGTGCGACTTTCGCCCACCCGTTCAAATTCGTTTTCCTGGAGAACGCGCAAAAGTTTCACCTGGAGCTTGAAACTCATGGACGATATTTCGTCAAGAAAGATCGTCCCGCCATGAGCCGCCTCAAAGCGGCCAGTTTTGTTTTCGATGGCTCCTGTGAAAGCGCCCTTTACATGGCCGAAAAGTTCACTTTCCAAAAGGCTTTCATTGAGCGCCCCACAATTTACCCGCACATAGGGACCATCATGGCGAGAACTAAGGGTGTGAACCGCTTTTGCGACGAGCTCCTTGCCCGAACCCGTTTCTCCAATCACCAATACAGTCGCATGGCTGGGCGCAACCTGACGCACCAACCGAAAAACATCGCGCATACATGGGGCTTCGCCCACCACACCCGGAAGAGGTGCGTCAAGGCTGACAGGGGCGTCGGGTCGGCTGGGAGAAACCATAGGATCGTGTCAAAACTCCGCAGGAAAAGCCATCAAAAGGGAAATTGGCAATTGTTATAATGTGCCAATGGGGACCAGGATCCAAAAGCTTAGTGGTTATGCTAAAGGATCGGGCCCAATTTTCCGGGTTCACCAGCCCGGAAGTTGAGTCACACACATTTTGATATTTTATTATATCTTTTATTGTCTTTGTATTGAAAACAAAAAAAATCCATTTTGGCCAACAAAACCACCATTTCAAACATTAGTGGCATAGGAGATTTCCCCGCATTCCGGTCCCCGCAAAAGGCCCGAAAGACCTTAAAACATCGTTCGCAAAGGCAAAACCCGCATAAGCAGCCTATTCCGGGTACCCGGATTGGGGTACTGGGGAAAACTTTTGTGGCGTTGAGCGGGGTTTCTCCTGTAGAATCAAGTAATCCGTCTAATGTTCACAATTTCCCGGCAAAGGGAGGGCAATCTCCCGCTCCGGGCTCGGCCAGGTTTATGGGCCGGAATATGAGGTTTGCATATGGCAAGTTTCCGTCAGACCTGCCCCAGTTGTGAGGATCGGGTCCTTATCAAGGATCCAAACCTTGTGGGCAAAAAGATTGATTGCCCCAAATGCAAATACAAATTCACCGTTGAGCCTCCAGAAGGGGAAGAGCCCGCAAACGCCAAAAAGCCCCCCAAAGGCAAAGCACCCAAAGGCAAAAAATCCGCCAATGAGGATGCCGAGGGAGGCGACGATGATGCGGAGGCCGCACCTTCCAAAAAGAAAAAAGGTGGCATGGTCCCGATTCTGGCAGTTGCCACGGTACTTGTGCTCGTCTTGGGTGGTGGTGGCGTAGCCTTATTTATGATGGGTGGGGAAGGAACGCCGAACAAACCGCCAGTAGGTGGCCAACAAGTCGCAAAGGGTCAGCCCCAGCAAAATCAGGGAAACAAAAACGAAGAAGGTGGCCAGGAAAACAACCCCGCTGGCAATCCAGGCGATGACCCAATGGGCGCCAACGCCAATCCCGGAGTGGCGAATCCTGGCGCGGCCAATCCCGGGGGCGGGCAGCCCAATGTCGCTCCGCCTGTCGGAAATGTTTACCGCTTTCCCATCCAGGAACAGCATGACCTATCCAACCTGGCTCCATCCAACACAGACTTCCTTGCCCGTATCAATCTCCACAAAATCCTAAACTCCGCGTTGGTAAAGCCATTTTTTGATAATCCGGGTGCATACAGAAAGGCGGATTTCCGGCGCTCCATGGGCTTTGAAGTCGACCAGGTCCATCAGGTTTTGGTTGCCAATGGCGTAAATTCCCCCAATCCCTGGACACTTGTGTTTTTGCGCACGACCATCCCGGTCAGTGTGGAGGAAGTCATCCGTAGCGTTGGTGGCCGCCGGGAACCCGTCAAAATAGGCGATGACAACTTTGAACTGATTGCATTCCAGGGACGGGTGGACAGCTTCACCTCGACCCTTGCGCACATGGGTAAACTCCTCGTCACCGGATCAAGCAACCTTCAAGTTTCCCAGGACATGGGAATTCTTTTCCTTGACCCCTCCACCATTCTGCTTTGCGACTCCAAGGCAAAATTGTCCGAGTACGCCTCGAAGGAATTTATCTCCTGTGTGACACGCATTCCCAAAAATCTCCCACCCGCACCCCTTGAAGCTCCTCCAGGGCCCAAGGAAGCTGGTGCACCCATGGACGGTGCCGCACCCTCAGAGGATGGAAAACCAATGGATCCTGGTCCAATGGGACCAAGAAAAGGCCCTCCAATGGGCCCTATGGGACCGGGTGGACCTCCAATGGCACAGGGTGGACCTCCAATGGGTTTCCCGGGCGGACCAATGGCACAGGGTGGACCTATGGCACAGGGTGGACCTATGGCACAGGGTGGACCTATGGGATTTCCAGGCGGACCCATGGCACAGGGTGGATTCCCCGGCGCTCCAAATCTCCCGGCCACTGGTGCCCAAGGGGAACCAGGAGCGGTGCTTACTCCCCGCATGATCAAGGACCCTGACGAGAACCAGATCCGGAACTTTTTCTCCCAACCCAAATCCGTTCAACTCCTTCTGGAAAGCGTTGAAGCCAACCATGGAGAAACCGCACTGGTAACGATTGCGGGGAATGTTTCCCTTTTGACCAACCAACAATCGCCTTTGGCCAACTATCTGAAGAGTAGCGTGACCAAATCCATGGAGGGGTTGAAATCCGGTTTTGGCTCTGCCGCTACCGAACTCATCTGGAGAGCCATAGAACAAGGTTCGGCAGGCTACCACTTTGCTGTGACCGTTCGGGAGTTTGACCGTCAACATCTCCTGATGGACACCGGGATTCGTCCCGAAAACAAGGACACCCTTGATGAGCTTGATCCGATCCTGATCAGCTTCATGAAACTCGGGCCCAAGGTATTCAAAGACCAATTTGCCCTGGATGTTTCCGCACCGATCATCTCGACCCAACATACCGCACTGGGTGCCCAGAACTCCGGCCCGGGAGCAGCGCCTCCCGGCGGAGCCCCTGGATTTCCTGGCGCGGGAGGCGGACCAGGGATTGGCGAAGGCGAAGAGGGTCCTGGCGCTGGTGGACGGGGTCGCCCCGGATTTCCTGGTGCAGGCGGACCTCCAGGCATGATGGGAAGACCCGGCATGGGTGGACCCGGCATGGGTATGCCTGGAATGCCTGGAATGCCCGGTATGGGTGGACCTGGTATGGGTATGCCTGGAATGCCCGGTATGGGTGGGCAACCCGGAGCAGGAGCCCCCGGATCGGGCAGCTTCATTGCCTACAACGGTCAAAAAGAATTTGCCATGGTTCAGACTTATATCCCGTTTGCGGAAAAGTCGAACCAATACGAATCCATCTCTTCCGCCCTTGGCCTTTGGGCGATTCGGACCCGCAGCCAGGTGGAAGGGTTCAATCATTTCAACGGGGTTCACGAACTTGCATCGGCCCTCAAACAGTACGCCGAAAAGAACCAGGCTCTCCCCAGGGGAACAGTCCAACCCAAAGCCAACCGTTCGGTGTTGGGATTGACACCCGACCTTCGAGCGTCATGGCTCACCGAATTGACACCATTCACACCCACCGGCCCAATGGCAGTGGGCGATCAGAATGCCAACCAGTTTGCTTATGACATCAATATCCCCTGGTCGGCTGAAAAGAATCTCCCTGCCGCCGGTCTTGTTGTCCCCTCGTTTGTGGACAAAACGCTTCCAGGAAGCACAAGTCTCCTTCAACTCGCCCGGGTTCCAACACTGGTTGCGGCAACCAGCTTTGTGGGCGTGGGTGGATTGGGGAACAAGTCTGTAACCCTCATGGGAAAAACCCCGGATGAGGTCAAAAAGCTTGGCGCCTTTGGCTATGACCGGGTCACCAAACTTTCGGACATCAGAGACGACAAAGCCAGCACCATCCTTGTTCTTGAAGTGCCCCCAAACCGTCAGGGGCCATGGATTGCGGGCGGTGGCTCGACCATTCGCACCGTCAACGAAACGGGTGATCCTCTCGTGCCTTTCCTCCTGGAAAAAGCCATCGACCCAATCACCAAAAAAGAAGCCCGAGGCACCCTCGCGATTATGGGTGACTTCAAGGTTCGCTTTATCCGGGCGGACATCAAGCCGGAAATCTTCCGCGCAATGTGCACAATCGCGGGCGGCGAAAAAATCGCCAACCTTGATGCTTTCGCTCCGGTAGTAATTGATGCTCCCCCACCAGGAGTCGAGGTGTCCACAACTCCTGTCTCCGAAGTGACCCCCCGCTAAGGGAATCCGCGCTGGTTCCAAAACGACAAAACCACGGGCGAAACACCCGTGGTTTTTTGTTAGATAGTATTGATCTCCAATTGGTCTTTGCCGGAACCAAAACCCATTTACTCATTTGCTCATTGGGCCGACCGCCCGATTTTCCCAGCAACGATTGCCAACGACCGTTCCTTTAAACAGCCTGTTATTTTCCTGTAACCATAAACTCCAGATGATCGACAGGGACCACGGGCTTTTCGTCCCCCGGCGCATCAAAGACCCTATTTGTACGATTTCCCGCGGAGTCTTCCAAATCCGCGCCCGGGACCAGATGATATGTCCCTTTTTGCCATGACTTGAAAGGACGAAACCGGGCCACCGTTTCGCCTGGTGGGACTTGCCAGACGCCCTCGACAGGGGCGCCGGACATGGTTTTCACCTTGAGCTGTCTCATAAGAAGTGCATGATCGAGCGGTCTGTCCAATTGAACTTCCAAAACCCCGTAGGGAATTTGGGGCGCGACGACCTTCCACGCCCGGGGCTCAATTCGTTCGCGGACGGCAGGACCGACTTTAAGCGATTTGCGAAAGGGCTCCCCCAGACTTTTCCCGGCGTCGTCCTCAAACGCTCCATCGACCTCAATCGTGTAGGTTTTGCCTGCTTCGAAAACAGGCCCCACATCCTCCAGCGGCTTGACACCACGCTTGATCCGGCCCGGATCAATAAGCAAAGTCAAACGGGTCTGCCCGGCATCCCAGAGTTCCTCGTCCAGCTCCAAAAAAGCCAATTCGACTTCTTTGCCCTGATCGTTCAAAACCCTGACACGACCGGGAGCCTGACCCCGTTTCATCGGTCTGGAAAAGTGAATGTAAAACCGGAGTGTGTTTTCGGGAATGGTTTCCGAAGTGGGGTAGACTGCCTCCACTCCGGGAATTGGGGTTTTCTCCTGAACTGGTATCCAGCGCCATATATGGGGTTTGGCACCAGACCCATCAAGGGCCGCCAAATCAAAACGGATTGTATGCTCGATACCCGGAGCCGGGGGAAAACGGGGAGCGAACCAGAGTGTATCGCCCGTGACGCCATGGGTTCCCAACAAGGGAATAGATGGGTCAACGCCCACAATCAGGATTTTTTTTAACTCTGCTTTATCCCTAATTCTAACGATTGCGTTGGTGGGAACACCCGAAATTTCAAACCTCCCCGTGGGAAGCAGCTTGTTCGGAGGCTGATACCGGAATACCGGATCCACCCCGCAGGCGATTACAACAATCATCGCCAGCGGGGCTATTAATGCCGGGAACATCATGAAAAAGACTCCCCGGGGGAGAAAAAAATGCCCAATCAGGGAAGGAGAATAGTCTGGATGGCAAGGCCCTTGGGCGAGCGAACCAGGAGGACCGCATGGGTTTCACCAAGCTTGTCGAGGTGTTCCACGCCCTTGAGGTCGGACAGTGTGTCATATTTCAGACCCGCTTTATCCTGGATCCGTTCGACAATGGCATCGATCTTTTCGATGTCCTCAAGGGAAACCTTCATCACGCCCCTGGCGCTATTGGCCATAAGTGCGAAAGGTTTGGTTTCCTTGGTGTAGGTCACAATGTCCAGCGGACGGTTCCGGTTGCCCAATTCGGCAACAGTCGTTCCTTTGACCTTGGCGCCATCCTGAAGCTCCGAAACGGGGATGCGAACAAGCGGGGTGCAGGTATAGGCGGCGAGAATTTCCTCTTTGCCATTAACATCCAGCGGGGTGAAGGTGCGAACAGGCGAGGCGGTTTCAAATTTGCCGTGAGCTCCGTGGTAAATCTGGATCCCCGAAGATGCAACTTTGCCCGTGAAGGGGTAAGGGATCGACCTAAGGGTCGAGGCAAATTCCTCGTTGGACAATCCGGCGACAAAAATCTTGTTTTTTACAAACTTGATGCCGGTGATTGCTTCCTGGCGCTTGTTCCCTGGAGCCACCGGGTTGCCGAGTTCGATGCTGGCGTAGGGAACACTTTCGAGAGCGAGCTCTTTCAACCCACCCTCTTTCCCATCCAGGACAAAGACCACCGGAATCGCGGCAGGGCCCTTGCCACGAGAAACAGACAGGTAGACCCGGTTGGAAGCAGGGTTCACCGCAAGGTCGTTGATGACGAGATCCGTTGTTTTGACACCAAGAAGAGCCGCCAACTTGGTATCCAATTCGCCCACAGTTACAGGGGCTACCGCAGTGCTTTGTTTATCGGCGGTGTCAATCGCATAAATTTTGGCCGCTTTTGGATCACCAAGGAACAGCACGCCATTGGGACCAAAAGTGATCGGACCAGCGGATTGAAGCTCCACTTTGCCGGTTTTGAGGTCTTCCGCGCCCACGGGGGCAATGGACCAGGCGGACAAAAGGGCTAAACCCAAAACCCAGGAACGAAGGACTCGACGCGGATTCCAGCTAATCATGGTGACCTCGGGTGCAAGGAAATCATTCAAAAAAGCCCTTAATGCCCAAATATGGACAAGGCATTTGTCCCAAAGAATTCAAAAGCTCGAACACCTTGGGCCTATTGGGCCATTATGAGGGGTCCGGACCAGTCCACCAGCGAAAAAACAGCGAAAAGCCCAAGTGGATCAACTTTACTTGACAAAGTCGATCAACTAGATTATCATGACTTTGTTGATCATATTCTCTTACCCGGAGGTTTCCGTGATTCGTCGTCGTTCTGGCTTCACCCTGATTGAGCTTTTGGTCGTCATCGCCATCATTGCAGTCCTTATTGGTCTTCTCCTCCCCGCAGTCCAAAAAGTTCGTGAAGCCGCCAACAGGATGAGCTGCCAAAACAACCTCAAGCAAATCGGGCTCGCCATCCATTCGATCCACGACGCCACGGGTGGAATCCCCGCAAACATTCGCCCAAACCTCAACAGCACCGTTCGCGTTCGCTGGCTGACCTTCATTCTTCCCTTTGTCGAGCAGGACAACATCTTCAAGGCCTACAACCAAACCGTGAACTGGTCCGACCCACTCAACATCCCTTACACCAGTGTAAAAGTGAAAACCTTCCTCTGCCCATCTACACCCGAGGCGGGCCTTGATGGCGCCCCGGATACCTCACCCGCATGGACCCAGATCGTCGCCAACAGCGACTACGCCGGCTTCTATGGGGTCCATCCTTCTTTGGGAACCCCGGGCCTGGGCCTGGTCGATACCCAATCCGCGAACGCTTCCAATGGCGCAATCTCCAAAACCCAAAAGCTCCGCTTTGCCGACTTCCTCGATGGGTTGTCCAACACCATCCAGGCTACCGAGTCCGCAGGTCGGCCCAACATCTACCGCAAAGGCAAGGTATTCGCGACTGCTTCCGCCACAAGCCGCGTAAATGGTGGTGGCTGGTGCCGCCCAGCCAGCGAAATCCCCTACCTCTATGGCTCTGACGCCAACGGAGCCACCGGTCCCGGAGCATCCGCGATCAATGTCACCAACGGCCTGGATTACATCGCCGCGGGTGGTCCTTCCTCCACTCCCTTTGGAACCGATGGCACTAGCCAGGTTTATTCGTTCCACACCGGTGGAACCAATACCCTAATGGCCGATGGTTCCGTTCGGTTCCTCCCCGCCACCACCGACATCCGGGCTCTTGCCCGTCTGGTAAGCCGAAATGGTGGCGAAGTCAGCCAGGAATAGTACGCGGCTGTGGATGGAAACTATCGGGCGAATCTTTCCTGTCGAATATCTGAATCCCCGGTTGGCCATTGGGCTCGCCGGGGGTTTCTTTTTTTGAAAGATTCGACGATTTGGAAATAAACGGCTTTGTGGCGGGAATAAGTAGTGTTCCAACACTTACCCGCGAAAGGCCCAGTCATGAACGATCAACTGACCGATATCACCCTTGTCATCGATCGCAGCGGTTCCATGCAATCCATCAAAAGGAAGGCCGAAAAAGGGATCAACGGCTTCATCGACGATCAGAAAAAACAACCCGGAGAAGCAAACCTTTCGCTCATCCAATTCGACACCGAATTCGATTTCCTCCACAAAGGTACGCCGATCAATCAGGTGGGGAACTATCAGCTTGAACCGCGTGGTGGAACCGCCCTTTTGGACGCAGTCGGCCAATCCATTCTCAACACAGGGGAAAGGCTATCCTCCATCCCCGAAGCCAATCGTCCTGGCCTTGTCATTTTTGTGATCATGACCGATGGCGAGGAGAATTCCAGCACCCAATTTTCCCGGGAGCAAATCCGGCAAATGGTGGAACACCAACAAACCGTCTACAACTGGCAATTCACCTATTTGGGCGCCAACCAGGATGCTTTTGGGGAAGCGGCCAAACTCGGCATCCGGGATGACCAGGGGACTGCCAATTTCAGCGCGGACAAAGTGGATTTCGCCTATGACTCCACCAGCAGCAAAGTCAAAAGGATGCGCAATCAAAGGCGCCAGGGGGAAACGGTTTCCAATGCCTTTGTTGACGAGGAAACCGAGGCCATGAGATAGAGCCCTCAAGGTCTGTTCATTTTCGCGGCAAACTCCGACCCCCTTATGCACAGGTCGGGGTTAGCAACTGTCGGGTCCACGGTGGCGGAGGGTGTAACGATCTCCTAAACTACGCGCTAACCAACGGACCATCTTCCATGCAATCCAGCAAGCGCCTTTTTGGCGAAATTCACCTCGGCCTTCACGAAACCACCCGGTCCGAATCGGGTGGGTTTCCTATTTTGTTTTTTCATGGTATTGGTCGCCAAGGGCGCGATTTTGCCCCGCTCTTTGGCCCGTTGGGATTTGACAGGTCCCTTTTTGCCATCGACGCAAGGGGACATGGCCTCTCGGACCGGGCCCCTGGCCATTATCAAATTCGCGACCACGCACGCGATGCGATCGCTGTTTTGGAGTCAATCACCCAATCGGGAAAAACCCCAGCCGTAATCTTTGGCCACTCCATGGGCGCCCTCGAGGCAATGACCGCCGCATCGCAACGCCCCGACCTGGTTCGTGCGGTCGTTCTTGAGGATCCTCCAGGGCCAGGATTCCTGGCGAATCTTGACTCCAACCCTTACAAGGGGATGTTCGAGGCCATGCGTGGCTTTGCTGGTAGCCCACACCCCACTGCACGACTTGCCGCGGAACTTGCCGAGGTAAACCTGCAAACGGCAAACGGAGGAATGGTTCGCCTGGGCGATGTGCGCGATATGGCCTCTTTGCGACTGAGTGCCAGTTGCCTAGCTTATGTTGATCCTGCGGTTTACGATCCCTTGCTGGCCAAAAATTGGCTCTCCGGGATCGATTTTGATTCGATGCTCAAAAATATCCGCTGCCCGGTTCTCCTTCTTGCCGGGGAAGAGTCTAAAGGCGGCATGCTCCCCAAAACGGAAGCGGAACATATCGCCTCGCTTGTGACCGATTGCCTGCTGGTAAGATTTCCCCAAACCGGGCACCTGATCCACTGGACCGCCACCGAGGCTTGCTTGTCCGCTGTCCACGCGTTCCTTGAGTCATTGGACTAAACGATATTTGAATTCTTCAAAGAATGTTTTTTTGCAATTCCGGTCCGCGCTCGGCACGATTTGAAAACCCACCTCGGGCCCAAGCCACAAGGATCCAACAAAGTTGACACCGCTTTAATGATGGGAATCAAGCGGAGAGTCGCCCCTTCAGCCCTAAGATTTGGCCCTTTTCCCCGCACATCCTGAAATTTCCAATCCCTTTGCTGGTAATGGTTATAATAGCCTCATTTTTTCATGAGGTCCGGATAGCTTCTCCCCTATAACAAGCATCAGATTCCTATTGCCATTGGCTGCCCCTCATGACCAACCTTCCCGATCCTGCCCAACAGTTCCTTGACGCTCTCGCCCAGTTGGGCGGCTCCGCCGGAAATGTGACCCTTCGCGAGACCCTCCGCTGGGATGAGACGACTTACAACCAGATCCAGTCCAACCTCAAATTCGAAGGAAAAATCGTCCCCGGACGCGGGCGGGGCGGGTCCGTTTCCCTGGCTGGACACAACGGAGCGCCCCCCGAACCGGCTCCCACAGCTACTGCGGAAGAGATGGAACGGTTTCTTTCCACCCTTCATCGCCTGGGTGGCACCTCAGGCAATGTCACCCTTCGCGAGGCTCTTCGTTTCGAAGAGGAGGACTATTTCCGGATTCAAAAATCCCTGATCGGCTTAGGCAAGATCCAAACCGGCAAAGGCCGAGGTGGATCGGTTACCCTTACCGGAAAAGCGACTGCACCAAGCCTGTTTGATGAGGTTTCCGAAGAGTCCCAAGGGGAAGAAAATCCCCGGGCCCAAACCGTTCGCGACAATCCTTTCCCTGAAACACCCAAAAGCCAAGCTGTCGTGAGCCGACCTTCCCAAAATCGATCCCCAGTGGCTTCCGAGCGCGTTTCCGCTTCAACCAAGCCAACCTCCTCGGGCCAGCGCTTCGAATTGGCGTTTAAAAATATCGATGATATCCTCTGGAAGGATGCCGGGTACACTAGCGAGCTGGATTACACCGAGCAGACCTCGTGGTTATTGTTTCTCAAATATCTCGATGCCCTGGAACACGACAAAGCCACCGAAGCGGCTTTCGAGGGGAAAGAATACAGCCATATCCTTGATGCACCCTACCGCTGGGAAAAATGGGCCGCTCCCAAAGGGCCCAGTGGAGAGATCGATCACAACACCGCGCTGACGGGTGATGATCTCATTGTTTTTGTCAACCAAAAGCTCTTTCCCTATTTGCATGGGTTCAAACAAAAGGCGACCGGCCCCAACACGATCGAATACAAGATCGGGAAATCTTTGGCGAGATCAAAAACCGGATCCAGAGCGGTTATAACCTGCGCGAGATCATAGACCATATCGATGAACTCCGCTTTGGTTCCCAGTCGGAAAAACACGAGCTTTCGCACCTATACGAAGCCAAAATCAAAAACATGGGGAACGCCGGACGAAACGGCGGAGAATATTACACCCCGCGTCCGCTCATTCGTGCCATTGTCGCCGTCACCGCCCCCCAAATTGGCGAAACCATTTGCGATCCGGCGGTCGGGTCCGCCGGGTTTCTGTGCGAATCGTTTGATTACCTGAGGGCCCAAAATGCCCAGCGCACCACCGCCCAGGACCAGACCCTGCAAGAGCGGACTTTCTACGGGAAGGAAAAGAAGTCCCTCGCGTATGTCATCGCGATCATGAACATGATTTTGCATGGGATTGAAGCGCCCAACATCATCCACACCAATACGCTCGCCGAAAACCTGGCCGATGTTCAGGAAAGGGACCGTTTCGACATCATCGTCGCCAATCCCCCCTTCGGAGGCAAAGAGCGCAAGGAGGTTCAACAGAACTTCCCCATCCGAACCGGCGAAACCGCGTTTCTCTTTCTCCAGCATTTCATCAAGATTCTCAAAGCGGGGGGACGGGCGGGAATCGTCATCAAAAACACCTTCCTTTCCAACACCGACAACGCCTCCGTTCTTCTGCGCAAGAAACTTCTCGAAGAGTGCTACCTGCATACGGTTCTGGATTGCCCGGGCGGGACCTTCATTGGCGCAGGTGTGAAGACCGTGGTGCTTTTCTTTGAGAAGGGAAGCCGGACGCAAAAGGTCTGGTATTACCAGCTCGACCCCGGCCGCAACATGGGGAAGACGAATCCGCTCAACGATGCCGACCTCGCCGAGTTTATCGAACTGCAAAAGACCCGAGCCGATTCCCCCAAAAGCTGGAGCGTTGATGTTTCGGCGATTGACACGAGCACCTATGACCTCTCAGTCAAGAATCCTAACGGCGGCGAGGAAATCGCGCACCGCAGCCCGCAGGAGATCATGGACGAAATCGCCGCGCTGGACGCCGAGAGCGCGGAAGTGTTGGCCAATATCAGGCAACTCCTGAACACCGAGAAACCCAATGACTAAAAAAATCGAAGTTCTCGGCCTTTGGGAACAGATCTACCACCCCGGTGTTAACCCCGTCGAATTCGTCGGGGTTAGAGTACAGGCCGGTCTCAACCATTTCACTCTCACCGTCCCTAACTTGATCGACATCCAGCAGATGAAACTGCTCACTGCCGATGAGCGCACTCCCCAGTTGCCGGAAGGGAAGAAGGGGAAATGAAAGCTATGGAAAACCGAGAGCGCGGAAGTGCCGGGCAACATCAGAGGATTGGCATGAGTGAACTGTCCGCCAACGACTATCTGGGGTTTCTTGTCGAAATCAAGACACGCATCCGGCAGGCGCAGTATCAGGCGCTGCGAGCGGTCAATTCTGAGTTGACCCGGCTCTACTGGGACATTGGCGAAACCATCCACCGCAAGCAGCAATCGCTCGGGTGGGGGAAATCCGTGGTGGAAACGCTGGCGCGCGACCTTCAGGCGGAGTTCCCTGGTCGCAATGGCTTCTCAGCGCAGAACCTCTGGTACATGCGCCAGTTCTACTCCGAGTATCACGGCCAACCAAAACTCCAACCATTGGTTGGAGAAATTAGTTGGGCCAAGAATCTCGTCATCATGGCTCGCTGTAAAGACTTGCTGGAAAAAGAGTTCTACCTCCGCGCCACCGCTCGCTTTGGCTGGACCAAGGCCGTTCTTCAGCACCAGATCGACAACCAGAGTTACGCAAAATACCTGCTCAATCAAACCAACTTCGATCGAACCTTGCCGCCGGAAATCAAGGCGCAGGCCGTGCTGGCGGTGAAGGATCATTACACCTTTGATTTCCTTGGGTTGGCTGAT
>CAMBMH010000024.1 GCA_945868575.1 Singulisphaera sp. GP187 | reverse complement strand
ATTTGGTCGGCTTGTATTCGCCTACCAGGTCGACCTTGGCATTTTCGGGGACTTCCTTGCCCAGTGCCCAATGGACCCCGTTGACCAAAAGCCGTCGAAATGCCTCATTTTCAAGATCTTGCGAGGCGCCCATGGTGGTGGTGAATACTTTGGCCATCTCGCCGGATGCGCTTTTGACCTCGCGAGTCCAGACGATGGGCATCATCGGCGAGTTCTTTTTGCCAGCGACAGGCTTGCTATCTATGGTCATCCCGGAGAGAACCTGGCCCAAAACAATGGTTTCGGCATCTTTGGGAGGAGCTGCCTCATAGACATCCGTTGGACCCCAGATTTCACCCGACTTGATTCCCTTGAGAAGGGGAGAGTTCTCCTTGCCCGGGGCAAACAGGCCAAGAGTACTTTCCGAACCGTGGTTGCCATGGTGGCTGACCCAGGTTTCGCCCAGAATTTGCTTCCCGAAGCCACCCTTCCAGGGGGCGCTGCTGTTCCAGGTCCATGAAGCGTATTTGGATTCTTTGGACATGTTGAAAGCGTGGGTGCTGGTGCGAAGGGCAATGATCGGACGGCCCGAATCGACATAGTCGACGATTTCCTTCATCTGCTTGTCGGGCAAATTGCGAAAACGAAGACCAATGATCATCAGGCTTGCGTCACGCAGCTCATCGGTTCCGGGTATGTTGTTGTTGACATTCGGGTTGATGTGGCCGTTTTTGGGATCGATGGGGAAAAGGACCACAGTTTTGAGGCCAAAATGCTTGTTGAGGATTTTGGCAAGCTGGGGGAGCGCCTCCTCGGAGCGATATTCCTCATCCCCTGCGATAAGCACGACTTTTGGGGCTTTTTCATCGGCGCCGGGATAGACGATTCGGTCGGTTTCCGTTTGGCCTTGGGTCAAAAAGAGCGCGGCAAGAGCAAGAAATTGCATGATTTCTCTCCGAGGGGGAGGTGCGGCGGGAGTGGTCCTATTGGGAAATTTACAAGCTTCGGGCCGGATCATCCTCCCCAAATTACGACGAAAACCAAGGAGGAAAAAGGGAAAACGAAATTAACGGAACTTATGAGATGATCTGAAGGGATTTGTTACGACTTGATTGGTTAACCCTAAAAACGGATTCAGACCAGCCGCCTACTTCTTTTCTTTTTGGACATTGGCCCGGAGAGCTTTTTCACCTTGAGGATTGATTTTGGCGGCATCGGAAATCGCTTGTTCGGATTCGGCTTTGTTGCCTCGCTTTGCAAGGATCAGGGCCAGATTGGCCTGCATCGTGAAATCTGAGGGTTTCAGGGTCGCGGCTTTGCGAATATCCTTTTCCGCCCCATCAAGATCCCCCTTGGCTTTTTTGGCCAAACCCCGGGCAAGATACCCATCCGCAATAGCAGAATCGGCTTTGATCGCCGCGTCAAAGTCGGAGATCGCCAAATCGAGTTTTCCCCGATCGGAAAGGAGAAGTCCACGGGTCATCCGGGCAAACACGAAATCGGGCTCCGCGACGATGGCCTGGTCCAGGTCCTTTAGCCCCTCATCCGGGCGACCAAGACTGATTCTCAAAGTGGCGCGATTGGCAAGCGCAGGCGAGGATTTGGGCTCCAGTTCGATTGCTTTGGAATAGCACGCCTCGGCTTTGGAAAGATCGCCTTCCTGCGAATGGATCTCGGCCTGGGAAACCCAGGCGGGAAAGAATCCCGGGTCCCGCTTCGTCGTCTCCTCAAAGTCGCTAAGTGCGCCTTTGAGATCGCCTGATTTGAGTTCGGTTTTGGCTCGACTGAAAAAGTCGCTGGCGGAATTTAGCCCTTTGGAATCTTTGACGGACTTTGGGGCGTCTGGATCCGCATCTTTGCGGCCAAAATACAAAAGCGCCCCAAACATAACCGCCGCAACACCCAAAAGCGCCAACAGAGTGATCTGTGAGTTTTTCATTTTTGGGTCGGTATTGTCCAGAAAAACAGGTCAGCCGGAAAATCCGCAATTCCACTTATTCTGCTGGAAATCGGTAGCCCACCTGACGGGCTCCCTGACTGCGGAAGGTGCTTGCGCCACCACGGGGAGCCGCAGGGGCGGAATGGCCACGACTGGGGCGATTGAATTCACTTTCCGCACCACCAAAGTGGGCGGGTTCGAAATCGTGGTCGATGTCATCGTAGTTGGAGACGTAACCGGGAAGCTTCGCTTTTTCCCGTTCAAGCAGAAACGCATCAATGACGGATTGTTGGATCTGTTCGCGACATCCCGCATGGATTGGGTGGGCAATGTCGGCGTGAAGTTTAGGACGACCCTCGGCAACCCGGAGCCCACGATTTTCATCAAGACGACCGCCACAGGCGTTGCAAAAACGGGCCCGCATCTGATTTTTGAATCCGCAACCGAGACAACGGTCCATCAGCTTGCGGCTGGGCATCGCAACGAAATAGCCTTTGGGGCCACCAATGATTTTGAGATCGCGCACGACAAACGCATTGTCGAATGTGATCGAACAGAATCCCAAGAGGCGCTCGTTTTCGCCATTCTCGTCGACAAGCTTTACCCGGACCTCTGTGATGTTCACGGCGCCGACCCTCCCTGGAACCTCATTGATGCCTGGCGAAGTTCCGGGTTGGGAGTCAGGCGAGTGTTTGCACCACCCGCACCGTCCTAACCCTCCCGGGGTTCCCCATCATCCCTGACGGTTCCCCAGTTTCAATTCGCCTAGTCGCCTTGTAGGCCAAATCGGCATCGGGAAACAAGCCCAGCACGACGGAGCCACTTCCCGTCATGACCGAAGCCGAAGCCCCAAGCGAAATTAGGTGCGATTTCCATAACCCGATCTCCGGGCGAATCGCCAGGGCCGGCTCCTCCAGACGGTTGTAAATCCTTGCACAAATATCCGTAAACATTCCCCGTTTCCAGGCATGAACAAATGCCTCGGAAGAATGGGGGCTCTGGGGAACCTTTAAGGCCCCGTAGATTTCCTTCGTGGAGAGACCAAAATCGGGTTGAACAAGTACCAGCCAAATCGGTTGACCTCCCGTAACCGGTTGACAAATTTCCCCCCTACCCGTGCAAAGGGCCGCCGGGGCCGAAAGAAAGAAAGACACATCGCTTCCCAGCCTTGCGCCAAGAGTTTGCAGCTGTATTTGTGTAAGTGAGAGACCCCAAAGGGAATTGAGTCCAAAAAGAGCTGCCGCCGCGTCGCTCGACCCGCCTCCCAGACCTGCTTCCATCGGGATTCGTTTGGTGAGGCGCATTCGGGCACCGGGATTTTTTCCCGTTTCGGCCCAAAGAAGCCGGGCCGCCTTGATGATCAGGTTCGATTCCCCCTCATCGAGTCCCGGAATGTCGATTTCCAGAGACAGCTCCCCATCCGGGGCTTTCTCGAACACAAGTGTATCCCACAACGAGACTTGCGCCATTAAGCTTTCGAGATTGTGGTACCCGTCCGGCCGCTTGGAAACGATTTCCAGGAACAAATTCACCTTGGCGGGGGCAAATACCTGGATCTGGTGGCCCAGTTGGGAAAACTTCATTAGGGGGACTCGGTCTTTGAATCTGGCCGGAAAAACCTTGACCTTTTCGTGCAGATGCGGACACCGGCACCAAAAGGAAAAGACTATCACTTTGGTCTAGTCCAAAGGGGTTCGAAAAAAAGTTCAAAAGAATCGGAACCTTGATGATCCAATCGGGTTAAGTTAAACATGGGTTAGTGGGATTGTTTTTTCACACCCACCCTCCCCGTCCCCAATTTTTTCGGGAGTCACCCCCAATGTTCACCATGCTCGGTCAAGGTCTCGGTCGCGCTGGCAGGTTTTGTGATCTAGGCACCCGCCGCGATTTCCTGAGAATCGGCGCCCTGGGTGTGGGTGCGGGATCGCTGGGGCTTACCGACCTCCTCAAGGCACAGGCATCCGGAACCAACTCCAAAAAATCGTCCAAAGCCAAGTCGGCGATCTTTGTGTATCTGCCTGGTGGCCCCTCGCACATTGACATGTGGGATCCCAAGCCAGACGCTCCCTCCGAAATCCGGGGCGAATTCTTGGGCGCCGAAACCAGCATCCCGGGAATCCGAATCAACGAGCTTTTCACAAAACAGGCCGCGATGTTCCAGAACTTCGCCGCCGTTCGGGGTGTGGTCAGCGTCAACGAACATTCCGACTCCCTGGTTATGAGCGGCTATTCCGACATCGAAAACCGGGTCATGAACCACCCCAACTTCGGTTCGGTCGTTTCCAAACTGCGCGGGATGTCCGAGGACGGCATCCCCCCGTTCGTCAGCCTTCGCGGATCCAGTAAAGGGACCGAACCCGGTTATCTGGGCGTGGCCCATCGCCCTTTCACCCCGGAAGGCCCCGGCGTCGCCAACTTGAAGCCGACCCAAGCAAACACAGGCGACCGACTCAACAAGCGCCGTGGCTTGCTTAATCAATTTGACGACTTCCGCAAGGAATCCGACACCACCGGCACCGCCAACGGCATCGACCAGTTCACCAGCCGCGCCTTTGAGATCGTCTCCTCGGGAACGGTGCGCAAAGCACTCGACCTGGGCAAGGAAGACGCCAAAGTGCGTGAATCGTACAAGGGCGTCGAAAACTTCCTCACCGCCCGCCGGCTTATCGAGTCGGGCGTTGGCTGTGTGACCCTCTCCTATGGAGGCTGGGACACCCACGCCAACAACTTTGGTCAGCTCAAACGCCAACTCCCCGTTCTGGATCGTGCCCTCGCCAATCTTGTGGACGACCTCAAGGAGCGTGGAATGCTCGATGAGGTTGCCATTGTGGTTTGGGGCGAATTTGGTCGCACTCCCAAGATCAACGGCACAGCTGGCCGCGATCACTGGCCCACCGCGATGAACGCGCTTCTTGCAGGTGGTGGCTTGCGAACCGGTCAGGTGGTCGGCGCGACCAACTCCAATGCGGAGAAACCCAAGGAGCGGGGCTACCCGGTCCAGCGCGTCCTGTCAACGGTCTACCACGCTTTGGGTATCGACCCCGGAATGACCTTCATGGACACCTTCGGTCGTCCGCAACACATCCTCACGGATCGTGAGCCTATCACCGAACTTTTGGGCTGATATTTCTCGGCTGGGCCGCCGGGCTGAAATCTCCCTGCGGTCCGGGGGAACCTTTGCTATGTCCTTGCGCGCGCTTTGTTTTTGTGTGCTGCCGATTCTTCTTTGCCCGATTGAGCCATTCTCGCTCGTCGCGGCCAGCGGCTTTGCCGCACCTGCGCCTCCCTCAAGACTCTCGGTCGATCCCCCCGCGGTTTCCCTTTCCGGATCCGATTCCTCCACGCAAATTGTCCTAACGGCAAAAGACGGGTCCGGGCGTTTGGCCGACCTGATCCCGGTCGCCAATTTCACCATCGCCAATCCCAAAATCGCGCGGGTCAGCCCAAAGGGTCGTATCACTCCGCTCGCCAATGGATTCACCACCCTGAAGGTGGAAACCGCCTCAGGCAGCGCGGAAATCCCGGTTTCGGTGGCCGACTTCGAAGATTCCAAACCAATCAGTTTCGCGAACGAGATTGTCCCTGTCCTCACCAAATTTGGCTGCAATGCGGGTGGTTGCCACGGAAAAATCAGCGGCCAAAACGGCTTTCGCCTGTCTCTTTTGGGTTTTGACCCCGAATTCGACTACACCAACATCGTCAAGGAGGGTCGCGGCCGCCGCGTGAGCCCCTCAGCACCGGAAAAGAGCCCACTATTGCTCAAAGCCACAGGCGCCGTGGGCCATGGGGGAGGCAAAAAAATCGACCCCGAATCCGATGAATACAAGCTCCTGCGCCGCTGGATCGTTTCGGGCGTCAACTGGGGATCAAAAAACGATCCGACTCTTGTCTCGATCGAAGTGCGCCCTACGGAACAGCTTCTCTCAAGAAAATCACGCCAACAGATCCGTGTTGTAGGCAAATACTCCGACAAATCCGTTCGCGATATCACCCGCCGGGTCCAATACGAATCGAACCAGCCCGAAATCGCCTCGGTCGATGTCGATGGCCTGGTCCGCACCCACTCACAGACAGGCGAGGCGGGTATCATGGCCCGCTATCAGGGGCAGGTTGTCGTTTTCCGGGGATCTGTTCCGATGGAAAACGCTGTTCCAAAATATGCATTTGCCCCCAAAAACTTCATCGACAAGGAGCTTCAAAAACAGTGGAACAAGATGAACATCGCACCTTCGCCCGCCGCCCGGGACGAGGAATGGTTGCGCCGTGTTTATCTGGACCTGACGGGAAGCCTTCCGACTCCGGCGGATTTGAACGCTTTCCTTTCCGACAAATCCCCCGACCGTGATGGCAAAGTGGTCGACAATCTGCTTGTCTCCGAGGAACATTCCGCCTTTTTCGCCCAAAAATGGTCCGATATTCTCCGGGTCAAACGGGGCAATCAGATCGAACGGGCCCGGGGCACCTTCCTTTTTTATGACTGGATCAAGGAATCGATCGCGACGGACAAGCCCTACGACAAATTCCTCAGGGAGATTGTCACCGCCAGGGGTGAGGAGGCCAACTGTCCACCTGTGGTCTGGTACAAGGATCTGCTCAGTCCGGATCAATTTGTCGACAACATGTCGCAGGTGTTCCTGGGAAGCCGCCTTCAGTGCGCCCAGTGTCACCATCACCCGTTTGAAAAATGGAGCCAGGACGACTACTGGGGCATGGCGGCTTTTTTTGGCCGTGTCGCCCGAAAGTCCTCCCCTATCCCCGGGCAATTCCTCCAAAACAATAACCAGATCCGCCAAATCGTCTATCTGCGAAACACCGGATCGGTGATCAACAAGCGGACCAACAAGGTCGCCGACCCAAAACCGCTCGATTCCCCCCCTGTCGAAACCGACCCCGATCTTGATCCAAGACAGCAACTTGTCGACTGGATGGTCGCCCCCGAAAATCCGTTCGTCGCCAAAGCGGTGGTCAATCGCTATTGGTCCTATTTCTTCACCCGGGGAATCGTGGACCCGATCGACGACTTCCGCGTGACCAATCCGCCCAGCAATCCCGAACTACTGGATGCTTTGGCAAAAGATCTGATCGCCAACAAATGGAGCCTCAGGCACACCATCCGCCAAATGGTCACCAGCGCCGCGTACAGGCTTTCCAGCGATCCCACCAAAGACAACGAAGACGACAAGCAATCGTTCGCGAGACACTACCCCCGCCGCATGTCGGCGGAAGTGATGCTGGATGCGGTTTGCCTGGTCACGGGAAGCCCCGCGACTTTCAACGGCCTTCCCACCGATGCCCACGCTCCGCGCCGTGCGATCATGTTGCCCGATGAGTCGTACCAATCGTACTTCCTGGATGTGTTCGGTCGTCCCCAACGCCAAAGCGCCTGTGAATGCGAACGGATCGGCGATGCCAACCTCGCGCAAATCCTGCACATGCTCAACTCCGATGAGGTCCAGACACGGCTAAGCCGCATCGGATCGCGTGCGGATCTCCTGGCAAAGGATCCCCGACCCGCCGACCAAAAGGTCCGCGAACTATTCCTTTGGGCCCTGGGGCATGAACCCGATGCAAAGAAACTTGCCGCCGCCCTCGAACACATCAGGGAAAACGAAAAGACTCCCAAACTCGCCTACGAAAACATCCTCTGGGCTCTGATCAACACCAAGGAATTTGCTTTTATCAGGTAATGATGGCCCCGGAAATTTCCGGGGGTATTCCTGCAAAACCAACAAACCCGCAAAAGACTTGGATTTTTTCCAGGTCCAAATCTTCCATTCTGCATGGTTCCCCGCCTGAACTCCCTCGACAATGTTAGAATGCGATTTGCATCAGACAGGCAAGGAAAGTCCAAAGGCGCTATTGATGAAACCATTCGGGGCATGGGTTGCGTGGGGAATTCTGGCTGGTTTTGGGGACGGTATTGCGTTTGCCCAAACTCCTGAACGAACTATCGGCGCCTATCAAAAACTTGCCGATTCATCGATTGGGGACCAGGTTCGCGGAAAAGTGGTGTTTGAAAATCGGCAAAAAGCCGGTTGTATCGTTTGCCACTCCGTCGATGGTTCACGCACAGGGGTGGGTCCCGATCTCGCCAGCATCGGATTCAAATATGATCGCAAAAGATTGGTAGAATCCGTTCTGGAACCATCCAAAATGATCGCGGATGGCTACGGAACCACACTCGTTGCAACCGATTCCGGCCAGATCTTTAGCGGTGTGCTGCAAAGGGTGACCGACCGGTTTGTCGAACTAAAAACCACAGAATCCCGAATCGTCCGCGTTCCCCATGGAGACATCGCCGAACAACGCCAGGGGACGATTTCGTTAATGCCCGAGGGCATTCATACCACGATCCCACCCGAAGAATTTGTCGACCTTATTGCCTATCTCGAATCTCTCCGGGCTTCTGTCGGCCTGCCGGTCCATTCCGCCGGTTTCCTTGACGATGTTCCCCTGGCGCGCAAACCGGTTGCCTTCAAGCCCTTTTTCCCCTCGGAAATATGGTTTGATCATCCGGTCGCCATGGTTCCCCTTCCCAACAACCCCGACCAATTTGTCGTGGCGGAGCAAGGCGGAAAATGTTGGCGCATCTCGAAACCATCAGGCTCCAAAGAACTTTTGCTGGATATCTCCTCCCAGGTTCGGGTCGGTGGCGCAACAGGCTTGCTTGGTTTTGTGTTGCATCCACGCTTTCCCAAAGATCCACGGGTGTTTCTCAAATATCAGATCAACGACAAAGGGCGAATCACCACCATCGTCGAGGAAAGACAATGGTCCACCAATTCCCAAACCGTATGTGAACTGGTGTCGCCTCGTGAAATTTTCCGGATCATCGGATCGACCCAGGATCACAATGGCGGAAGCATTGCCTTTGGGCCTGATTCCATGCTCTATGTCGGCATGGGGGATTCCGGTCCCCAGCGCGATCCCGAAGGTCACGGACAAGACCTGAAAACCTTGTTGGGAAAGATCCTGCGGGTGGATATCAATGGGAAGGACAAGGACCTCCCCTACCGGATCCCTGAGGACAACCCCTTCCTCGAACACTCCACCGCCAGAAAAGAAATTTGGGCCCTCGGCTTTAGGGAACCCTGGCGAATCAGCTTCGATTCCAAGACCAAAGACTTGTGGGTCGGCGATGTGGGGCAGGATCGATTCGAGGAAATCGCGATTGTCCGCAAGGGGGAGAATCATGGTTGGAATGTGTATGAAGGCTTCGCGGAATTCTCCAACCAGTTTCGCTCGAAGGATACCAAATTCGTCCCCCCCATCGTCAGCTATCCACGGAGTTTGGGGGTCTCTGTAACGGGTGGACATGTCTACCGTGGCAAACGGTCGCCGCAATTCGAGGGGTGGTATCTGTTTGGCGATTTTGAATCCCGCCGCACCTGGGGCCTTCGCGAAAACAATCGAAAACTGGTTCAATGCGTGGAATTGGGCCAGGCCCCGGGACGGATCGTTTCGTTCGCCGAAAATTCCGATGGTGAGCTGCTCATCCTCGGATTCGATGATGGTATTATCCGCTGGCTCGACCTGACCAAGGCGGATCCCACTCCCACCAAACGAACGGTCATTGCCGCGACAGGGGAACGCAATCCGGTTCTTTGGCGCTATACCCAAAAGTCCCCCGACAGCGACTGGATGAAGTCCGATTTCAACGACAAGGACTGGCAAGTTGGCCCCGCCGGCTTTGGATCGATCGGAACACCCGGAGGCATCATCCGAACGGATTGGCGATCATCCGACATCTGGCTTCGCCGGGAATTCACCGCCAACCTGTCAAACAACCCAAATGGAAAACCTTCGAAACCAATCTTGCGATTGCACCATGATGAGGATGTGGAAATTTACATCAACGGAGTCCTTGCCGCCCGGGCCAATCGCTGGACCAGTGGCTATGTGGATTTGCCAATAAGTGATGCGGCGATTCAAGCGATCCGTAATGGCACCAATTGCCTAGCCGTTCATTGTCATCAAAAAACAGGCGGTCAATATATCGATGTGGGGATTCTCGATTCCCGTTAGCCCGCCTTCGCGGGGCCAATCGGAGCGTTTGTCCAACCCGCAAAAATCAAACAAGAAGGTACGCTGCAAGGACCAAGCCCAATAATCCCAATCCGAAAGCCACCAACCAGAAAAATTGCCTAAGGGGAATTTCAGGAATATTCTGGGCGGGTAGGCTTGCGAGATAGATGCGGTTTTGCCAAGAGGCAACCAGGATTGATGTCGCCCCAAGAAAAACAAAAACCACACGGCAACGCACAAGAAACATATTGGATGCAAGTAGGGGTGAGGCCAAATTGGAATGCGGAACAAGGTTTGGATGCTGAACTGGTTTGGATGGAAAAACACCATGATCAGATCCTTGGTTTAATACAAATCAGACAAGAGATAGGCCCCTAGGGCAAGACCCAAAAGTCCAAGGATGAATGCAACCGAGCAGGAAAAATTCCGAAAGGGAATCGACCGCTTTCCCTGAAGTGGATTAGATGCCACAAAAACGCGCTGCTGCCAGGAACCAACCAACATTGACAATGCCCCAAGAAAAACGATTCCCACTCCCAGACCAAACATCACCAATTGTGATGAAAAAAAAGAAGTTGGGCCCCCACTATATCCCCCACCCGGTTGCGGGACCATTTTTAAGGGAATGGTACCGCCAAACTTGGCAACGATAAATCCAAATCCAATGATCGATAATCCTGTCCGAATCCATACCAAGAAGTATTCTCTCCGCCGCAAAATAAATCCTTGGATCTTCCGATGGTGGCGGTTGGATATTGTCCATCGGGTTCTCTCAATTGAGTTTGTTTCTATTGGGATTCGCGCAGAATGCGCAAGATTCCCATCACAAATCAGCGCAAAGGTGTAAGCTTTTGCAAAAATTTTAACCGATAAAAAGGTGATAACCGTTACCTCAGGTACCCTTCATGATAATTATTTCCTGACCAATCTGGTAGGATTTTCAGAAAGTCCGGATTCTTCCCCATCCCATTTCCAGGAATCATGGGCACGGCAAAGGATTAGATTTCTTTGCCAATTGGACCGGTTTTTGCCACCGCCCTTTTACAGTTATTTGGAACTGGGCCTTGATTTCATTATTTCACTAACTAGTGTAATAACATGGCCAATTCGAAGTCCTCCGGTTGCAAAACAAACCGCCCCTTGGGAACGAAAGATCATCTTTCGCCCATTCAGGCGGTCGGCGTCGCCGGCGTGTTCAAGGTCCTTGCCAACGACACCCGTTTACGCATTCTCCACCTCCTTTGTCAGGAAAGTGAAATCGCGGCGGGAGATCTTGCCCGGCGTTTGGCCCTCAAACCCCAAGCCCTGTCGAATCAGCTCACCCGCCTGGCCGATTTGGGCGTGGTGGCCACAAGGCGGGAGGGGATACACATCTACTATCGGGTGATTGATCTCTGTGTCAGCACTCTGCTCGAAAAAGCAATCTGCCTCATGGAAACTGCGGGGGACCTGCAAGGACATTCGTCCCTTGATAATCCTTGTGCCGAAAGGAAAAAACGGTGAACCGGCTAATTTCTGAATTTATTAGCACTTTTATCCTTATATTTGCTGGAACAGGAGCCATTATCATCAATGATACCTCCGGAGGTGCCATCACACATTCCGGAATCGCTTTGACATTTGGACTGGTTGTTTTTGCGATGATCCAGACTTTTGGACATGTCTCCGGTGCGCACATGAACGCGGCCGTCAGCATCGCCGCCGTGGCATGGGGTAAACTGGAACGAAGGTTCCTTGTTGGTTACATATGCTCGCAATTGGCGGGGGCTTTAGTGGCGAGCCTTCTACTCAAATCCCTTTTCCCCCATCATCCGACCCTTGGGGGAACCCAGCCCTCCGGAACCGAATATCAGTCACTTGTCCTTGAGTTTTTTCTTACATTCATACTAATGATATCCGTTATTGGATGCGTCAACGCTCCCGGCGCGGCAAACCTGATCGGCCCGGCCATTGGCGCGGTGATCGGTCTGGAGGCGATGTTTGCGGGACCGATTTGCGGCGCATCCATGAATCCGGTCCGGTCCATTGCCCCCGCGGTCGTCAGCGGAAATATGACATCCCTTTGGATCTACATTGTCGGGCCCATCGCGGGCGCCCTTGTCGCCGTGATGGTTGCGCCTTTTGTTTTTACCCCGGCTTCCAAAACCAATTCCTGATACTTTTTTGACCACGAAAGGATAGTTACCAATGAGCGATAAACCCCGTGTGATTTTTGTTTGTGTGGAAAACTCCAACCGAAGCCAAATGGCACAGGCTTTTGCAACAATGTTCGGAGGCGACAAGGTCGAGGCACACAGTTCTGGCTCTCGCCCCTCGGGTCGCGTAAACCCCAAAGCCATCGAGGCGATGCGGGAATTGGGCTATGACCTGACCACCCACACTTCCAAGGGGCTCGATCAATTCAATGGGACCCACTTCGCCGCGGCGGTTACAATGGGCTGTGGGGATGAATGCCCGCTTGTTGTGACCGACCGCAGAATCGATTGGAAAATTCCCGATCCCCGCGAAATGAACCCCGAAGAATTCCGCGGCGTGAGGGACCTGATAGGCCAAAAAGTCAAGGAATTGCTTATCGAACTGGGTGTCAAATAACCACCCGAGTTCATTCCAAATAGTCTGATCGTTTTTGGATGGGTCGGGGCTGTGCTATTTTACCGCCTCGGCCAATTGCTTGAGCTTGTCGGTTCCGATTCGCTGTACGCCACATTCCCGCTGGGTTTTCCAGCATTCAGGCACATCGGGCGCGCCCCAAAAGCGAAGCTGTTGCCTTGCTGAAGCAGCTTTTTTTGCCATAGCGGTTAATTTTGCCTTTTGATCTTCAGGCATCGAGCCTTTCCCTTTCCAGGTAAAATGTTTGGTCCAGGGTTCACTCACCCAGGGGATAACTTCCGCCTTCCCGGCGATGCCCAAATCCGGCTCGCGCCCATCAAGACGAAGCAATGGTTTTTCCTGTGCGAGGACCCAGTCGCGGGGCGAGTTACCTGACATCAAAACCTTCACGGGTTTGGTTCCCGGCTCCCCAACCCGCTGGAACATCCCGGGATAACGAAGCAGCTCCGCTTCGATTGCTTTTGCGGCGGCAACACCATCGTTCGTTTTGATATCGATCATCAACCAAAAACCCTTAATTTTTCCTTCTTTGTGAAGTTTGGCCAACGGGGCCAGATAAAGCGAATCAAGTGTCCGTTCGGGTTTGAGTTCAAACGCAAAATGCCCAATTAAGAGTTTTCCCTCGCGCAAAAAGATATCCGCCTCGACGCTATCAAAACCCTGCTCAACGGCTTCGAGCAGTGGGCGTTTGTGTTGATAATCGTTGTGAGCGTGAATACCCGTGACCGGATTTTGTCCAAAAAGGGATCCGCAAATTAACAAAATTAGCATTTTCATGGTTTTGTCCATTTTCAAAGGAATAGTAAAAAGCAAAAATCAATCGCTGGAAAGTCCCCGCGCGCTTTGGTCTTTCTGATCATCGAGCCATCCTACCGAACTGGTGTCATCGGCAAATCGCTTGACCCCCACTTCGCGAATCCGCGAATCGGAAACAACATCAAGGAGAGTGTAGCGTGGATGATGTGATTCCCTGTAGGGGTTGTTTCGTGCCGCATTGTAACAGCAGATCATCGACCAACGGGGGTGATCCGAGCGATTCTGGTCGGACCGATGAAGCAGGTTTCCATGAAAAAAGAGACCATCCCCTGGCCGCATTTCGACATATTCCAGGGGGAGTCTTTCCAATAGTGCCGTTACCCGTTCCATATCCGCACCGGCTTGATCCCCAGTCAGGACATGGTCGATCCGGCCACATTCATGGGACCCGGGAATCACCTGGAGACAACCATTTTCGCGCGTACAGGGATCAACGGCGATAAAAAGACTGGCCATATGAGGATAGAGGCAGCCATTCTGGTACCAATAGCCATAGTCCTGATGCCAGGCCCAGGCGCCTCCAATTCGCGCATCCTTCATGATCATCTTGGAGTGATAGTGGTAAACCTCACCCTCCAAAACCATCTCCATTGACCGAACCACCCGTTCACACCGGGCGAACACACCATAGATTCCATCACCAGGATGATTCCAAAGGGAAAGCCGGACCTTTCCCCCTTCGCCATCCGCCCGCCCAAAGGAACGCTTGTCCAAATCATTATCTTCTTTGGCACTTTTCTTTAAAAGCTCAACCTCATCGGGCTCAAACATACCACGAACAAGGGTATATCCAAGCGCCCGGAATTCGTTTACCTGAAGCGGGGAGAGGCGGGAAAAGGACATACACACGCTCCTGATTTGGGTTTTGCATGGTTGTTTTTGTTCACACCCAATGTTGGACCCCGAAGAATTTATCTTACCAGCTATTTTGAAAAGGTTTCCTCACTTGGGAACAGTTCCCTAAAAGACCTTCCCAAAATGTTTAGTTTCCTAAGATGATCTGGTAGGTTGGCCCAAAAGACGGTTCCCCAGATCCAGGATTTTGACTTGCAAAGGCAATTGCCATTTGGATTTCTGAACCTTGGACCTCTGGATACGAATGGCTCCGGCAGGATTTACATCATGATGCAACCCAATGCCTTTGCAAACGCCTGTTTACCCCGGTCCCGAGTGTGTGCCCCGTTATTGGCGATCGTATTCGTGGTTTTGAATTTGTCAGGGGTTTTAAGTCAAACCCAGTCTCCTCAACTGGTAGATCTTCTTGCTAAGGAATCCGGCAGCCAACTGGCCGCGGAAGCACGAAGGTCTGGCGATGCCTCTCGCGGCGCGCTACTTTTTTATCGTCCCGAAATGGCGTGTTCGCGATGTCATGGGGGTGGGGAAGATGTCTCCCGTTTGGGTCCGGATCTCGCCACACCTTCTATGGAAGTCGACCCAGCCAAACGGGGTGAGCACATTGTCGAATCGCTCCTTTTCCCATCCCGACAGATCAAAAAAGGGTACGAAACCCTGGCCATCACCACCAAACAGGGAAAAATCGTGACCGGTTTGTTCGAGCGCGAAACTCCCGAGCAATTGATCCTGAAAGATGCCGGCCAGGATGGACAAAGAATCACCATAGACAAAATGGATATCGAGGAGCGGGATACCAAAAAGGCCTCCCTTATGCCTGAGGGCCTGGTCAACATCCTCTCAGGAAAAAGGGAATTCCTGGATCTGGTGCGCTTTCTGATCGATATCCAGGAAAAAGGTCCGGAGTTCGCAAAACTTGTCCGCCCGGCTGCCTCGCTGTTCGCACCACCGCCCATTCCCGCCTACGAAAACGACCTTGATCACGCAGGCCTTTTGTCCCAGCTCGACCAGAAGAGCTTCGAACGTGGAAGGGACATTTACACCCGGGTCTGCGCCAATTGCCACGGAACTCTCGAACAACCCGGATCGATTCCGAGTTCGCTCCGTTTCGGTCAGGGGAAATTCAAAAGCGGACATGATCCCCTGGGTATGTACCGCACCCTCACCCATGGCTATGGGATGATGACGCCACAATCGTGGATGGTTCCCCGGCAGAAGTACGATGTGATCCACTACATTCGCGAAACATTCTTAAAACCTCACAACCCATCTTTTTATGTTTCAATCAACCCAGGCTACCTTGCCAGTCTTCCGAAGGGCAAAAACCCGGGGCCCAATCCATCTACCATTGAGCCTTGGGTGAGCATGAATTACGGACCGAGCCTCATGGCCACCCTCGAAGTGGGCAACAAAGGCAACTTTGCTTTCAAGGGTATATCCGTGCGTTTGGACAACGGTCCTGGCGGGATTTCCCGTGGTCGCCAATGGATGCTTTATGACGAGGATACGATGCGAGTCGCGGCGGCATGGGAAGGCGACAAGTTCATCGACTTCCGTGGCATCAATTTCAACGGGGAACACCAGATCCATCCGCGGGTCGTGGGAAAAGTGCATTTTGCCAACAATGTCGGTCCCGGTTGGGCCAATCCCCAAACCCAAAGCTTTGACGATCCGCGCCCCAAGGGTCGGGATGGCAAGCCTTATGGCCCTTTGCCTCGCGAATGGACCAAATACAAGGGAATTTACCATTTCGCAAATCAAACGATCGTAGCCTATTCCGTTGGCGATGCAAACATACTCGAAATGCCCGCTTTTGAAATGTCCCCGGAGAAAAATGGGAAACCCGGAGAGGTTATCACATCCCGGATCCTCAATGTTGGAAAGTCCTCAAGGGACCTGTTTCTGCGTGTGGCACCAACGAACAAAGCGGTGAATTTTGTTGGATCGGGTGCGTCTCTTATACAAATAAACGGGGATTATGTTTTAAAGATCAACTCAACATCGACTCCAACCAATATCAAGGTTCTCCAACTCGATGGTCCCGATACCAATGCGGCCCGGAATACCCTTGATGCTTACGCAAAAACAGCGCCTCTGGCACCGAGCCTCGACCCCTTCACCCGGGGGGGACCGGCAAGGTGGCCGGAAAAGATGACAACCACATCCCTCCGTGGATCCGAGGCCGGGCCTTTTGCCATTGATGTTTTGACACACCCGGTGAGCAATCCCTGGAACGCCCAGATGCGTCTGACCGGATTTGATTTTTATCCTGACGGGTCCAAGCTTCCCAACGGAACCCCTGTGAAAAATGGCGATTATGGAGCTGTTTGTTCCTGGGATGGGGATGTGTGGCTTGTGGGTGGATTGACATCGGGGGACAAGTTGACATGGCAACGAATAGCCTCCGGACTTTTTCAGCCTTTGGGTCTCAAAATTGTCGGAGACAAGATCCATGTCTCGTGTCGAGATCAGATTGTCATCCTCAGGGATTTAAACGGTGACAACGAAACCGACTATTACGAATGCTTCAACAACGACCATCAGGTGACCGATCACTTCCATGAGTTCGCCATGGGATTGCAAACGGACGAAGCTGGAAATTTCTATTACGCCAAATCGGCACGCCATGCTCTGAAAGCGCTCGTGCCCCACCATGGAACTTTATTGAAGGTTAGCAAGGATGGATCGACCACCGAAATCCTTGCCAACGGGTTTCGCGCGGCCAACGGAGTATGCCTCAATCCCGATGGAACCTTTTATGTCACCGACCAGGAAGGATTTTGGCTCCCCAAAAACAGGATTAACCGGGTTGAAAAAGGATCCTTCAATGGCAATTTTTGGGGTTATACTGATGTGACCGACCCATCCGATGAGGCGATGACCAAGCCCCTCTGCTGGATCACCAACGAGTTCGACCGTTCCCCCTCGGAACTCCTTTGGGTCACTAGCGACAAATGGGAACCGGTTAAGGGTTCACTACTCAATTTCTCCTATGGATATGGAAAAATCTATGTCGTTACCGAAGAGAAAGTTGGCGGAATTTGGCAGGGCGGAATGAGTCCGTTGCCTTTGCCTCAATTTCCTACAGGACTCATGCGGGGACGATTTCACCCAAACGATGGACAACTTTATTGTTGTGGTATGTTTGCCTGGGCGGGCAACCAAACCCAGCCAGGCGGATTTTACAGGCTCCGATACACCGGCAAACCAGTGCAAGTCCCCTTAAAACTCGAGGCGCTTGAAACCGGTATGCGATTGACTTTCAGTGGTCCACTCGACCGCGAAGCAGCTTCCAAAGTCACAAATTATGCCGTCAAAACCTGGGGGCTCAAGCGCAGCCAGCAATATGGCTCCAAACACTATGATGAAAAACCTTCCACCATCACGGGGTTAAAAGTTTCACCCGATGGGACCCAGGTCTTCCTGGAAATCGAGGGGATGAAACCAACCTGGTGCATGGAGATTACATTTGCAATCAAAGCGGCGGATGGCGCCCCTGTTACAGGAACCATCCATAACACTATCCACGTTCTGGGAAAATAGTCCCCAAGCCTAATCCTATTTGGGCTTTGCCTTGGTTTTAGACTCTGGTCCATCCCAGATATCTGCCAAAAGGGTATAAATTTCGGGCTCATTCTCGCGAAGTTCCGCGCGATTGAACGGAAAGAAATCGTTCACCCCAAAATAGGCTTCGGTCATCTCGGCGAAGAATTCCATCGGGTTGGTAAGCCCATAGTGTTTAACCCGTGAGCCATCATAGAGCAGGGTTTTGTCGCCATGCCCGCTTTTTTTGAATCGCTCCTGGGCTTCCCGTACCCGGGGATGGTCGAATCCCAAAACCTGATCGTGATAGGCATGGGCCAGTTCGTGAAGGATGACCCAAGGCTGCTCATTGATATTGCGCTTGGTGGGAAGTTCCGCCGCGCGAGGGAGATGGACACATTTTACAAGATCCGCCCCGTATCCATTTTCGATCAGCCATTGTTTGCCCGGGTGGTATTGAAACGAACCAATTTTGCCATAATCAAGATCCATCACAATTGTTACCATCTTTAATTTCTTCAACTTTTCAGCTGGCACGACAACACAAATATCGGATAGTTTGTTGTCCAAAAAGGCGAGACACTTGGCTCCCAATTCCCTGTTGGGTTCCTCAAAGAGCCGGTCATCCACCCGGACCGTCCACCCCTGGATGTTTTTGGTTGTGCGCTTGGTGGGTAGGGCCGCCTGGCTTTCCTTTGGTTCTATTTTTCGAATCGGTTTGTTTTGGACTTTGCCCGCAATGGCTTGCAACATCCCCTTGCCCAGCGTCTCCCCCACAAGGAAGTAGGTTTCTGCGTTGCCGAATTCGTGATGGCCATGGCCTGGATTGGGGGAGTCCTCCGGTTTGCGAACAAAGTTCCTGGTTTCAACAAAAAGAACTGAATTTTTGAATTCTGGCCTGTTTGCGGTGGCAGCTTGTGCCTTGCGAAGAGTGTTCCATTCCCCGGGCGCATCGACCCAGGGGCCGGTGATTTCCCCGACCACGACGGGCAATTTGGGAACGCCCAAATCCTTGCGGACATCGTTGATCAGGTTGGCCAGGTTTTGCTCGTATTCGGGAATTGCGTTTTTGGGATCGACCCCATCGTTCCACCCATGATACCAGACAAATCCTGCGATCTCATACCCCTCACCTTTATAGGCGGGAAAGTCTTTGGAAAGATTCGCCAGACCTTCGCGGACCTGCTTGATCATCATTGTGTAATATTTGCCAACCTGTCCACCGGAGCTTGGCGGACGAAAATCCTTGTATAGACTTTTTCCTCCCCAGGCGGTTTTGATCAGTAGGACCGGGTTGGGCAAAGCATCGCCGACTACATGACCAAATTCCAACTCCGGACCGAAATGGTGGGTGTCGCCATACGGGGTGAATCCTGGCCCCAGAGGTCCCTTGCGAAGCGGCGCGTTTTCCGCCTGATAGCGAACCCAAACATCTTCGCGTCGGGCAAGGTTCCCAGTTTCGTCGACCATGTGTTTGAGTTTCGAAGAAAGAGCGGGATCACGAAGCAGGAACTTTAAAGTGCCTCGCCCGCCGTTATAGTCTTTGCCTTCAAGGTCTGTGACCGCTTGACCCTCCATGTTGGATTGGCCCGCGAGAATGAACACTTTCCAGGGAAGGGTCTTTTCTTCTCCTTTGGCGAAAAATCCCGCATAAAAAAATAGCGCGAAAACGATGACAAATTTTGATTTGCTCATGGCCTAGTATTCCCCTGTACCGATTTGCACAGGAGATTAGGATAGAACCCTGCGGCCAATCGTTCCCAGCCGAAATCAGGAAATGATCGATCGCCTCCTCGCAAGGTAGTCCCAAACCACAAACCGGTCTAGTTCCCGTCCAGCCGTGAAAAAGACGCGTCCTTTGGTCGATTCAGCCAGACGATACGCAAACCGGACATCATCCTCGGTCTGGTTCCAAGTGGACAAAAGAAACAGATTGACCACGATCCCATCCTTGGAGCAAAGTTTGGCTTCGCGTAGCGTAGCGTTTTCCGTCCTCGGATCCGGAGGATAAAGCATAAAAAGATCTTTACCTTCGAAATGCGCGGTAGGAAGGCCATCCGTAATCACCAGGATTTGCCTATTGGGGGTGTCCTGGGTTGAGAGGAAGCGACGGGCCAATTGGAGTGCATGCTGGATATTGGTAAAGTGCGGAGGGAGGTCCTCTTCGGTGATATTCGGCTTGGACATATCCGCTTTAAGCCGAACGACGGGGTCATAGATTGTCACCGGTTTAGGCATTAGCGAAGCCAGATCTCCCGATGGTCTGGCTTTGGCGACTGTGTACATCTCGATAAATTGCAAAAAATCGCCAGGATATTCACTTCGGATCAGCCCCTCAAGGGCCATTCCCATCCGTTTGACATTCATGTACATGCCATCGTAACGCATCGACCCCGACATATCGAGGAGCACGGCGGTAGCACATTTGGGTTTGTTGCAGGTGGCGTGAATGACCATATCCCGCATGTCGAGGCGAATCGGTCCGGTTTCAACTGTGTTTCCCCGGCGGACCAACGCATTGACGAAACTTTGCGGTATGTCCAATTGGCTAACCGAATCGCCAAACTCGTAGGGTCTTGTAGCAGGAAGTTCCACCGCGCCATCACCTTGGAGGTCTACATCATGTCGACCGGTTTTGGATGGGGAAAGGTCCGCGAAAATTTTCGACAACAATTTGGATTGAAAAAGACGATGTGCTTTGGGAGTGAGATCAAAGCCGCCTTTTGCGGCTTCGACCAGACCCTGTTCCTCTGCCAATTTTTTTACCAGATCCTGGATCTGTTTTTCGATCTCGCCCAGACTTTCGATGTCCTCAGGCTCTGTGAACCTGGCCAAGGCGTCCATATCGATCACGCCGATTTGAGCGGTCTTTTCCGCTTCCTCAAGCTGCTTGAGCAACCGGTCAATCGTCTCCAGGGTTTCCTTGACCTCGAGTGCGCCCGGAATGTCCAACGCCACATCGCCTGTGAAGGCATATTTTTGAGCTAGGTCCTCGATCTGATAACGCTCGCCTATCGATTCTATCAGGCGCAAAAGATCCAGCGCGAAATCGTCCTGTTTTTCGTCGCGACCATCTGAAGATTTGTACCAAAGGCGTTCAAGTGCCTCAATGTCCTCTTCCTTCGCGGCGCGGTGAAAGTCCTTGGCAAACTTGCCGGGAGGATGAACCTGGGAAGTTCGTTTGCGTACCTGTTTCTGCACATCCTGCTTGACGGTATCGGTTTCATAAGTGGAAAGGATTTTCCTTTTTTGTGCCTCAAGGATTGCTTTAAGAGAGGCGATGCTTGGTCCAAGCCCCTTGATCTGTGATGGGTCGAGCCGGATAGCTCTGGCCAGCTCCTCCTCAGTCAGGTCCCGGGTATTCCCATATTGGAGCATGTGCTCAAAAGCGGGGGAGACCATGTCGGCAGGAGGTTGCGTCGGCGGTGGGAAGTTCACCGGATCGAAGCGCTGATAGGCGTGGATGATTCCGCCCAGGGATTTCGTTGGCTTGGTCATGATTGGCTCTTGAGGGCATTACAAGTCATTCTAGTCACACCGGTTGCCAAAAGGGGGGTCGAATTGGATTCCCAAGCCTGGTTGAGCCTCTTATTTTCCACTCGGGATAAATGAATCCATAGATAATCCACACAATTCCACCTGTCCTGATTCCCGAATGGAGTAGAACATCAGATAGGAGGTGATTTCGGAAACCTGCTACTTCCGGAACTTGGAAATTTTGCGGGCAAGCGCGTTGAAATCACAATCTGGGAAGTAAAGCAGCCAGACCCACCAAACGCCGATCGCTGGGCAGCCCTCCGAGACATTGGTGGCAAGGACCTCATCGATCCTTCCGTTTACCGTAACCAAAGAATTGTGGAAACGGCGTGGGCCCAGGAATCGAACCATGATGCAGACCTAAGCCATCATCCTGATTGACTCAAGTGTTGTCATCGAATTCACAAGTAGTGGTGACCCTGCTCTCCTTAAACAGTTTTTCATTTACAATGGAGCCATTACGGGAATCACCAGGGCCGAGGTTTTGCATGGTGCAAGTAACCCTAAACATCTTGAGATATTAATCCTTGCGCTGGAATCGTTCAAACAATTGGAATTTCCATCCAGTTTATGGGATCGTGTTGGTTTAAATCTGATCAAGCTTCGCAAGGCGGGCATCAGTTTTCCTTTTAACGATGTTGCCTTGGCAACCCTTGCCGTTGATAAAGGTCTTCCTTCCTGGACCTTTGACAAACAATTCCTGATGATTCAAAAAGCCTTGCCGGAATTGACACTTTTTGATGAAACGCTGGAAAAATCCACAATAATTCCTGAATAGCCAGTTTACCCAAACCCAAGGAAACCCCGACTGTGTCCCAGACGCGCCTTTTGGACCGCTTTCTCGAATATGTAAAAATCGGCAGCCAGGCGGATTTTCGCGCCCTGACCTATCCGAGTTCCCCCGGGCAGCTCGAAGTGGGAAAGCTGCTTCTCAAGGAACTCCACGAGATGGGTCTCGACGAGTCGTTCCAGGACGAACACGGACTGGTCCACGCCCTGATTCCTGGAAATCCCGCCGCGCCGGCGATCGCGCTGGTCGCCCATGTGGACACTTCCCCCGAATCCCCCGGCGATGGCGTCAAGCCACAGATCATCAACCGCTACGACGGCTCGGACATCGTCCTTGAAGGATCCAAAAAAGTTCTTTCACCCGCACGATATGCCGAACTTGCCAATTATAAAGGCAAAACCCTAATCACCACCGATGGCACAACCCTACTGGGCGCCGATGACAAGGCGGGCGTCGCCGTGATCATGGAAACGGCGCAAAGACTTCTTGAGACTCCTCTCAATCATGGTCCCGTGGTACTCCTTTTCACCTGCGACGAAGAGATCGGCCACGGTGTGGACCATGTCGACATCCCCGAAATGGGGGTCGCTTGCGCCTACACCCTCGATGGAGGCCCTGCGGGCGAACTCGATTTCGCGACTTTCTCCGCCGATCGGGCGGATGTGACCATCACAGGCGTAAACATCCACCCCTCGATCGCCAAGGGAAAAATGGTCAACGCCGTCCGTCTTGCTGGAATCTTCCTCGAAAGACTCCCTCGCGCAACCCTTAGTCCAGAAACCACCGAGGGAATGGAAGGGTTCATGCACCCTTATGAAATTACAGGCGGTGTCGCCCAGGCAAAAGTTTCGCTTCTCCTTCGCGATTTCCAGACCCCTGCCTTGGACCAACAGGAAAATCTCCTCAACGAAATCGCCAGGCAAATCGAAAAGGAATTCCCCGGCGCGAAATTCGAAATCAAACGAACCATCCAATACCGCAACATGGCCGATGGCATGGCCAAGGAACCCCGCGCAGTCGCTTTGGCCGAACAGGCGATGCGCAATGCCGGGGTGGATCCCAAACTCACCTCCGTGCGCGGTGGAACGGATGGATCGCGCCTTACCGAGCGGGGCCTCCCCACCCCCAATATTTTTTGTGGCGAACACAACGCGCACTCCCTGGACGAATGGTGCTGTCTCGAAGAGATGGAACAATCGGTCAACACCGTGATCGAACTGGTCAAACTTTGGGCCCTGGAAAGGGATTAGGGATTTAGGGAATTGGAGGGATCATTTTCTAATGTGGGTTTAGCCCGGACTTATAAGGATAAAACCTATCCTGTTACTGGCTATTTTTCCCCCTGGGGCATTCAAGATGATCCTTCATATCCGGCCCGAAACCCCAGGGGATGAAACCTCCATTGGCGAAATCACCAAAAGGGCTTTCGCATCCCACCCCCACAGCAATCAAACCGAACATTTCATCATTGCCGCCCTGCGCCAGGCAAGCGCGATGAGAATCTCCCTGGTGGCGCAAATCGGCGATACCGTCGTGGGTCATATTGCTTTTTCTTCTGTGGAGATATCTGATAAAACGGCGGATTGGTTTGGTTTAGGGCCGATCGCGATTTCCCCGGAAGACCAAAGGAATGGCATCGGCTCAAGCCTCGTGCGGGCTGGACTCAATCGTTTGAAAACATTGGGGGCAAAAGGCTGTGTGTTGGCAGGGGATCCCGCGTTTTACGGACGCTTTGGTTTCCGGGTTTATCCGAGCCTCGAGCTGCCCGTTATGCCCCCGGAATATTTTTTGACGCTCCCTCTGGGACAACAGGTCCCAACAGGAATCGTCACCTTCCACAAAGCTTTTGAAGCGACGCAGTAACCGGGGAGATATCTCAAAATGAAGCTCCGATGGGCGGATGGAGACCTTTTGGATCAAAAAGTGGAGGTCATCGTCAATGCGTGGAATCGCAATCTGATTCCCTGGTGGCTTTTGCTTCCCCAAGGAGTTTCGGGAGCAATCAAAAGGAAAGGCGGACGGGAACCCTTCAGGCAATTGGCCCGAATGGGAATGATTCCTTTGGGTGGAGCAGTGGTGACCGGGCCGGGAAAATTACCCTTTAAAGCCATCATTCATGTCGCGGGAATCAATCTCCTTTGGCGCGCCTCGGAATGGTCGGTTCGGGAATCGGTCAGGAACGCACTTAGGTTGGCCAACCAAAAGGGTTATTCCTCCATCGCTTTCCCCCTGATCGGAGCAGGATCAGGCGGCCGCAATACCGACAAAGTGGCAAACTGGATGCAAACGGAATTGGACACCATCCCCTTTGCAGGTGAAGTGATCGTGGTTCGCTATCGACCACCGAAATGATTCCTGACCAATGGAAAATCGTGGGGCAGAAATGACTATTCCTCCCAAAAACTTTCCACCACTCACCCCCAAACCCCATCCCTTTTATTTCTTTACTGGGATCAGCTCCAGACACACCAACTTGTCCCGGCCTCTGACATAAAGCAACCCATGGCTAAGCACCGGTGCCGCCCACGCGGGGTACCGCAAAAGCGGAGTCAGGGTGGTCGGATCCACCGGATCAAGCCAGGCCAACTCATCAAACTCCGCCTTGTTTGCACGGATCAGGTGAAGGTTGCCTCTCTCACCCAAAACGAGAAGCTTGTCCTCAACCGAAAGGAACGAGGCGCGACCAAGGCCTGGCCTTCGCCAAAGGACTTTTCCTGTCGCAAAATCGACGGCCCGAAGCTCGGCGTTTCCTTCATGGCGTCCGGAACTGGCATAAACCACCCCGTCACGCAAAATCGGTGTGCTCCAGTGAACCTGAAGCGCTTTGTTTCTCCCCCGGTCATTATCCGACCAAACGACACCCGGTTTCCCATCCTTCAACTGAAGCAGCACCCCACCAGGACCATAGCACTCCGTCAAAAGGATCTTGTCTCCCAGAACAATCGGATTCGCCGCGTTGACGCTTTCCAGATTGTCCGCCCGCCAGGGAAAATGAAACTGCTCCTTGCCCGAAGAGGCGTCCATCGCGTAAAGTCCCTGCCTGGCCAACATCAACACTTGAGGTCCTGAAAATCCGGGAAGCGTCGCCACCACCGGGCTGGAATAGCTTGCCAGTCCATCGGTCGATTTCCAGACCATTTTCCCGGTGGCCGCGTCAAAAGCGACAACACCCGAACCGTTTCCCTTGAGTCCGGCGAAATCATCATCCGTCGATCCCGAGGGACTTCCCCCGACATGAACGATGACCCTTTCCCCCTTCTCATCGGAAATCACCAAAGGCGCGCTCCCGGCCCCAAAAAAGTTTTGCACGACGCCAAATTGCTTCCGCGTATCCACCGACCAGAGTTCCTTCCCCGTCTCCACATTCAGGGCGCAAAGAATCCCCTCGGGCCCAAGGTGAAACACCTGGGATCCTTTGACAACGGGACAGGCGCGCGAACCCCCATCGTAGCCATATTTGTCCTCATAAAAGGTTTTGTATTCGTATTTCCAAAGTTCCTTTCCGGTTTCCGCGTTGACCGCAAACACCCTCATGGTGTTGCCCACCCGTTCGGAAAGAAATAGCCTTCCGCGCGAAATGGCAGGCGGGGCATACCCCTCACCCAGCGGCCTTGTCCAAACAACAGGCAATCGCACCAAACCCTTGTAATCGGGTAGGTCCTTTTCCGGAGAGACCCCGTTGGCTGTGGGCCCCAAAAACGATTCCCAATCGGTCGCGCCCTGGGGTGCTGGGCGTGTCCGGGGAATGGGCGTCGTTTCGATCGGTGCCGTCTGGGACAGGACAACCTGCATCAGGCCCAAAACAAAAAGCGTGGGACTCATATCAACTCCGAAAGGCGCTCACGGTTTTGACTTTTTTACGGTCCATTGGCACCGCTTCGTGGGGAACTTTCCGGCAACCCGGAGAAGGACATTGGAAATCCGGTACCATTCCCCCAATCCAAACATTATTTAACCATATTTCACCATGGAGGCCGCCTGGACGCCATCCCGAAATTACCCTTTGGCGCCAGGCCAACTTGGGGTAAACTAATATTGCCTACCTTGCCACCACCCCGGACCCCTACCCATGTGGCCTCTCTTTTTGATATTGGGCACCGCCCCTCCGCCCGATTACACCACCACAATCAAACCGCTGCTTGCCGCCCGTTGCCGTGCTTGCCATGGTGCTCTGACCCAAAAAGGTGGTCTTCGAACAGATACCGCTGCCTTTCTCATCGAAGGGGGAAACGCAGGAACCTCGGTTGTTCCGGGCAATGCGGCCGAAAGCCCCCTTGTTCGGCGCATCCGCAAACTCGACGGCAAACAGCGCATGCCTCCCGAACACGAAGGCGAGGAGGTCAGCCAGGCGGATCTTGACTTGATCGTTCGCTGGATCGATTCCGGGGCAAAAGCGCCAACCAACGAAATCGCCGAAGCCGATCCGGCCCAACATTGGGCCTTCCAGCCCCCAAAAAAATCCGGCGCCTTCACCGGAAACCCTGTCGATGCGCTTTTGGCCAAAGCCCGCAAACAAAAAGGCGTCACACCCGCGCCCCGCGCCGGGGATGGTCTTCTCCGGCGCAGACTTCACCTCGACCTGACCGGTCTCCCCCCCACCGAGGCCGAACTCTCCCAACCCCTCACCCCCGAAAACTTCGCCCGTGTCGCGGACAAGCTACTCGCCTCGGATGCCCATGCCGAGCGCTGGGCGCGCCACTTCATGGACATATGGCGCTACTCCGATTGGTGGGGCCTGGGAGCCGAGGTCCGAAATAGCCAAAAACATATCTGGCATTGGCGAGACTGGATCATCGATTCTGTCCGCGCCGACAAACCCTACGACCAGATGATCCGCGAAATGTTCGCGGCGGATGAACTCTATCCCAACAACCCCGAAAAACTCCGGGCGACCGGGCTTTTGGTGCGCCCCTATTTTCTTTTCAACCGAAACACCTGGATGGAAGATGCGATTGAACACCTGGGCAAGGGTTTTCTTGGGATGACGATCAATTGCGCCCGTTGCCATGATCACAAATACGATCCCATATCCCAGGCCGATTATTACCGCTTCCGCGCCATCCTCGAGCCCTATCAGGTTCGCAGCGACCTGATAGGCAAGGAACTTGATCCCGAAAAAGATGCGCTGCCCCGGGTCTTTGATTGCAACCTCGATGTCAAAACCCACCGCTTCATTCGCGGAAACGAAGCCCAGCCCGATACTTCGCGTGTGATGGAGCCTGGCGTCCCGCGCATTTTCGGAAAAATCCCCTTTGGCCCGAAACGGATAACACTTCCGCCCGAAGCCACGCAACCCGGCCTCCATCCGGATCAGATCAAAGCGCAAAAGGATCGTCTTAATAGTCTGATTGCAAGCACCGAAAAATCCCTTGACGCCGACAAAATGTATCTGGCCTCCGCGCCAAAAAAACCTGCCACACCCCAGGACGGAAATCTTCTGACCAGGGGCTTTGCCGATGCCAAACTTTGGAAGCCGCAAAGCGGCAACTGGAAACTCTCCGCCGAGTCCGCCTCCCAGCTCGACACCAAAGCGATGCGCACCGAGGTCCACTATACCGGACCGCAAATTTCCGATTTCGAACTGCGCGCCAAAATCCGGATCACAGGCGGCGATCCCTATCGTTCCGTCGGGTTTGCATTCGACGCATCGGATGGAAATGAAAACCTGATCTACGCCAGCGCCCACGCCCCGGGACCAAAAATCCAATTTGCTCCCTTGAGGAACGCGGTTGCGTCCTACCCCGCCGAGGGACTTGTCTCCAAATCGATCACACTCAACAAGGACTTCACCCTCAGGATCCGCGTCCAGGGGAGAATTCTGCTTGTGGATTATGATGGTTCTCAAATCCTGGTCTATACCCTTCCCGATGATCGCAAAAAAGGGCTACTCAAGCTGATCACCTACACCGCGACGACCGTGGTGAGCGATTTCGAACTTCGCGAACTGGCCCCGGGTATTGTGCTCGATCCCAAAGCCAAAAGCCCCGAAACCCTTGCCAAAAATATCCGCGCACACGAATCCCGGTTGCGCGCCCTCCGATCGGAACTCGCTTCGATCGACACGGTTGTGAAAGCCATGCGCGATCCCGCCGATACCAACACCCTTAAGGATGCCAACGCTTTTGCCGCCGCAAAAGCCCAGGCCGAGGCGGCCCACCTGGGAGCCGTCACCGAGTTGCAAAGCCTCCTTGCGCAAAATTCGGGCGCGGACAAAATCAAGGCCCAGGAAGCCAAAGTCGCCGAACTCGCCAAAAAGCTGTCCAACCCGGGAAAATCGTTCAAGCCTCTTTTAGGATCGTTCAAAGCCAAAGAAAGCAATCAGGAATCCCAGGAGAGCCTCGACAAACCTTTCCCCCGGGAAAGCACAGGCAGACGAACCGCCCTGGCAAATTGGCTGGCCGACAAGGCCCACCCACTCACCGCAAGGGTCATCGTCAATCATGTCTGGGCTAGACACATGGGCCAGCCCCTCGTCCCCAGCGTCTTCGATTTTGGTCGCAAGGGAAAAGAACCCTTCAATCAGGAACTGCTCGACTGGCTGGCAGCCGACCTGATGGAAAAAGGCTACAGCCTCCGCCACCTCCATCGAATGATCGTGACCAGCGATGCCTACGCACAGGCGGCCGACCCCGCTCCGGACCACCCCGGCTGGAAGCTCGATCCCGAAAACAAAACCTTCTGGCACAAAATCCCCCAAAGACTCGAATCCGAATCGGTTCGGGATGGACTCCTTCATCTGGCGGGACTTCTCGACACCAAAGTCGGTGGCCCCACCATCCCCACCGCCGACACCCAAGCGACCCGCCGCAGCCTTTATTACTTTCATTCCCACAACGAGGACCAAACCTTCCTCGCCCAATTTGACTCTCCCAATGTGCTTGATTGCTATCGCCGCGAGGAGAGCATCGTTCCCCAACAAGCGCTGACTCTGTTTAACAGCAAAATCAGCCGTGAACTTTCGCAAAAAATCGCCCAAAAAATCGGCTCAATGGAAAACCAGGGAAATAACCAAGGCAAGGACAACAACTCCGTCGGCTCCCAAAACGATGCCGCGTTTGTGGACAAGGCATTTCGCATCCTCCTGGGACAGTCTCCTACGCATGCCGAGCGCGAGGCCTGTGTGCAGGCGCTCCAAAACTGGACAAAAGAAACCCCAAAGGATCCCGCCCGGGCCCGGACCAATCTGGTTCACACACTCATCAACCATAACGACTTCATCACCCTCAGATAGGGGATACCAATCGCAATGAACAATCTCTCCCTGCTTGCGAGCCGACGAAGGTTTCTTGGACGCTCCTGTCTCGGATTTGGGGCTTTGGCCCTTGATGCAATGATCGCCCGCGAATTGGCTGCCTCCTCGCTCGAAAATCTGTTGCCCCATAGCGCTCCCAAAGCGAAATCGGTCATCTGGATGTTCATGAACGGGGGTACCAGCCACCTCGAATCGTTTGACCCCAAACCGATGATCGACAAATACGCGGGCAAGACCATCGCCGAGACACCGTACAAGGATGTCCAGAACCCCGCCAATTTCAAGGACCTGCGCGTGGTGGTCAAAGGGGACGCCAACGGCCAACAGCGCAACAAACTGTTTCCGACCCAGATCGGTTTCCAAAAGCGGGGCCAAAGCGGAATCCCGGTTTCCGACTGGTTTCCCCATCTCGGTTCCATGGTCGATGAGATGGCCATTGTCCGGTCCATGTGGACCACCGACGATAACCATGGCGCCCAGACCCAGTTCCACTCCGGCCGCCATATGCTCGATGGGGAGTTCCCCAATCTGGGAGCCTGGGTCCACTATGGTCTGGGAACCCTCAACGAGAACCTCCCCCAGTTCATCTCCATGGGGACCCGCGAATATTGGAACAAACGCGATGGCCATTATCTTGGTCCCAGCCACGATGCCGTCCCGGTGAAGGTCGATCCGGCCAACCCGCTCGACTTCGGCCGTCCCGAATCGGATATGACTTTTACCGAACAAAAATCCGCTTTTGGCCTCTTGGACAAGCTGGGGGGGATTGCCACCCACCGGCGCCCCTTCGACCGTGAATTGGCCGCCCGGCTCCAGTCGTATGAACTCGCCTTCCGGATGCAGCGTTCCCTCCCCGAGGTCATGGATTTTGCCCAGGAAACCGAGGCGACCAAAAACCTCTACGGGATCGATCGTCCAGAAACGCGCCCCTTTGGGCAACAACTGCTCGCGACCCGGCGCCTCATTGAAAAAGGTGTCCGCTTCGTACAGATCCAACACGGCGGCGGAGGCGCGGGTGCCTGGGATGCCCATGAAGGACTCAAAGGCAATCACGCCTCCAACTGCCTCCAAACCGACAAGCCGATGGCCGGGCTCCTTTTGGATCTGAAACGCCGCGGTCTGCTCGAATCGACCCTGGTGGTTTGGGCCACCGAATTCGGCCGCACTCCGGGAACTCAAGGGACATCGGGGCGCGATCACCACCCGTTTGCCTTCAGCGTCTGGATGGCGGGTGGTGGAATCAAAGGCGGCACGGTGCACGGCGCGACGGACGAACTCGGATTTCACGCTGTCGAAAATCGCCATTATGTGACCGATGTTCACGCGACCATCCTTCACCTGATGGGCCTCGACAGCCGCCGCCTGGAAATCCCCGAGCGCAAGCGCCTGGAAATCGACCATGGCAATGTGATCCGCCCCATCCTTGCGTGATGGCTACACGATAAAACACCCATTTGCCTAAATTTTCATCCTGTAGGGGCAACTGGTCTTCTCCGCCAATCACAAGTTTCTCAACAAAATCAGCCAAACCGTATTTGGCGCCCCAGGGTTTTGGCAACGACTCACCCTGATCCTGGTTCCCCTCCTGCTTTCCACCGCCTTGGGACTCTTCCTCTGGATACGATGGAAAACCGGATTGGCGTCTAGCAAAGCTTAAATAAAGAGCAAGCCAAGCCAAGCTTTGTCTTAAAAATTTTATTGATTCATTATTGGAATATACGTTGACATCCAAAATAGCCAAGTTATACTAGACGATATTCCTTTTCCCATCTAGGAGTAATCGCTGATGTTTCGTCGTACCCTTCCCGGTGTTTCCATCCTTTCCGTTTGTTTGTGTAGTATAAGCCTGCAACTGCCAACCCATGTGGGAGGCGGCTCCTACTTTGGCGTTTTCGGTGCGGAGATCGTGCCGATTCTCGATCCGGATTGCAATGCCATTGGGCCAAAAGAATCTACTTGTAAGGACATAAACTTGATATGTTCCGATACTCCCTACATTTCTGGCCCTCAATCCGCTGCACCAGGAGGGGTAAATAAAATGCGGTTTGACCCACCTGGTACGCGTATTTCCTGTACAGATTCCACCATGCCCCAAAATCTTATGAAATGTCCAAAGCAGCCAATATGGACCGATACCGGTAAATGCACAGAAGTAAAGTTACCAACACTGGAATAATTACTTTGGTCAAACCATGCATATACTTTCCGTCCTTATTTTTTTTGCTTTGGGTCAACAAGATGTTGAAGGAGTTTCCCGGAAACTCCTTCAACACTTTCAGTCCATGGAAGATCTCCATATCAAAGGGGAACTTCATTCCTCTGCTGGGCCATTTAAATACACCAGCAAAAGTGTATTTGAGTTCTTTAAGAATGGCGAAAAATTAAAATATTTTGAAAAGCTGGTGGAATCACAAAACGAAACGGACAAGGTTAAAAACGAAAATGTACACGAATTCGAATACTACAAAAATGAATCGGGTCTTTTCAATATCAACAACGATCCAAAAACCGGCCAGTTTCAAATTGGCATGGGAATCTTATTCGAAAATAATAACGATCTCCTCGGTTTCAAACGGGTTTATATCAACAAACCCCTAGCCCCATTAACCGGAAACTATGCATTTACCGTCGTAAAAATGACTCAAAACCCCTGTTATTCGTTCGAGGAACTGCTTCAGATCAGCAAATCCGAAATGAAGGAAGAATCCCTGGAAGGTGCAGCCTGCCACTTGCTGGTACTTACATCCCCATGGGGCCAGGTGAAAATTTGGGTCGATCCTGTCCGGTTTAGGCCACTCAAGGCGGAAACACTTTTAACAAACAAGTCCCTTCAATCGACTGGCGAAACGGTGGAAGTTTCCCAAAAGGAAATGAACTATAAAACCTCCAATATCAAAACCACTTTTATTTACACTTATGATTCCAAGGAAACCCGTTTTCAAATTCCCCTACAGGTGCGACTCCTTCAAACCGATTCCGGAATCGCGGGTTCGGAACACCATGAAATGTTTGATAATTGCCAAATTAATTATACTGTTGTGGAGCCCTTTTCCCGCTCCATGAACAGCAAAATGGTGATTTCCTCCACCGCAAAAAATGGTACCCCCTTCCATTTATCCTCTCACCCCCAGATTGCGTACCACCTCGAAGAGGGACAACTGGTCCTCTCTGCCAATCACAAGTTTCTCAACAAAATCAGCCAAACCGTTTTTGGTTCACCGGGTTTTTGGCAACGACTCACATTGATCCTGGTTCCCTTAATCCTTTCCACCGCCTTGGGGCTCTTCCTCTGGAAACGATGGAGGCCCCAAGCCACATGAAACGCCCAGCCTATTCGCACCTCATGACAGGGACGATTCTGTCCCTTATGACTGCGGCCCTGATTCCATTTGGAACCAAGGGTCAGGAACCATCACAGCCAAACATTCCACTGGGCAAAGCCGAAGTCGAAGATTATAGTCTTGGCCCCAACTGTGGAATTTATTGCGCCATGGCAGCCCTCAAGACACTTGGTCTTGAAGCCCCCTATTCCGATATGGCCTCTTCAAAGTATGTCGGCTCCCTCAAGGGAAGCAGCATGGCCGAACTGATCCGGGCGCTGGAGGATCATGGCGCCTTTACGCTCCCCCTCAAGGGGTTGACCCCTTCCGGTTTGATCGCACTGGAAACCCCCTGCATCCTTCATGTGCGCCGCGATGGCACGACAGACGCTCACGCCCATTGGGTTCTCTTTTTGGGCCTCGAAGAAGGAAAAGCCAAACTGTTCAATCCGCCCAACGGGGAGGAACTCCTCTCGCTGGATGAGTTGCTCTACCTTTGGGACGGTCAGGGGATCGCGGTATTTCCCCAAAAACCAACCCAAGCCACCTCTCTCAAGGTCAAATCCCTGCAACTTCTCGATTCGCTGCAAATCCTGGCTCTGGCATTTTTGGGAATCTGCCTCGGTTTTCTCCCTTTTCCCAAGGCTCTTCCGACTTCAACCTTTTTGGGATTCGGTACCCGTTTGGGTCTGGCAACGCTTTTTTGCCTCTTGCTTCAACAGCCTTTCTC
>CAMBMH010000023.1 GCA_945868575.1 Singulisphaera sp. GP187 | reverse complement strand
AAGCCCACCTTCCCCAACAATCCCTAATTCCTGAGCGTCGGTCGGGATGCCAAGGATGCCCCGGTGAAGACCGCCAGTCTTCACCGGGGTTTTTTCGTGGATGGAGGTTGACTACGGAGGTTGACTACGGGGCGGATTGAACCGGAATCGACCTGATTTGGCGATCAGTTTTTTAGCGAATTGGCCACAAAATCAAAAAGGGCTTTTGATGCCGGGTCATTGGGAAGACCGATATCCGCATTGACCTTTGAATGGGTTGTTTCTCTCGCGCCAAAAACCGTGTTTGCGATGCCGGCACCTTTGAGTGTGTTTCCCAAACGCTGGGCCTGGGCGGTCGTGTCCGGATGATCAGCAACATGGAGAATAAAAAATGGTGGAATATTTTTGTTTTTGGCAACATGCGTGACCGCGGAAAAATCGATGTGCCTGGCCGGGGTGTTGCCGAATTTTTCTCGGTGCCCAAACTTTGCCTGGGGTAGTCCGTGAACCCTGCGACGGGTTTCGGCGGTTTCGATTATGGCGGGAATATCAAAGGTGTCCCCGTCGACCGGCACGCAACCTTTGATGATGGAGAGATTCAATCCTTCCGCTTTCAGATAGCGTTCATCGATACAAACCAGGGCTGCAAGCTGGGCTCCGGCCGAGTGCCCTATGACCAAAATCCGATTCGGATCACCTCCATATTCCCCGATGTGGTCATTGACCCAACGAATGGATTTGGCGATGTCACGGATAATTGTTTCCATGTCCACATGGGGCAAAAGGCGATAGTTGGTTGAAACAAAGACAAACCCTTTTTCCATGAAGACCTTTGGTTTGATTTGAATGTCCGATTTGTCGCCTGTTTGCCACCCTCCTCCGTGAATCCAAAAAACCACCGGAAGATCTTTGGCTTTTTCCGGAGCGTAAATATCGAGCACCTGCCGTTCATGACCGGGTTTGGCATAGGGGATGTTTTGTTTGATAACCTGCGCGTTGGCCTTTGTTTGGGTAAAAGGCAAGACTACAAAGCAAACCAGCAAATAGGGGAGAAATCGCATGGTGTTTTTCCTTGTCATTTGGTCGAAGTCCCGGGTGTGAAACTGTAGGGATGAGACTTGCTGCTGGATTGGCTCGGCACAAATCAACGGAAACAGGCGGGTCAGGTTGCCTCGGCAAGGGCTCTGGTCGGAGTAAGGCCAAATCTGGCAGGAAAGCTCAACAGAGAATTGTGTAGGGATGAAGGATTCATGGGCGAGCCATTACACCATGAATTGGCGTAAGGCGCTGGTATCCCAGGACCGGGCCATTGCAAATTGAAAAAGGCGAAGGAACCCGCAGGATCCTTCACCTTTATGAAATCTATTGCTTTTGAGGGGAGGTCGGGACTCAGGTTTTTGCCTGTCGTGGGCTGGTCATGATGACAAACATTCCCCAGGAAATTAGCAGAAATGCGAAAGTGAAACCGCCATAGACTTGGCCAAGTTTGGCGAAACGGTCTGGCAAAAGCCCTGTGCTGGTTAGGCTCATGAGAATTGTGCCAAGAACGGCCACGGCAACCAGGAATTTTCGCTCAAGGTTCCAGGTGGGTATCTGTGCCATGCGGGCCGAAAGCGCGATCCAGGGTACAAGAAGTGTTACGGCGTGATGCTTCCAGGTCCTTTCGCTGAAAATGAGCATCCCAAGCATCACCAAGCCAAATTCCGCGACAATTGCGGTGCGGGTGGCTGCATCGGTTTGGGCTTGTGACCGGGAATTGCGGCACCAAAGGACCATCATTGCGGCAAAAAGGAGCATCGTGGCTTGTACAATACGCTTGGTAATAACCGGATCCAAATTGAGGAAGTTGTGGTATTCCACCGGAGTGTAAACCCCATCGACATAGGTGGTAAACGAAGGGAAGTGGCTTAAAAGCCGGAACAAAAGTCCGGGGACCGATTGGTTGTTATGTTCGGGAGTGACTTTCCCCTCGATGACAAAAGGCTTGACCATTTCATCAAACCAGGAAAAGAGCTGGGTCTGATTGGCATCCCAACCGAGTACCGCCGCTGGAACAAAACCGGGATAAAGGAAAAGGGCAAGGCCGATGGCTCCACCCACCATTGTCCACCAGGAGCGCTTGAGCAGGAAATAGTAAATGAACAGGGCAGGGGTAACTTTGCACGAAACCGCCAAAGCCATCACGATCCCGGCAGCGACATCCCTGCCTCCCATCCATAATTTGAGACTCCACACGCACAAAAGCAGGATGAGGAGATTGACATTGCCGTGTTGGAGGTCGCCTATGATTGGCCTGAGCGAAAGGCCAATTGCCAAAAGCAGGCTCCACCAGGGTAGTTTGTTCGACCCTTCCACCATTTGCCAGGTCCACAAAACCGCAAGAAAAGCCATCGCGACCTTGGCGTAATACCAGGTCAGGGCCATTGCCACAGGCGGCATCTTGGCGAGTGGATAAAGGAGCACCGCCATGACGGGCGGGTTGGGATATTGGTATTTGCGGGCGATGTCTTCGCCTTGATCAAGATCGAGAAGCTGGGGCTGCCACCTTTGGATGGCGGAGCGGGATTCGAATGCCTTGAAGGTATATTTGACACTAAGGAGCAAAAGGAAAACGACGAAGCCGGAAAGAATTACTCGTGAGGCGTTATTTTGCCACCAGGAAGGATTCGACTGTTCTGAAACCGTGCCCGTCATCTGCTGAGCCTCCCTGCCCAGATTCTTTGAATTCACCGATTGGCCCATTCTGTTCCATGGGCGGGGCATGGGGCAAGAGACAGGGGGAGGAAAAAGGGGAATTGGGCCCTTGAGCAACTTTGCGGCCTTAGCCCGGGGCTTGGGCGGGAGTGACTATTTGTGAAAATAGGCAAGAGTCGGTTCTTGGGTTAATCCTCCAGGCCTGCACCAAAGGTGGCTTTGATCCGTTCACGAAGCAGTTTGGTCTTATCCGCCGGAGGAGCAATTTCCGTTTCAATGACATCGGTGTTAGGCTGGGTAACAAGGACCTCTTCTGTGCAGGTGGGATCCACAGTGGAACAGGCTTTGGCCAGTTTGGTGGCGATATCGGCAAGAATCTCGCGCCATCCGGCCGCATCCTCGCGCGTTTCCGCGGCGGCATCGAACTCTTCGCAAAGGAGAATCATCCGGAGAATGTGTCGGAAGATCATCCCTTCCTGGCGAACAAGGTCACAGTTGCGAACATACATGTTGAAGTTGCCACCATAACCCAACAACAACTCTCCGGCCGCCCAAACAGCGTGAACATGAAGGTCAGGAACTCCTTCGTGGCGGGCCTCGAAAAGCATTGCCATTTTTTCGGCCAAATGGGGTGGCCTATTATCTGGATCAAAGGGAACATCCGCTTCTTCATCCTCCTCGCCTTCCGGAGCGGTGGAGCGAATGAGTCCGCGCTGGACCAATTCGGGATCGAGGAGTTCCGTCGCCATGGGGCCTGGGGGCATCCGGTCTCCCCATGGGACACGAACCGATTTGCCGAGTGTAGGCGAAAGTTCCAATAGGCTTTCGAGGATCTGAATAATCTCCTCGGGGGATGCCTTGGGTAGAAAGTCGAGCAGAAAGACGCCATAAAGGGGATGGATACTCCGGAAGTGGAGCATCGATTTGAGCTTTTCCGTGGGGTGTGCAAAGTCGGCTGAAGCTGGTTCCTTGGGAAACGGATCTTCAGGCCCCCGAACCGGTGGCTCGGGGACGAGTTTGATGAAGCCATGCTCGTGAAGGACTAGCAACCTTTTGTTGAGTTCAATTTCCTGGGCGGCAATTCGGGGCGCGTCCAGAAGCCTCTTTCGGATGACGGTCCGGATCTTTCCTATTTCCGGGGAGATCTCCAGCAGGTATGCCAAAAGGCGCCAGGGGAGTGGGCCCTTGCTATATAGCCTTGTGGGTGCCGCTTGTTGCAGTTGGAGGAACTGATTGTCTGTCCAATAAAGTTGTCTGTCATTGCGGTCGGGTTTTTTGCGTTTGAGTTCTTTTCGTTGGCGCATGAGGCCGGGATCCTTTGTGTCCTCGGGTATGCCATCCATTTTCCGCTTCCAGCGGGTCATCCGCACATCGTCCTCATGGGCCATGGCAAATACGAAGCCCTTGTCATCAAATTGTGGTCGTCCCGCGCGCCCGAATATTTGTTGGGCGCTTGAGGCATCCATCAATTTGTGTTTTCCCATTGGCCCTTTCACCAGGCTGGTCAGGACAACGCTGCGGGCTGGAAGATTGATCCCTGCGGCAAGGGTTTCGGTGCAAACCACAACGGATAGCAATTTGCGCTGGAAAAGATCCTCGACAATTTTTCTGTAGCGGGGAAGGACTCCGGCATGGTGTACTCCCACACCGCGGCGAAGCATTTGGATCAACTTGGGGCCTGCTCCCTGTGTCCATTCATGCTTGGCAAGCTCGGTCAACAGGGGATCCCGGGTTCCCGGCGCGAGGACATCCTGGCCTTTGAGAATCTCGCCGGTGCTCCAACAGGCGTCACGCTGAAAACAAAACACAAGAGCAGGGGTTTTTCGCTGGTCGCCTTCCCCTTTGGCCATCCATTCCATGTGGTCCTGGAGGAACTCATCGGCTACAAAGTGGAAGCTCAAAGGAACTTTTCGTTCACGACCTTCGACCAATTCTAGCTTGCGATTATGACAACGGCTTAGCCAATTGAGGAATTCCCCCGCATTACCAACTGTCGCCGACAAAAGCATAAGTCGCACGGTGGGCGGGAGTAGAGCCAGCGAAAGCTCCCAAACAATTCCCCGTTCCTGGTCCGCGAAGTTGTGGAATTCATCCATTACCACACCATGGACATCACCCATGGGAAAGGCGGAGGGGTGTAGGAGACGATTCAGAAGGATTTCGGCGACGACAACCAGGATGGGGGCCTTGGGATTGATCGATCGATTGCCTGTAACAAGTCCAACCGATTCGGGGCCGTAGCCCCAACGGGCGACAGTAGCGCGCAGTTCCTCAAGTTTTTGATCGGTCAGAGCAATAAGGGGTGTCGTGTAGTAAAGCGATTTGCCAAGTTTGAGCGCTTCATAGATGGCGGATTCGGCGATGAGGGTTTTTCCCGTGCCTGTAGGTGCGCAGACAAGGACTCCCTGGTCGGTCGAATACCATCCGAGAATGGCCTCCTCTTGAACGGGATATGGTGTAAAAGGGAGTTTGCCCAGGAACTCGAAGGCGAGTTCCTCGCGGGTGGGGAAAGGTGTTTGATCAGCAGGTTGTGATGAGGTACTCATTGGGTAACGATAGGAATCCACGGGGAAAATGGGATTGACTGCGAATACTAGTGTGCTAGAATTGTGGTACACGGAGGATTGCGAATGGCACTTAACCTTAGTCCCGATTCACGGGTGCCCATCTTTGAACAGATAGAGCGCTACTGGATTTACCGCATAGCGGCGGGCGATCCAGCCACAGGCGAGCGAATTCCCAGTGTGCGGGACATGGCCCAACGCATTTTGGTTCACCCCAATACGATCGTTCATGCCTACGGCGAGTTGGAACGGGCCGGGATTATTGTGGCCCGTCGTGGAATCGGCATGGAGGTTACCGCGGATGCTCCCCGGATTTGCAAGGAAAAACGGGAAAGCCTTCTAGGCGATCGGGTGCGCGAATTGTTTGTAGAAGCGGAACAGGCGGGGATGAGCCGGGCCGATCTGGTGCGGTTGGTCAGGGAAATCATGAACCAAATGGGAGCGGAATAAGTCATGTCCAATGCCATCGAAATTACAAACCTTCGCAAATCGTACAAGGGTAAGTTGGCCCTTGATTCGGTTGACCTTGCCGTTCCCGCTGGTTCGGTCTGCGCGCTATTAGGCGCTAATGGGGCGGGGAAATCCACCCTGATGAAAATCCTTGCCGGTTTGCAGCAACCCGATTCAGGATCGGCCTCACTTTTGGGCCTGGACCCCTGGAAAGGAGCGAGTGAACTTCGCTTGCAGGTTGCTTATGTTGCCGAAAAGCCAAAATTCTACGACTGGATGACTGTGGCCAACACGGGTTGGTTCGCTTCGGGTTTTTATCCACCAGGATTTGAGGCGAATTTTCAGAAGGTTTGCCAACGACTTAAACTCGATTCCTCCGTAAAGCTGTCCGCCTTGTCCAAGGGTGGATACGCCAAGGTTGCCTTGGCCCTTGCCTTGGCCATGGGTCCGAAGGTGCTTTTGCTTGATGAGCCGACAAGTGGACTGGACTTGTTCACTCGGCGAGATTTCCTTTCCGGGATGGTGGATTTGGCAGGAGAGGGAAAGACGGTTCTGATCAGCAGCCACAATCTTGCCGAGGTCGAAAGGGTTGCGAGTCAGATTGTGTTCATAGAGGGTGGCCGGGTGATTTTGAATCAGTCTATGGACGATCTGAAAAGACGGTTGGTCCGACTCAGGCAGCGTGGAGAGCCTGCTTTTAATATTTCCTCTGTTGGGAAAATCCTCCGTCAGGGAAAAGATGGCCCTTGGTCGGAATGGATCGTGCTTCGTCATGAAACCGCCGAAATCAACGCGGACCACGGGTTTGAACCGATTGGTTTGGAAGAGATGTACGAGGTGCTTTTGGGTGCCCAAGAGGAGGCGGTAGTATGATCCGTTCACTTCTTTGGAAGGACACCCGTGAGCATCTCCCCACCTTGCTAACGCTATGTGTTGGCGGAATCGGGTTAATGATCGGTGTCGGAGCCCTGATGGGTTTTGAACCCGGCAATACGCCGATGCGCACAGGCCAGGCGACGGGATTATGCATTCTCCTTTTGGCACCCGGAATTGCCCTTTTGTTGGGGTCGCTTTTTTTGGGTTCGGACAAGGAAAATGGGGTATCGGCCTGGTTGGATTCGCTTCCCGAGCCTTTCTGGAAAATCTGGTTGGCAAGAAATGTTTTTGCAATGCTCTCCCAATTGGCCCTTGTGGGGGCGTGGGGTGTTTTTTGGCTTTTGGTCTATGCACCAAAGGAAAACCTGGTTGAACCGGTAACTGTGGTCTTCCTTCTGGTTGTCAGTTTGATGGGAACGGGGTGGGGCCAATGGGGAGTACACCGTTCGCGGACGGTTTTTGGAGGATTTGGTAACGGTCTTTTGGGATTGATCGCGGCGGGCCTTTCGATCCTTGTAATGGATATGTTCCTTGCATTCCTCGTGGACATGCTTGCCAAAACATTCCGGGCCGAGCGAGCCCTTTCCGTTGCCATGGGTAACTTTTATTTGATTTCCGGTTTGGCAGTATCCATTGTCTTGCCTTTGTTTTGGGTTTTTATTGAGATTTCCCGTCAATTTGGGATTCCTAAAGTCACACAAAATTCCATTGTAAAAGCTGCCCTAAGGCTCTTTTGGCTTTCGGGACAGGGACAGTCGCGTCCTTTACTGATCATGACCGCAATTGGTCTTGTTCTTGGATTTATGCTCCCGGAATCATTTCTGGTTTGGCCCATTTGGAGTCTTTCCATTGGGGTGGTTAGCGGGCTTTGTGTCTTGGCAAAGGATCAAAACGGCCCTGGCCAGCTACATGGATCGATGAGAGCCTTTCGGCCATTTCTTTTGGATCTTCGGGCGATTCCAGCTTTCCTACTGGGTTTGGTTGTGAATATTGTCCCCATTTTGCCATTGGGTATTGCCGCAACATACAGGGGGATTATTTATCAAGGGCCGGATCAACAAGTTCTTGAGATATTTTGGCCAGGAATTGGTCAGTACATTCCAGTTGCCTCTTATATTTGCCTTTGGTTTTGCGCAGGCTTTGGAACCGCCCTTTGGTGCAGTTTTTTCCTGGAAAATTCTGTTGTCGCTTTCGTTGTTTCCTGGGGTATGGGTGCACTTGTCTCATTGGTTTGGATTCCCGCGCTTGTAGGGGGTGGACTTTCCCTTTTATGGGTCCTTGGGCTGGTCGCGGTGTATTGGGGCTTGGGAAGATATCTTTATCGGGGGTTTGTCAGCCAATACCTTTCGACGGCGGGACCAACATCATTTGGCTTGATGGTGGTTTGTGTGGGCCTCTTTTGTGGTTTTGGGATTTTAAGCAGATTGTATCCCGCAAGGGGCCAAGCCGAGGATCCCTTTTCCCTCGATGAGATTTCCCAGGCAATCAAGAATGAAAATCCAAAATTGGAAGATGAGGTCCGTCGTCACTTGGTGGACAATCGAAGGGGAATTGGTCCGAACGCACAATTTCAATTCCTGCCCGAAAGCACCGAAACCCTGTTGAACATTCCCGTTTCCGGCTGGCCTGAGAAGGTAATTCGATATCTGAAGGAAGTCGCTCCCAAAAACTCCGGAGAGTTGGCGGGGGAATGGAAAGTGCCCGATGAATTGTTCACCTTTTTCGGGGCTAATCAGGCTGATCGGGTAGTTTCAGAGCCCCTGGTTTGGCTATATCAGTCACAAAATTTTAATATGCAAATGCAATCCCGTGGCATTTCCGCTCTTTGGGAAGTTTCCCGTGGTACAAAAGGTTCGGAGGAAAAATTTGCCAATGAGATTGAAAGGATCCTCTATTTGGGTGAATGCCTTAGGCACAAATCGCACGAACCAGATTTTAATAATGGGGATTTACTGGAACGATTTGCGTATCAGATGATCGATTATCATTTAATGCATAACAAACCCACCGAGGCAGGTTTGGCTGCTTTGGCCGGTGTTTTGAAAAAAGCGGGTGCCCGAATCAAAAAAGTAAAACCGATGACCAGGGAAATCGGGTTTTGGATTTCCCGGAAATCCAATCAAAACAAAAGCATTTGGCGCAAAATCTATTCTTCTGGACCACATATTGCGGAAAAGCCATGGATTGCCGCCTATTGGCAGATGGTGGATTTGGCTCTCTCGGCTCCCTGGGAAATGGAGAGGTCCCGGAAGTTGATCAATTACTGGTTCTCCTCCAATCCTCCCACCGACCGATTTGGGTCCCAGGAACAATATGATTACGATCTGGACTTGATTCCTTTTTGGCACCTCAACACATGGAACTCAAAGAGACCGAATAAGTTCCTTTCCATTGAACAACGAAGCCAGGTGATTGAGACAATTAATGATCTTGCCAAAACCGCCATCGCTCTAAAGCGTTTTCGCGTCACCAAAGGTTCTTGGCCCAAGGCATTGAACGAACTGTCTCCCGCGTATCTCAAGGAGGTTCCCAAAGATTCCTACTCTCAGGCGGATTTCGGCTTCCGGATTTTCGAGGCGGTCCAGCCTTTGAAAGTGGCGCCGGACAAATCGGGCTCAGATAGGCACGCAGGAGCAGGTGAAGGATATAGTGCCCCGGGTATGGCCGTCGCTGGTATGCCTCCAGGCGCTTCGGCAGGTATGGGTGGATTTGCGGATAGTCTACAAGTGCCTGATTCCGGGCAGATGGAAATCCCGCTCGTTCCTGGCACCCTAATCCTTTGGTCGATTGGTCCGGACAAAAAAGAACCGGGAGCTTTGAGGAGTAATGGTCCAGGCGGCTCACGCTATTCGGGTATGGTTTTTGTAATAGCACCCTGAGCAAGTGTCCGGAAACCCTGAGATCCTCAATTGCTTGAAAGGTGTTTGGCCAAATCGCGGCCACGAAGCGTGCAGCGCAAAAGGCCCTTCTCTTCGATGAGAAGTTCACGCCTGAGGGCGTCACTGGTTACATCCGTCACGAGTGTTTCCGGCCATTTCAGGTGGGAGGTCAAACGATCATAGCGGCACTCCTCGTCGCTATCTGGCCCATCCTCGTGCGTGCTCAAATGGACCAACAATAAACCAATCCGGAATTCGAGTACCTGGCGTCGTTTTCGCGCCCATTGGGCCACCAACCCATCCTCGGGTGCCGCAAACCAACTGATTCCAAAAACCACTCCTGTGCAAACAGCAATCATGCCCGACAGCGATACATCCAGGATTGCCCCGGTGACAAACCCAAGCGTGGCGGAAACCAAAGCAAATAGCACCGAAAGTACAAGGACTCCCGAAAGTTGCCGGGCCCAAAGCAAAGCCGATGATGCCGGACCAACCATCAGTGCCACAACCAGGATCGATCCAAGTGCATCAAAGGCGGAAACACATGTTAAAGAGGCTGTTGTTGTGACACACCAGTGAAAAAGCACGGGCGATATTCCGATCGAGGCGGCAAATGCCGGATCAAACCAGACAATTCGAAGTGGATGAAAAAAAATGGCAAGCAGGATCAGTTGAAGCGCAACCAATCCGCCCAATATCCACGCGGAACGGGGCCCAATAGGTGTATTTCCCACGATGAGCGGATCCAAAAAAGCCAGTTCCAGCCGCCCATTGATCACCGCGTCGGTATCGAGATGGACACTGTGCGCCAATTGACTGATCAGGACCACGGCGGCGGAAAAAAGAGCCGGGAAGACGAGCCCCATTGCGGCATCTTCCTTGATACCAGCCCGTTGCTGAAACCATTCCACCAACCAGACAGCGAACACTCCCGAGGCGGTCGCGCCCAATAGCAAAAAGGGAGAGCCGAGATCCCTGACCAATATCCAGGCCAGGACGATTCCCAGAAGGATGCTGTGACTGATTGCGTCGGCCAAAAGGCTCAGGCGCCTTAACACAAGAAAAGCGCCCCCCAGGGCGCATGCCACAGCGCCAAGGCATGCCACCAAAAGGGTTTGGAGGTCGGCTATGTCGGGAAAATTGTTCATGGCAATCAGTTTGCCCCCACGCCGCCGAGGTGAAGCGCATCGGAAATTTTGGCGGAATTGCCTGAATATTGGTTTCGCTTTTTGCGGATATCCCGAACGAAAAAGCTGATAATCAGCCAGGCAAATCCCAAAAGCACAATGGTTGGACCAGGCGGCCAGGAGAGTTGGTCCGAGGCAAATGTTCCTCCAACACCCAGAATGGCCCCGCTTGCTCCGGCAAGCGTGACCATAGTGCTCATCCGCTTGGTCCAATAACGGGCGGCGCAACCCGGCATGATCAAGAGCGCGCTCATTAGGACAACACCCGCAACCTGAAGACCGATTACCACGGAAAGTATGAACAAAAAGTTGTAAAGGACATCCCAAAAGAAGACATTGATCCCAAGGCTGACCGCATGGGCCCGGTCGAAAGTTATGATTTTCCAGCGTGACCAACCCATTACAAGAGCCACAAGGACAAGCAATGCCAATGCTGCCAAAAGTGCGATATCCTCTTCCAGGAGAAGCCCGGCCTGGCCAAAAAGGTAGTCCTTCAGCCCAGCCTGTGCCGCGCTTGGATTTTGTTGAAGGTGACTTTGGAGGATCATTCCAAAACCAAAGAAACAGCCCATCACCAATGCCAATGCCGCATCAGGACGAACCCGGGTGCTGCGAATCAATAAGCCGGTGAGCCACTGTGCCAAAGCCGCAAAGATGGAGGCGCCCAGGACCATCATGGCGACAGACTTGGTTCCACTTAGGAGGAAACCAGCTAAAAGTCCCGGATAGGCGGCGTGTGACAATGCGTCGCCCATGAGACTATTGCGCCGGAGCACTGCGAGGCTTCCCAGGGCCCCGGTTGCCAATCCCAAAAGGGCTGTGCCAAGGACCACCGTTGCCAGTCCCGGGGTGATTTCCCACAGGTTCAATGGGTTCATGGGTGTCCATCCCGGGAGGTAACCAGGCCCGCTCCACTCGACCCATAGGCCTTCTGGAGGAGTTCGGGGGTCATCACTTCGTCCACGGGCCCTGAGGCCAACAATTTGACTTTGAGCAAGGCCGCCTGATCAAAGCGGTCTGCGACGGTCTGGAGGTCGTGGTGGACAACCACCACCGTTCCTCCCTCGGAACGAATGGTTCTTAAAAGGTCCAAAATAAGCGATTCTGTGGCGGCATCGACCCCCTGGAAGGGTTCGTCAAGCAGATAGAGCTCCGCCTTTTGAACCAGCGCCCTGGCAAGGAAAACTCGCTGCTGCTGGCCTCCGGAAAGCTGATGGACGGGGCGGGTTGCAAGGTTTGAGATCCCGACCCGGGCAAGGGCTTCCCGAGCAGTTTGGCGGTCAATGCTTTTGGGACGCCCAAGCCAACCCAGGCGGCCAAAGCACCCCATCAGGGCCACATCCATAACTGTGGCTGGAAAATCCCAATCGACACTACTTCGCTGGGGAACATAAGCGACCCTGGAACCTGTTTCGGATAAGGGTTTTCCGAAAATACGAACAGTTCCTGCCGCGGGTTTGATCAGCCCCATGACGGTTTTGATCAGGGTGGATTTGCCAGCGCCGTTGGGGCCGATCAGGCCCATCATCACTCCGGTGGGAACCTTAAGGTCGATATCCCAAAGAGCGGGCCTTTCCCCATAAGCGACCGTCAAGTCTTCAATTTCGATTGCGGGGGTGCTCAACGAAGGGCCTCCACCAAAGTTTGAACATTGGCAAGCATCATGCCTTTGTGGGTTTCCGCGCCGCTGCCCGGATCACCCAGAGAGTCCGAATAGAGTGTTCCGCCCGCGGCCACATGGGAATTGTGGTCGAGTCTTTTGGCGATTTCGCGGATCTTTGTGAGGGTTCTTGGATTGACAGACGACTCAAGAAACACAGCGCCAATTTTGTTTTCGACGAGGATATCCGCAACTTCCTCAAGCCGATTGAGGGTCGCCTCGGTGGCGGTGCTTATTCCTTGAACCCCTTCCACACGAAAGCCATATGCGCGGCCGAAATAGGCGAACGCATCATGGGCTGTTACCAGGATCCGTTTTTGGGGTGGAATGGACAAGACAAGCCGGCGAATTTGATCGTCCAGACGAACCATGGAATCAAGCGTCTCAGCGTGACGAATGAGATAGTCCCGTGCGTTCTCAGGATCGGCTTCACAAAGGGCTTTTGTGATCGGACCAAGACATTCCGACCAGAGGACCGCATCCATCCAGACATGAGGATCGGGGGACTCAAGGCTTTCCCCGAGGATTCTTGAGGCGGGAATTTGCGAGGTAACGGCGTGATAACGGGAAGGCTCACGCTCCTCAAGCCTATGAAGCACCTCGGCCATTTTCCCTTCGAGGTGAAGTCCATGGAAAAAGACCATTTTCGCGGAAGTCAGGCGGCGTAGGGCGCCATAGCTCGGTTCAAAGGTATGGGGGTCAATCCCCGGCCCCATAAGGGACTGGACTTCCCACCAAGGGCCGGCAATTTTCCTGACAAGATCCGCGACCAATCCGGTTGTAGCCAGAAGGGACCTTTCCGGGTTGGAGGAAACCTCCCGTTGACAGGCCGTACCCCAAGCCAAAAGGCCGGGAATCCCCGCCAGGAATCCTCGCCGACACGATTTCACGCAAAGCTCCCCGTCGGGCCCACTGAGGCTGGTTGAGGAGTTTGGGATTGAACAAGACTATTTTCCATGGGGGAGGAAGGTATGTTGGCTTCTTCCTTTTTGCAAAAATACCCATCCGAAAGGGCCTCATCAATCCATGCCCCACCCAGGACTTTGGTGCCCAAATACAGGACCACGGATTGGCCTGGCGTAACCGCTGATTGTGGTTCGTCAAATCGGACTTCAAGGTTTCCATCCGGCCGGACCCGGGCTGCGGAGCGTGCAGGGGTGTGGCGATGGCGGATCCGGGCCTGGCAGGCAAAATTTCCCTCGGGAAGGTCGACAAACCAGTTAAGTCTTGATGCGAGCAATCCACGCGAAAATAGTCCAGGCCGTTCGCCGATCACCACCTCATGGGTTTCGGGGATGACCTTCAGCACATAGCGGGGAGACCCCATCGCAAGCTGGAGTCCCTTTCGTTGTCCCACGGTAAATCGTTCGATTCCCGTATGTTCTCCGAGCTTTTTGCCGGATTCGTCAATGATGTTTCCCGGGACGGCCGAGTTCGGTCGCCTTTCCCGGACAAAACGGGCATGGTCATGATCGGGTACGAAGCAGATTTCGACACTATCGGGCTTGGATGCAACGGAGGAGAACCCCGCCTTGGCGGCAATCTCCCGCACCTCGGGTTTGGTCAGGTCCCCGAGTGGGAACATTAAACCCCCGAGGATTTCCCTTTTTAACCCGAAAAGGACATAGGACTGATCCTTGTTGAGGTCATGGGCTACATGCAATTCCGGGCCACTCGGTCCATCGGTTCGGCGCACATAGTGGCCTGTAGCGAGGTAATCCGCTTCAAGGGCTTTGGCCTGGCTCCAGAGTGTTCCAAATTTGAGTCGGCTGTTGCAGACCACGCAAGGGTTGGGCGTGCGTCCGCGGAGGTATTCGTCTGCAAAAAGGTCCATCAGGCTGGAAAAATCACCCGAAAAATCGACAGAGTAGAACGGGATGTCGAGTTGGTCTGCGATTCTGCGGGCATCCCGGGCATCCGAGGCCGAACAGCAACCTTTTTTTCGGTCGGAGTTCGGGCTTTCCACAGAGCAGTTTTCATCGGTTGAGGGAGGTGGAGCTTCAACGCCTGTGCGCATAAAGAGGCCGATAACCTCGTGCCCCTGTTCCTTCAAAAGCCATGCGGTAACGGAGCTATCCACCCCACCGCTCATCGCAACAACGACACGAGCCATATAAAAAGCCTCCCCATCTGATTTTAGGGAGGCAAAAGGCGATCAGAAAAATTGACCGAAATACCAACCAAATTCGTGCTCGAAACTTTGTGTTCCAAGCCGATCACTAGCCCTCAGCCGTCAACTTGGGTGGAGGAGGAGCTTTTGGCGGGTCCTTCATGTTCAGGTAATCCAGCGTCAGGAAAGTGATCCCGACGATTTGAGCCAGGAGAGCAATCGCCAAAAGCACTGTGTAGGCGTTGTCCTTGGGTTTTACACCAACTTGCCGCTTTTTCGCCATGACCCATGTCCTCCGGGAAACATGTCCCTGTCTTTGTTATCGGTCGCCGAGGATGCGGCTCGCCACTCGATCTCCGACCTTTGCGCGATCCGCAAGGGCCCGAACGGGCTCGCCTACCGCCTCATGATTGGAAACCTCAAGTACGCGAATGGAACCGAGATACTTTGATTGGCCTGGGTTTTGGAGATTGAGGCGGAAGAGTTCCAGTGTGTGACCCCTTTGGAGGCCTTGGTCGCTACCGATGGAAAGCCTCAAAAGGCCGGTGGCATCTGTCGATTTGACCTCTCCCTCAACATTATCCATGGGAGGATTGCGATCACGACCCGCGCCGGGACGCCCCGCACCGACAATGGTTGTCGATTTGGAGTTATCCATCTGCTTGGTCATTTCCCGAAGCTGCTTTTCCATTTGGCCGAAGCGGTCGCGAAGATTTTTAGCCTCGATTTGAGCTGCAACTTCGCGTTGACGCATATCGTCACGCTCCTTGGCAAGGCTTACATTGGCGGTTTGTTCCTTTTCCAAAGTTCCCCGGATTTCGTCAAATTGTTTTTGGCGGGCATCGTTTTCGGCTTTGGCCTGTTCCAAGGTCTGTTTGAACTGAGCCTGTTGATTGGCCGCGCTGGAGTTGAGAGTTACGATAGTGGTTTGTGCGCCATTCAAATCAGTGGTCAGCTTGGCAATCCGGTCATCTTTGGCCTTCGCCTCGTTCTTGACGCGGTCTGACTGAACTTTGCGTTCTTTTGACTCCTCCTCGTAGGCCGAGCGGCTGGCCTGGAGGACATCATAGTTCTTTTTGAGTTTGTCAAACTCACCGCGTAGGTCGGACCATAGCGAGTGGACAAAAATTGACATACCGAAAACCCCAATGCTGAGAACCAGCACGAGGAAAGCCATAATTTTTCCAACGGCAGTCATGATCATTCGCCCCCGCATGTGGGATTGGGCCATGGATTCAAAGCCATGGGCAAGCCCTTCCTAAAGGCTTTCATGCGGTATTGTTGGTACCCGTGTCAATACGGATTTAACCAAAGGGGGAAAAAATCCTAGGGCTTGGTGGGCTGGGGTTCGCTTATCTTTCCTAGTTCGCTCATTCTGTCGTTTAGTTGCTTCACGCGCTTTTGATTCATAAACAGGTCGGCTGCGATATTGATCAAGTTTCCACGCATGGCGAAAAGTTCAACTTTGAGAAGTGCGATTTTTTCCAGCTCTTCAGCATTTCGGGTAACCAAACCTTTTTGGCCCCCCTGGTTGGAAATTTCGTTGCTTAGGGCAACGATCTTTTTCGTCTCTTCGTTTACCGCTTTGTGGGCCTCCGCAATTTCCCCCTCCAGCTTTTTGAAGGAGGGCGCATAAACAACCTTCGCCTGAAGGACTCGGTCCTTACCAGGGTTGAGGGTGTTTTCATTTTTTGCGGAAACCATCGTGGGCAAAAGGGTCTTCGGATTGATGGCTACTCCATCGTTGCCAAGTACGACTTCCCTTACCGGATCGATTTTTGTCGCGCCGTTTTGAGCATGAACGAGTTCTGCCGCGTAAAACGCCTGTGCGGCAGTTCGCTTCTTTTCCAAGTCATTTAGTTGACTAACCGAATCCTTATAGGCTTTGGAAACAGCACCCAATTGGCCACTTTTTTGAATTGCCTCAATCTTTTGCTTGCGCTTGAGGTAGGTTCCGTCAGGTTCTCCATCCTTGCCTGGCCGATCGGTGAAATCGTAGGAAGTAACCCATGAGGAATAGGACATTACCGCCAGGAGCAGGGCGCCTGTGGTGGTCAAAAAAACCAGGAATTTTCCAAGAGCGGTCATGAGTGCCCCTTGCTTATTGGCCGACTTGGGGAGCCGGTTGGGAGGCTGGCTTTAGCCCTTCCAACTGGCGGATGGCGTTTTCGGTTTGCTGCATGTTTTTAATGGCGTCCAAGACCTTGATCCGGCTCTCATAAAGGGATTTCCCCTGAGTGCGCAGATCGGTCATAAGCTTGTTGGCTTCTTCACGCTTTTCCGCCAACTGTTTTTGAAGCTCATCCCTGTTGGATTGCAGTTTCCTGCGGGAGCTAATTTGTTCCTCGGATTTTTGGACGACAGCGTCCCGCTCATCAATCTTTCGCTGTTCAAGAAGGTCCAGGGCCCGGATGTCTGACACCAGGGTAGATTGTGCTTTTACAAAATTGGCTTGTTCCGAAGAGCGGACTGCATCGACCTGGCGGAACATTTCCTCGGTGTTTCGTATCGATTGCGTAAGTACATTAATCGCCACATTGGGGCCAACCATAACCAAAAGGCGATTGATTTTGGTCGGACTTCCGGCGTCTTCATCCAGACTTTGGGCAGCCCAAAGGAATCGTCCAATGGCTTCGCGATGTTCTTCGGGGCTAAGGCTTTTTTCGCCTCCGGCTTCCAATTTTTTCTTGCCGTTAATTGCCGCGGAGGTAATGCCGTCAGCCCGTTCCTTCAATGATTCAAGGGTTTTGGCATCATTGGGATTTTTAAGGAGTTGAAGAATTTCTGTGCGCTCAGCCAAGCTGTTGCTTAGGGGCATCAGGAATTTTTCGAGATTTTTCCCGGCGTCGGGCCCACTTAAAAGTCCTTCAACTTTGTTTTTGACGGCTTTCACCTCATCAAGAAGCGTTGGGCCCGCAGGGTTTCCACCGGCGGAAGCCAAAAGGGTCTTAAGGGGCGTCTCATCCTTGGTGCCAAGTCGCTCCGCCACGAGTTGGCCAAATTCATCGACCTCATCCTCATTGAGAGGAAGCCCTTTAAGGGTTCGGTCCATGAGAAAATTCTGGTACTGCCAATCGGTTCGATAGCTGTATATGGTCGAGCCTAGAAAAATATAAGCAAACAAGGCGAGCAGATTCAGCACCGCCAAAACCTTGCTTGTTGTCGACATCGGGCAATACCCCCAACAAATCCCACGGGACGCCGCAGGCAATTCTCAATTTAGTTCGGTCAATTGTGCCCCATATCCTTACCCAGGAATGGAATCCGGAGGCTCATGCCAATTTGCCGTACCCTTTTGAGCGCCACTTCCCTAATAACCGTCACATCTTAACCTAATTCTAACCCAAGGATCGGGAGATCAATCGTGAAATCTGGACAGGACACCCCAAATTACCTAGGCCCCATTGGAGAAAAGTGGGCAGGCCTTTCCCAATCCGAAAGGGACTGCTTGCTCAAGGAGATTTTGGGCCCAGCGAAAAGTCGGCGTCTGGGAATAATGACTTTTCCTCCGGGATTTCTCCTTTCCGTGGTTATCCCGGTGTACAACGAATCGCGCTGGATCGCCGAGGTTTTGCGTCGGGTTCGCGAAACGCCCATTCCGAAGGAAATCGTCATTGTTGACGACTGCAGCACGGATGGAACACGAGAACTCCTCAAAACACTGGAGGGTCCAGATACACGGGTAATTCTTCACGAAAAAAACACCGGCAAAGGAGGGGCACTTCGGACCGGATTTGCCCATGCCAAAGGAACGGTGGTTTTGGTACAGGATGCGGACCTCGAATACGATCCCGCCGATTACCCGGAGCTCCTATTTCCTATCCTCGATGAAAAAGCGGATGTTGTATATGGCTCAAGGTTCATTGGAGAAACCCATCGGGTCCTCTTTTATTGGCATTCGATCGCAAACGGAATGCTCACCCGGTTATCGAATACCTTTACCGATCTCAACCTCACGGATATGGAGACCTGTTACAAAGTATTCCGCAAAGAGGTCCTTGATTCCATTCAGCTGAAATCGAACCGATTTGGGTTCGAACCGGAAGTCACCGCCAAAATTGCCAAGAGTCGAAGTCCACGCTGGCGAATTTATGAGGTCCCCGTTAGCTACTCGGGGCGAACCTACGAGGAAGGGAAAAAGATTGGACTCAAGGATGCGTTCAATGCACTTTGGTGTATTGTCTATTATCGATTTTTTGACTGAAAACTCTGATCGCCGGGTCAACTGGTTTGTGACCCGGCAATTTGTTACTCGTGATCTGAGCTTGCTTCAAATTACTAAAACTCCGCCCAGCCAGGTACCCTGGGGAACGGAATGACATCGCGGATGTTTGCCATCCCAGTCACAAACTGGACGACCCGTTCAAAGCCAAGGCCAAATCCCGCATGGGGCACGGTTCCGTAGCGCCTCAGGTCGAGGTACCACCAATAAGGTTCCTCGGGCAGGTGACATTCCCGCATTCTTTCCAAGAGCACATCTAGACGCTCTTCCCGTTGGCTTCCGCCAATGATTTCGCCCACGCGGGGTACCAACACATCCATCGCCCGAACGGTTTTGCCATCATCATTTTGGCGCATGTAAAACGCCTTGATGTCCCTTGGGTAATCCGTGAGTATCACAGGCTTTTGGAAGTGCTTTTCGGTCAAATACCTTTCATGTTCGGATTGAAGATCGAGTCCCCATTTGACCGGAAATTCAAAGGTTTGAACCGATTTTTCGAGAATTGCGATCGCATCGGTATAGGTCACTCGTTCAAAAGCGCTTGAAGCGATCCCCTCAAGTGTGGCCCGAACGGTTTTGTCGATCCTCTCAGCGAAAAAGTCCATGTCCTCGCCACACTTGTCCAGCACATCCTTGAAGATGCGTTTGAGAAACGCCTCGGCAAGGTCCATGTTGTCTTCGAGTGTGTAGAACGCAGCCTCTGGTTCAATCATCCAGAATTCGGCGAGGTGCCTGGCGGTGTTCGAATTCTCGGCACGGAATGTGGGGCCAAACGTATAGATCTTGCCCAAAGCGCAGGCGTGAGTCTCCCCCTCAAGTTGTCCGCTGACGGTCAGAAACGCCTGTTTTCCAAAAAAATCACGCGCATGGTCGATTGGGCCCTCGGGAGTTCGAGGGGGCTTCTCCGGATCCAGGGTGCTTACCCGAAACATTTGCCCGGCGCCTTCACAGTCCGAGGCGGTGATGATCGGGGTGTTCAGGTAGAGGAAGCCCCTTTCCTGAAAAAACGAATGAACCGAATTGGCAATCTGGTTGCGTACGCGCATTACCGCGCCAAAGGTATTTGTCCTTGGGCGAAGATGAGCCTGGGAGCGGAGAAATTCAAAAGTGTGACCTTTTTTTTGCATCGGATAGGTCACCGGATCGGCCCAACCATGGACCAGGATGGCGCTGGCGGCCAACTCGGTAGGCTGGCCCTTTGCGGGACTCGGACGGATTTCACCCTCAATACTAACGCTGCAACCAGCTCCAAGTTTAAGGACTTCCTCCTTATAGTTGGCAAGGCTAGCCTCGGCGACAACCTGGAGGTTTCCCTGGCTGCTGCCATCATTGATTTCCAGAAAACTGAAACCGGCCTTGGAATCGCGCCGTGTTCGAACCCAACCTTTGATGACGACTTTTTTGCCGGACGATTCGGCCTGCCTGGCTTCCTTGACGCTGATCCAATCCATGATTTGCCTCCTCCGTTAAGGTTTCTCTGGAGAATTAATAAGTTCCGGAAAGCCGAATCCGCCCTTCCATTGGGCTGGATGCCGAAGCATAGAGTTTGCGGGGGATACGGCCCGAAAGGAAGGAAAGCCGTCCCGCCTCGCATGAAAGCCGCATTGCCCTTGCCATCCTGAGAGGGTCCTGGGCGTGCGCGATCGCGGTGTTCAAAAGTACCCCGTCGCAACCAAGCTCCATGGCCGAAGCCACATCACTTGCCGAACCTACCCCCGCGTCCACAATTACAGGATAATCCGGATCGTTTTCCTTGAGATATTCGAGAATGATGCGGATGTTGTTGGGATTGAGAACCCCCTGGCCGCTACCGATTGGGCTACCCGCCGGCATTACGCTCGCGGCCCCCAGGTCTTTGAGGCGCTTGGCCTGGATAGGATCATCGCTGGTGTAAACCAGGACGATGAATCCGTCCTTCACAAGTTCGCGTGTAGCTTCCAGAGTTGCGCCAGGGTCCGGTAGCAGGGTTTTCGTGTCACCCAGGCATTCGAGTTTTACCCATTTGGCTCCCGGGTTCCCCAGATTTTCCAGGAGTTCCCGACCAAGTTTGGCGACGCGAATGGCATCGTCCGCGCAAAAACATCCGGCGGTGTTTGGCAGAATGGTCAAATTGTTCAGGTCAAGGAAATCGAGGATATTTCTCCCCTCCCGATCCACAAGGCGTTCCCTTCTGACCGCGACGGTCGTCACCTCGCAGGCGCTTTCCTCCATGCACTCTCGCATCAGTTCCAGGCTGGGATATTTTCCGGTTCCGGTGATAAGGCGACTTTTGAATTCAAACGGGCCAATCTTCCACGGTTTGTCCCAACGGTTTTCGGATACATTTTCCATTCCAGAACCTCCCCCTACAAGGGTGACCACTTCCACCTCATCCCCTTGCTGGAGAAGATGTTCTGCGTGTTTGGCCCGTGGCACAACCTGCCTGTTCACTTCAACCGCGACGCGGACCGGGCTGAATTCCAGCTCCTCCAGCAGGGCGCGGATTGTGGTTTGCGGATTCAGTTGCCTTTTTTGGCCGTTGACAAGGATTTCCATGAGGCGATTTTGCGGCTCCCAAACAACCAATTGGAGGACCCTGTTCCGCCTCCTAAGTTAACCAGGTTGGAAGAGGGCGCCTTCTGTTTGACAGTTTTGCTCTCTCCCCACCCTTAAAGTTTAGACTTTTGGGCGACCGGGGCGAGGCAATACCTTTATGGACAAATTCCGCCCCCTGCGAGACTTTTTCCTTTCCTCCCCTGAATAGGCTTATGGGTCCCATGGACAGCAAACCCCAAACTGTTCCCCTAACACGCATTTCCTGTAAGGTTTTCGAGGATGGCCATGCGGCCGCCCGATTTCTTGCCGACCATATCCGTGAGCTTGTCCAAGCCAACAATTCGGCCCACCGGGCCACGGTTTTGGGTCTTCCAACAGGCTCAACTCCGGTCAATTTGTATCGCGAGTTGATTCGCCTCCACAAAGAAGAGGGCCTGGATTTTTCCCGCGTCGTGACATTCAATCTCGATGAATACCACCCGATGCCCAAAAATGATCCACATAGCTACAACCTTTGGATGCATGAAACCTTTTTTAATCATGTGAACATTCTGGCGGCCAACATCCATATCCCTTCCGGCACCATTCCGGCAGAACAGGCCGAGCAATACTGCCGCGATTACGAGGCTGCCATCAAAAGCCATGGAGGCATCGACCTATTGGTTCTGGGAATTGGTCGGACGGGCCACATTGGCTTCAATGAACCCGGTTCCTCCAAGGAGAGCCGAACCCGGATGGTAACCCTCGATCCGGTTACTCGTCGCGACGCGGCCAGCGGATTTTTTGGCGAGCATAATGTTCCACATAGCGCCATCACCATGGGTGTCGGCACAATTCTTGAATGCCGCCAGGTCTTCCTCCTGGCTTTTGGTGAACACAAAGCACGAATCGTGCACCGCGCCGCCGAAATGGGACAGACCGAGGCAGTCACCGCCAGTTTCCTCCAAAGCCATCCCCGTGCGACATTCCTGCTGGATGCCGATGCCGCTTCAGAGTTGACCGCCCGAGCATGCCCCTGGCGTGGCGGGCCCATTGAGTGGACGCCTCAACTTATCCGAAAGGCAGTCATTCAACTCGCTCTCGAAAAGAAAAAAGCGCTTCTCAAACTTTCCGACGATGATTTCCGCGAACATGGTCTTTACGATTTGCTGCGGGAAATGGGGCCGGCAAGCAAACTCGGTCAACGGGTCTTTTCGGAACTTTCCCAAACGATCACCGATAATCCTGGGGGTGAAAAACCTGGCACGGCCATCGTTTTCAGTCCCCATCCCGATGATGATGTGATTTCCATGGGGGGTACCATGATCCGCCTGGTGGAAAAGGGGCACAAGGTTCACATTGCTTACATGACTTCCGGCAACATTGCGGTTTTTGACCACGACGCCTGGAGGTTTACCGACTTTGTGGACGAATTTAGTCGGCTTTTTGGTATTGAATCCGAAAAAATCGAAAAAGTAAGGGAACGGGTCCAGCAATTCCTCAAGGCCAAAAAACCCGGTGAATCGGATTCTCCCGACCTCCTCAAAATCAAGTCCCTGATTCGCACCACCGAAGCCCGGGCGGGCGCCGCGGTATGCGGTGTTCCTCCAGAACAACTCGAATTCATGGACCTGCGGTTCTATCGCACAGGAACTATCGCAAAGGCCCCCATCCATCCCCACGATGTTGATGACATTGCTGCCCTGTTTCGCAAGTTAAATCCTACCCAGATCTATGTGGCAGGGGAAATGTCCGATCCTCACGGAACGCACCGGACCTGTGCGGAAGCCATTTTTATGGCCGTCCGCCGGGTATTTGCCCAGGGGATGAACTTTCAGGTTTGGCTCTACAGAGGCGCATGGGAGGAATGGCAACCCCACGAAATTGAACGGGTCGTTCCTCTTAGTCCCGAGGAGATTTTGCAAAAACGCGAGGCCATTTTCCGTCACCAATCCCAAAAAGACCGGGCCATGTTCCCGGGCGGGTCCGATAAACGGGAATTCTGGCAGCGGGCTGAAGACCGAAACAAGCAAACCGCCAAAACCTTTGATCAGCTCGGTTTGCCCGAATACTATGCCCTGGAAGGGCTGGTTCAGTGGCGGGGCGCCTGATAATTTTTCCAACGATCACTTTGAGTTGAAGCATTTTTTGGGGGATTTTGTCGGTTCGATCCGGCGAAACCCCCTTTTTCATTTCGTACTTTTCTCCTGCAAGATGACCTTTCGTCAATTTTTCCATTTCCTGGGCCCAACTGTTCGCATTGGATGATCTGGTAGGCCCATGACTGCTCTGCGGGCTAGGACTTTCAATGGGGGCCAATCTTGCCCCTCTTTGCGTACAGAGCCTCCGCTCCTGATCCGATTCAAAGGGGGTGAGATCCGAATACTGGGTTTCCTCAGGGGGTGCTAGCGGATGGGACGGTCCAATCGGAATCAGGCTGATCAAACGCCTGAAGTCCTTATCCAGGAAGATGTAATGACCTGGGAGCTGGCCGCGTCCATGCTCCCCTTGGTGCGCCGCATCGTGGATGATCTCATGGCCAGTGACCGACAACTCCTCCTAATCGAGGAAAAGCGGGACCTGCTGTTTCAAAAACGGTCGAGTCTGGATTGGAAGGGTCGGTCAGACCTCTACCACTCCCAGGATGAGATCAAGCGGCTTTCCTCGCACCTCAGGGGCCTTTTGGTCGAATTGGAACAGGTAGGCATCACCCTTCTGGATGCCGAGAGGGGCATGATTGGGTTTCCAACTCTTGTAAACAATCGCCGGGCCTTTTTTACATGGAGGCCAGGCGAGGCCGGAATAGAGTGGTGGTGCTACTCATCCGAACCAGACAGGAGGCATGTGCCCCAGTCCTGGAAAAAGGAATCCTGGCACAAACGGGCACCAGGGGCGAATGCAGCTTAGGGGGATTGTTTACGAAACAGTCTTTGAGCGTAGGAATCGGGGGTGGCCCCGGTGCGGCAAACATTCCAATACATTGCCGCATAGTCTGAAGTCGAAAGCCGCATAAATTAAAGGGAGTTGGGTCGACATCTCTCTCTCTTTACGGTTTCCCATGAGCACCCGGGTCAAAATTTGTGGCATCACTCGGGTCAAGGATCTTGAGGTCGCCATCGAGGCGGGTGCCTCCGCAATTGGGCTGAATTTTTATCCGGGATCACCTCGTTACCTGGCTCCCAGGCAAGCCCAAAAAATGTTGGATGCCATACCCGCTCTAGTTGAGGCTGTGGCGGTCGTCGTCGATATTCCCGCGGTGGAAGCTCAAAAGTTAATGGATCTTCATCCCGGATTGACGGCACTTCAGTGGCACGGTGCGGCAAATATTGAATTTGTGCTTCAAGCTAGGTGGATTCGGGCCTGGTCAGTTAGTCAGGCCTCGGACCTTTCTGAATTGGAGACCTACCTTCAAAAGCCTTTGGTTGCATCTCTGCCACCCAAGGCGATTCTTCTCGATGCCAAGGTCAAGGGCCTTCATGGTGGTACCGGAAAAACCCTTCCATGGGATCTGCTCAAGGGGTGGAAAGCCCCCGCTCCGCTCCTTTTGGCCGGTGGACTTAATCCGGAAAATGTGGCCCAGGCAGTGAGGGATGTTCGTCCGTTTGGTGTCGATGTGGCAAGTGGGGTCGAATCGGCTCCCGGCATCAAGGATCCTGCCAAAATCCGAGATTTCTTTCAGGCCCTCGAAGCATTGAAATCCTGAGTTTTGTTAAGCGGATGGATTTGGGGTTTTTGCGCGAAGCCATTCGCCTTTCCCGGAAAAAGAAGATCGCCAACGCCTAGGTCACTGTCATTCGTTACGCCTGTCCCATGCTGGGGCTTTTTCGCTTGTTGAAAGTGAGATTCATTCCAGTTGCGACCCGTGAGCCATGTGCCTGGCCGCAATTTATTGGGGGCGATTAAGTCAGGGATCCTATGCAGCAAGCTGCGAGGCTGCGGCATAGGTTGATGAAATGTCGGATGGCATTGCGAAAGAAAAGGCCCCTGGTCATTCCACAAAAGGAGCAACCAGGGGCCTTATTTATTTGCGATATCGCTATAGTACCAATTACTGGACGAAGAGGAATTCCTTTGAGTTCATCAGGGCCCAAAGGATGTTTTCGTAAGCCAGCTTTTTGTTGGCTCCGTGCTTGTTGATATGGGCTAGTGCCGCATCCTTCTGTTCTTTGGTAGGTTTGTGACTGAAGGCCCAAAGGAAAAGATCCTCGATCTTTTGTTCATCGGTGCGCTTGTCTTTGGTTGCCAGGGTATCGGCACGGCCTCCGGCGCGTGACACTTTCCCCTGAATGTCATCAGAGTTGAGAAGGTGAAGGGCCTGCGCCAGATTGGCCTCCCCAATTCGTTCGCACTCACAGGCGCTTATCCGCTGTGGTTTGCCGAACACATCCAGAAAGTAGCTGCTGAAGGACTCATCAGGAAGCATCAGGGCCCGTTTGGGGGCCAGCTTGTCCTGGGGAAGTCCACCAAACGAGGCGGGTGAGTCCGAAAGTTGGCAGACCGCATCATGAAGGACCTCGGCGGACATTCTGCGGGGATAGTAGCGCGCGAAATTCTGCTTGTCGGCCGCATTTGTTTCGCTTGGGGTGGAGCTGAGCTGGTAGGTACGGCTGTTGACGATCGTCCGAACCAGGTGCTTCAAGTGAAAACCACTTTTGATGAAATCCTGGCTCAGGGCATCAAGGAGTTCAGGATTTGTTGGCGGGTTGGTTACACGCATGTCGTCCAATGCATCGACGATACCCCTGCCAAAAAAGTGGGCCCAATAGCGGTTGACCAAGGCTTTGGCAAAAAAGGGATTGCTTGGACCGGTCATCCAATCGGCCAGCTTTTCGCGGGGATCCTCATCGGGGGAAACCTCAATCGGAGGAGCATCAAGCGCTTTGATGGCGGCAGGCTTGTTGGTTCGCTTGTTTGCGACGGTACCGGACGGGTTGGTAATAATGTAAGTCACTTTGGCGGGCTGGCCCAGATATTCCCCGGGAACTGTGACTTCCTTGCGTCCGATGCGACCAAAAAATGCAGCCAAGCCCCAATAGTCGTCCTGGGACCATTTTTCGTAGGGGTGGTGATGGCATTGGGCACAGGTCAGCCTTTGCCCCAGGAATACCTGGGCGGTGTCATCCACGAATTGCTCAGGCTGGGTGATGGACTTGGTCCAAAGGGTCGGAGGATTGGTCTTTTCGTCACCAGTAGCCGAAAGGACAGCACGAGCGAATTGGTCATAAGGCATGTCGTCCTGCATGGCCTGGCGAATCCACCCGTGGAAGCTAAAGGTTCCCTGGGCACGATTGTTGTCGCCCGCGCGCTTAACACGCAAAATGTCCGCCCATTTGTTCGCGAACAAATAGCCAAATTCCGGACTGTCGAGAAGCTCTTCCACCAAAAGTTGGCGCTTGTTGGGGCGCTTGTCTGCCGCAAACTCCATCAGGCGTTGTGGTGTGGGAAGCGTACCCGTCAGGTCGATCGACACACGACGAAGGAACTGTTCATCGGTTGAAAGGGCCGAAGGTGTAAGAGCCAGGCTCTTCCATTTTGCGGCGGTGTGTTTGTCTACCAGAGTCTGTTCAGGGAAGGCGAAATCGACCGAGGAATCCGAACGGGGTACCGCAGCCCGGAAAACTGTCACAAATTCCTGGTATCGGGCCATGATTGCTGCCTCGCCTGGAACCTTGTGGGTTGTGATCAAACCCAATGGGTCGACCGTGGCGATAGAAGTTTCATTGGATTCGTATTGGGCCCTTCGGGTGATATCCTCAACCCGGCCATCGGAATAATGCGCCAAAACGGCGAATTGTTGTTTGGAATCGCGGGAAAGAACGCGCTTTTCAGGAACAATCTGGATCCGCTTGACGGTGGGTTCGGACGCTTCGCCAAAAGGCATTCCTGATGCAATCCAGCGGCGCAAAAGTTTGTATTCATCCGAGTCGATTTCCAGACGCTTGCCGCCACCGTGGGGAGACTGGCCGGTTGCCTTGGTGAGCAGGATACTCATTTCCGGTGCTGCCGGAAAAACGCGCCTTCCTCGCCCCTCTTTAAGGATTGTCATGTAGTCCACTTCTGGTTCATAACCGAGAAGGGAAATCTTGAAACCGTTTTGGCCGCTAGCCTTGCCATGACAGCCACCACCATTGCAACCGAGCTTGGTGAAAATGGGAACTATCTGATTTGCAAAGTGGATGGGGAGCGGCGCTTCGCAACCCTCGACTTTGACGGGGATTTCGCGAACCAGCGTTCCATCCGTGACGCGGATAGTTGTGGAACCATTTTTGAGGGGGTGTACCCGTCCGGAGGGTGTGATTTTGAGTAGGTTTGGATCCGTGGAAACAAGTTTTGCGTCGCGGGTACGGTCCGTGATTCGGCCGTTTGCCAATGGCAAGGAGATTACCAATTGGACCGCATCATCCATTCCCTTTAGAGTCACCGAAGCCGGAAACACATCGAGGTTTGTGGACGGAGTAGGTGCGGCGACAACGGGAACCGTTGGGGTAGCGGCAAACAAAAGAATCACAAAAGAAAAAGTGCTATTCATTGCCAAGATACCCTCGATGGTTGGCGGGGAGGGTGGAATCAGGAAGGTAGGCTAATTACATTGTCAGCCTTGGACCGCCAAAAAGCAACCGAAAACGGGTTGTAGCTTTCGGGAATACAAGAAAAAACGCCCCGGAAAGCCGGAGCGTTTAATGTATACATTTGATCAGGTTGAGCTTAGTTGCTCGATCCCGAAGGGCCGGTGGCGCGACGACGAACATCGAGTTCGATGGAGCCGAAAGTGTTCTCATGACGCTGAAGGGTCATGGCCAATGCGCTCCAAAGGCGCTTTGCTGTGTAGAAATTCATGATCAGGCGCTGGTGAACTTCGATTTCCTGGCGGCCGGTCGCGAAGGGATTTGGGTTAAGTGCGAAGTCTACGATGACTTCTTCGGGGGTTGCTGTTACACGGGCAAAGTTTGCGTAGCCTGCTTTGGCTTCCTTGTCGTGTACAACCATTTCGGTTTGGACAGTTTCTTCGGCGGGATTGTTGGACATGGATTCCTCCAGTTAGGGCAACACAGTTGGTTGCGTCTAAAAAAATAGCCGGGCAGTGGTTTACCTCAACACCGGTATTGCCGCATTGTAAGCATGCGTTCGTTTTTACCACAAGGTGAGGTTGGCCACCTTTATGGTTTTGAAAATCAATAATTTGTCACCCCGGGCCTTGAATGCCATACCCCGAGGGAATGTCTCCTGACCAATAATTTGTAACGAAACCTCCGGGAATAACACCAGCCATTTCAGATAAGTCACCAACTTAACTTAACCTCTAACAACGAGCTCGATCTTTTCAGGCAATAGCTCGGCCAGGGGGCCAATCACATCCCCCCTGAAAAGTCTCATGATCCCCTTTCGACTTGGTAGCCCGGCATAGACGCGGCTGACTTTGCGGTCCCTTGCTGTCTGGGCGATTCGCTCAGCGATTGATCCTCCCGGGAGATAGACCAGATCAAGGGGCACACCGAGGTTTTTCGCGATGGCCAAAGCCTGTTCGAATAAATCGCAGGCCTCATGATCGTCTGCCATCGAATGATGGGCCGCGGAGCCACTTAACGATGGAGACAAATTTCTGACAAATACGATAGCAACCCCCGCCTTGGCTTTTTGGGCATCTTCCAAAACTCCCAGGATCAGGCTGGAAGGGCGACTTGCCGCGATAAGGTAGGATGTGGTTGGGTCATAATCTCCATCGAAGTTTTCCAGCGGTGGGCGTACTACTTTCACCAGAATGTTTCGGGAAAGGTATCCGCTCAGAACGGCCAAAAACATTGCGTTTGCGACCGAGAAAAATAAAAACGGCCAATCCCCAGTTGGAACAACGAATGTTAGGGCACCCTGGCCTAGGAACAAAATGCCCCCTGTTACCTTAAACATGAGTGCGGTTCTGGCTGGGACCTGGGCCCTACCGGCCAAGGTGACCATTCGGGCCGCTAGTCCCATGTTCAGAATTGCAAGCGAAAAGGCCCTTGCAGTTGGCTTAGTCCAAAGGAGAGTAAGCAGGATGGTTCCCATTAGCCCCCCAACCAAAACAAGCATCCATCGCTCCCACCCGCCAAGCTGGAATTGGCGTGTGTAACCGGTGGCAAGGAGGTTGATGGTGATTGCGGCCACAACGCCCACAGAATAGAGGCCGGCAAGTTGTGTGATGTCAGGGAAAATAAACAACAAAAAAGATGGTATAAGCAGGGAAACGATAAGCGCGTAGCCCGGAACACCATGGCGGTTCAGTCTGGTAAGAATCCAGGGTGCCTCACCGTCACGGGCCATCATGTATTGCACCGCCATAAGGTCCGTCACGGCAGTATTTACCCCTGAAAGCAGAAGCGCCCCAAAAACAAAAGACGCCACGAGGCTAAAAGTCGGACCTACATAAGCGGTTGCCAGTACTGCCATCATGTTGTCGGTGCCCTGGGGATGGCCATCCGGATCGATAAGCTTGGAATCTGGCATGGCGTTCATCGCGGCGGCAAGAATCAGATTCATTACCACTACTTCCATCAAAACTGGAAGGATTGAGCGTCTCGAAGTAACCCGAACAGGCGAAACCATGATGCCGGTCATATTGGCAATGGCCTCGATCCCGGACAATGCAAGGACGATTTCAGTGAAGCCAACCCACGCGTCTCCCCAGGCCGAAAGGCTATACCTTTCCCTTACAGGAAACTCAACTCTCATGTGGTGCAGATGGGGAATGGCGCAAATTGCGACCACGAAAGTAAGAAAAATGGTGGCAAGGGCAACCACCATGGCGACCCGACCCATTCCGCGCGGCCCAAACCAATTTACCAGGCCGATGGCACCGATCGCCCCGATGGTACATGCCAATTCCAGCCGGAATCCGGAAACTTCACCTCCAACACCCAGATAACGAAACGCATCCAGGCACGAAAGGGATGCCGTGACCGTGTAATCGGCGCAAAGCATTAGCCCGCCAATCACCGCCAGGACCTTGCTTGAGTGTCTCGCCGAGGAATAAACGCCACCGCCTTCAGGGTATTTACGGCAAATGATCAGGTAACAACAACTCACAAGCACCAGCAGAATGTTGACCGCAATGATATGAAAAAAGGAAGCATGTCGTGTGAAATAAAATGCAAGCCCCAGCACATACAGACGGCTGGTGCCCAAATCTCCAAAAAGCATCGGGCCGGCGTGGTACCACCGCAATTCGCGGGGACGGTCTCCTCCAATTCCCGACATAGTTACGCCTCGATCCGAAAGTTTGGAGTTTCTTTTTCGGATGCATCACCGGGTAAATGTTGCCTGGTATTCCTTCTACCACGGTTTCGGCTCGCTACAACCGCTGTGATTGCCCCAAAGATCAGCCCACAACTTAGCAAGGTGACTGCCCAAAGGGGGCCCTTCACTCTCTGCCTAACCTCGTTTTCGTCACGCATCAACGGTCGGGTAATCTCCAGCACGCCTCTCACATCTCCCACTTTCCAGTTCTTTTTGGGCGAGTCGGCGCGTGTATTGTGGCAATCCACGCAACTATCCTTCAATACCCGGGCAATGGCGTACCGAAGGACCTTTTTTCCGTCCTTGACCTCAAAACTGTGAATGTGTTGTTCGGGATGTGCCTCGAGTTGCTTCAGGGCCTCGCGCTCGAAGGTGTCACGCGCACCCCCTTCCTTGGCGCGCCAGGGGAACGGGTATTCGCTGTACAACCTGACATCGATATCCGAAGTAGGTGACCTCTCAAGGCGGTGTCCGATGTCGTGAATGAAGGTTGCAGGTATGCTCAGCGGAATCTTGTTTTTCTCGGGAATCGGGTCATGAGTAATTTGATATCCCAAATCGCGGACTTTCTTGACAATGTCGCTATACTCGTCGTTGGCATGCAGGAGCAGGTCCGCCTGTTGGGCTACGCTTTCAAGGGCCGTGTGGCGCACGAGTTCGTTTGCAAGCCATTGAATGTAAATCACTCCCGCGAGGGGCGAAAGGGCCGCCAACAATGCCAGGGTCGCAACACCCGGTCTGTTTCTTGCCCAGCGCCAAACCGATTCTGTCAGGCCAGGCCGCCGGGCCATTATGGGTTCCCCAGCCAAAAACCTTCGCAGGTCTGCGGCTAAATCCGCGGCGCTCGCATAACGCTGGGTCGGATTTTTCGCCAGGCATTTCAGGCAAATGGTTTCCAGGTCTGTGGGACAGTTATAAGCCAGGCGACTCACGGGTAGTGGGTCTTCTTTTTCCAAAAGCCTCATTACCGCCATGAAGGTAGGCGCCTGAAAAGGCACGCACCCGGTCAGCAATTCATAAAGAATGGTTCCAAGAGCATAAATATCCGCCGCTGGTCCTGCCTTGTTGGCGGAACGCAATTGCTCGGGCGCCATGTAATTGGCCGTACCAACCAACTGGTCTGCTCGGGTCAGCCCAGCGTCTTTGCTGTCGAGTTGCTTGGCGAGTCCGAAATCCGCTATGCGCATTTGTCCAGGAAGAAGCGTGTCAATCGACTCGACTTTTTCCTTGATGAGGATGTTAGATGGCTTGAGGTCGCGGTGAACGATGCCCGCCCGGTGTGCCATTTCCATCGACTCCGCCAGGGAGGCAACAAGGAGAGCAGCTTTTTGAGGGGCGACCTGACGGCGCACCAGCAGGTCAGCAAGGTTCCCCCCAGTACAAAGCTCCATGACGATGAAGGGGTTGCCGTGGTACTCGCCGTGATCGTAAACCTGAATGATTCCCGGGTGACTCAATCGCCCAAGGGCTTGGGCCTCCACCTCAAAGCGCTGCTTCATCTCGGACGTTGCGGCCCCTCGCATGAGGATCATTTTGAGCGCCACCGCCCGGTTCAATGATTTTTGCCAGGCCCGATAGACAACACCCATTCCGCCGGCGGCAATTTTGCCATCGAAGAGATAACCCGGGGGCAGTTCGACTGGGGCGAAATCCTCAGAATTTTCCCGGTTGGAATCGCCCCCGATTTGTGTGGTTGTGTTCTGGCAAACCAGGGGCGCAGTCAAGTCGTTTAAACCGCCACTCATCGAACCTAGTTCATTGGGGTTTGAACCTAATGACAAGGTTTCATTGGTGTCAGGCATGGATCTCTCAACGAAAGGGCAAGATGAAGGGGAACGGTTTGAGGCCCAAGTCCGCCTGAATAAGTTTTTCACTAATATATTGTTAGGTGCTGGTTACTTCAGCCGTTAAATCCTCAGCCAGAATCGGTGCCTTGAATTTCGACCTTCAATTGCAGCTTTCCCGGTCGTAATTCCCAAAGGAGTAACTCCAAAACACCCCCCCGGGTAACCTGATTGGGGAAAATGGCTTGGAAATCCAATGGATAGCTTTGCCTGGGCAATTCAGGATTGGGGATTTTGGTCGGGATGATTCTTTATGGTCCATAAGGGCATGAGGACTGGAAGATTTGCAGGCGGATCCCGATAATATCAAAAGCAAATGCGTAACCGGCTTTTTTCTTGCAAAATCGACCGGTTCCTTGCGCGTCCGTAGCTCAACTGGATAGAGCAATGGTCTTCGGAACCATAGGTTAGGGGTTCGACTCCCTTCGGGCGCAATTCGATAAAGCTTTGAATACAAGAAGCTTAAGGCAATGTAAATCTTTTTGATTTGTCATCGGAATTGCCTAAAGTCCATGAATAATTTGGCTTTGCAATATTTCGTCTAAAGCCCTGTATGCCAGATCGGTCGGTTGAATCCCAAATTCCTTAATCGGGCCCAAGCATCGGGTTGGGGCCAAAGAAGCGGATGGCGTATTTCTTCCAATCGGTTCAGGATCGGGTGCTGTTCGTGGAGGCGTTCCAGTTCAAATGGTTCGGTGGGTAATCCCTTTTCCCAGCCAAGCATGATCTCATCGCGGGCAGGCCACAATTTTTGAAGGACTGCCCAAACCTGTTCAAGAAGAATTGCACCGCGGGGATCAATCCACCCACGCAAAACCCAACGAACCGATGGGGCGAGGGGATTGATTGCCAAGCTTTGAGTACCCCCCGGATTGCGCAAATTTGAGGCTTCCTTTACGAGCCAATTGACCGGGTCTTGCCTCATCCTTGCCAGATGTTGGAGGTGAATTTCTACCCTGGAGGAGAGGTTTGAAACCTTGCCGGGATAATCTGTTTCAGTTGTTCCCACCTGGATCCCTTCGGGAACCTGTCCCCAGGTTTTATCACAACTCCCGATGGTCCCGGTTTCCATGGTTTCGGTGGTGCCCACCAAAACCCTAATTCGTCGGGATGCGTGGCGTGATAATACTTCAAGGAATGGCTCATATTCCAAAGTGGCCATTGATTTTTTTGATTCGCAGAGGCTTAAGTGAAAAAGTGATGGCTCCGCTGCCGAGCGTGGATTCCAGAAAAAACAGACATCTCCCTTTTGGGTTTCGAGAAGGTTTTCCACACGGCTCAACCAGAGGTCAAAAGCATCCCCGGGAATTTGGGGATCGGGAACTTCCAGGATCAATAAATGGGTTTGTAGGGGAGGCATTCCCTGATGAACCAGGTCCCAGCGAAGCTGGTAGGGAGTTTGATTGTCCCCCAGTTGGGTAAAAAGCCCCGAATCAATGGCCTCGCCAAAAGCCCCAAATAAAGAGCCGGTTTCCTTGGGAATGGGGAGCGCCAGCGCCTCGGCCAACCCGGTTTGCCCCAATTGTGCCAAGAGGTGACTTAGCTCCAGGGAGAGGGTGGTTAGGTTGAATGGGGTGGATGGAAAAGATTGGTTGTTAAGGAGTTCCCAGGCAGCCGAGGAAAGTTCCCGAAGTGTGCTGGGGCGTAACTTTGGAACATATTTTTTGAGGATTTCCGCAAGAAAACCTGGGCTGATCGGTTCCAGGCCACGGGTGGTTTGAATCCAAAGGCCATCCCTGATCATGAACCCTCGACCTCCCAGCTGGAGGCCTCTCCCGGCCTGTCTTGATTCAAAACCCTACTTCCCGGGAAGATCTTATGGAATTGGTGGATTCCGATATTTGGGTCCCATGCAGGTGTAGGGCCCGATTGGCGTATGCACTCAGCGGGGCAGGGAGGCCGTGGCTTTGGAAAGTGGATGCCTTCTTTCATTGGTCCTTCCCGCCCACAACGAGGAAGCCGTCATCGTCCAGGCCATCGCCGAAGCGAAGGCTGCATTTGACCATTTGAAAATTGTTGGCGAAATTTTGGTTGTGGATGATGGGTCACGCGACAAAACCGCCGAACTGGTAAGGGATTTGGCCCGAGAAAATACCTCCCTTCGACTTTTAAGCCATGGGGTCAACCGCGGCTATGGGGCTGCGCTTCGAACTGGTTTTGAGGCCGCGCAAGGGGAGCTGGTTGCGTTTACGGATGCGGATTGCCAATTTCACCTTGAAGATCTGGCCCGGTTGCTGCCTTTGGTCCAATCCGGGCAGGGTTCTGAACCGCATCACGACATGGTGACCGGCTGGCGCGAAGATCGAAAGGATCCCCCCCTGAGACTTTTCCTTTCTCGCGGGTTCAATCTTTTGGTGGATGGAATCCTTGGGATAGGTGTGCGCGATGTGGACTGCGCACTCAAGGTATTTCGGCGGGAAAGTCTTGGCCGAATCCTTCCCGTGAACAAGGGTTTTTTCGCGAACACAGAAATGATTGTTCGGGCTCGCCAGGAAGGCCTTTCCATCGCTGAGGTTGGTGTTCGTCACAGGCCCAGGGCTGCAGGAACCAGCAAAGTCAATCTGATGGCGATACCTCGTGTGCTCAATCGGCTGTTGCCGTTTTGGTGGACACGGGTTTTGCACAGCAGCGATTGTTCCCGGCAGGAAGCCTTTTGGAGCTGGAATGTTGCCGGGGCGCTTGCATTGTTGGTGGCTTTGGGCCTTCTGATTTTCGGTATGGGTTCCAATGCTCCGTTGATGGAGCCAACCGAGGCGCGCAACGCCGAGGTGGCCCGGGCAATGCTCGAGTCGAATTCCTTTGTCGTTCCAGTTTTGGATGGCGAGGCCTATTTAGATAAACCGCCTCTTTTATATTGGTGTTTGATGGGTCTGTTTGGACCCCTTGGGGGAACCGACATGGTTGCCCGAATATTGCCGACAATCTGGTGCACAGCTAGCGTGGTGCTGGTGTGGTGGTGGCTTCGGCGTGAATCGGGAGCCAAGGCTGCACTTTTTGGCGGCCTATCACTTTTATTTTTGATCCCATTTGTGCATTATGGCCGGCTTCTAACCATGGATGGGCTCTTGGGAATGTGGTTGTTGGCCGCATGGGTCGCGGTCTTCGGCGCCGTTCATGCAAACAGGACCTCGTGGGCCTCATGGCTCCTGGCCGGGATGTCTCTTGGAATGGCGGGTTTGACCAAGGGTCCTGTGGCTTTTGTCCTTTTTGGGTTGATGGCTGCGCCTCTGGTCCTTTGGGACGAAAGGTTACGCAAACCAGGCCTTCGGGGTTGGTGTTTGTTGGGTGTTTTGGGTTTGGCGCCACTTGCCTTTTGGTCTCTCCTGGTGGAGCGGGCTCACCCCGGATTTATTGCCGATTTCCTTTTCACCCATCATTTTGTCCGATTCGCTGACCCCATCGACCATGCTGAACCGTTTTGGTTTTATCTCCCCTATGTGACTTTGCTTGCCTTTCCATGGAGTCTGGGAGCAGTGGGGGCCATGGCGGTCTATGTTCGTTCCCCAAAAGCGCGAAATCCTGAACTTCCACCCGTTGCGGGTGTTGCACTGGTCGGATTATTTTCTGGCCTTTTTTTCTTTTCGATTGCCGGGTGCAAGCGACCCAGTTACCTGGTGCCTTTGTTCCCCTATTTGGCGATGCTCTCCGGGGTGATCCTTGAGAGATTTCGTGCGCGAATACCCGTGCTTTTCATTCCCCGGGTAGGGAAATGGAATTGGGGCGCCCCCGAACTTGGCGCGCTTGCCTGGAGCTTGGGCCTGGGTTTTGCGGGGGTTGGTATTTACCGATGCTGGATTCCGCAATCGGTCGGAATCTTTTGGGGGATGGTAAGTCTGGCTGGCTTGGCATGGACACTTCTTGGCAAGCGCATCGGGTCGGAATCCTGGGGAATGAGCCTTGGTGCCTGGGCGGTTGTAATGGTTTGGGGATCGGGTTGGATTCTGCCTGGTTACAACGGGCAATTCTCGATTCGGGGGCCTTTGGCCTCTCTGGATTCCATCAAGGATCCAAACAATTTTTCGATTGGTGGCAAATCGCCAGCCGAGGTGGTGTTATGTTACCCACAGATATATTATTCTACCGCATTTTAT
>CAMBMH010000022.1 GCA_945868575.1 Singulisphaera sp. GP187 | reverse complement strand
CTACCCAGATGGCTATGGCGAGTCCAGAAAATCGTCCAACCTCCCTCGAAATGTTTCTCCTTGGCATAATTTTGCCATAGTTTGGTCACTTCCCATTTGGCAACTCATCACATCTAAAATTGTGTTAAAAGACACCACCGCATCCGTTTAAAATAGGCATATTCTCAGTGGTCCCGCCACAGCAAGGGTGCGAAAAAACTCCTCATAATTCATACCCGGAACCGCACGCACCTCTAGCGTGACCACCAGCGTTGAATCGGGTAGATTACCGAATCCATTTTATATTTCAGATCCATTAAATCTGTAAATAAAAACAGCAGGACCACATTACCTCCCAACCTGATCCCCGTTCAATAACTGCCTCAATAGTAACCCTCTTTGCCAATCTCAATGCCCTTTTCCCCAAATCCCACCCCCTACCGAATCAGCCGTTTCCATTCTTCAGGCGCCAACTCCCGAATGGCCCCGGGTGCCAGATCCCCAAGTTCCAAAAACCCAAGGCCCACCCGAACCAGCCGAAGCACCTTATGCCCGATGCTTTCCGCCATTTTCCGGATCTGCCGATTCTTCCCCTCGTGAAGCACCACTTCGACCACAGACCGTCGCCCCTCGGAGGAAATCAGCCGCCATTGGGACGGACGAGTTCGTTTCCCTTCAATTTCCACTCCCTTACCCAGAGAGATCAATTGACCAGAATCCGGAGTTCCTGAAACCGTTACGAGGTAGCGCTTTTCCACACCCCGGTCGGGATCGGTCAATGCGTCCGCAAGCGGACCATCATTGGTAAAAAGGAGCAATCCCTCCGAATCGGCATCGAGGCGACCCACCGGAAACTTCCACGAATCCGCCTCGGAAAATAGGGAATAGACGGTTGGGCGTCCCCGTTCATCACTGCGGGTTGTCACCAACCCCTTTGGTTTGTGAACCATCCAAACCCGGGTAGCCGGTTTTTCGAGTGGGTTGGCAGACGAGGTTACCTTGGGAAAACCCTGGCCGATAGCCGGGGTACATATGGGGCCTGCGGATTCCGGAGAAACATCAACCGGAGAAGTATTGTCACAGGTAATCTTGTCTAGCGCAATGTCCACCCAGGTGAGAGGATCCCGGACGACCCGGCCATTGACCCGTACCAGCCCCTCAACAATCAGTTTCCAGGCCATCCCGCGCGAGCCGATCCCCAATTTGGAAAACGCACGATGAAGTTGAACGCGTTGGCCGGGCCTGGATCTGGGTTTCATTCTTGGGGTTCCCTGAACAGTTTGGATTAAAAAGGTGGAGTAACTTGAACAGCCCTATTGCCAAGTTTGCCCGGATTACCAACAAAAGAAGAATACGCTGCCGGTAAACCTTACCTTCCTCATGGAATCCCTCCGGTGCCCCAACTTGCCTGTCCCCACTGCAAATCCAAAATGATGGTCCGGGACGAGGATCTGGGCAAAATTGTCCAGTGCCCCGGTTGCAAGCAACAGCTACAAACCCAGGCGACTCCCGCCCAAATCCCCGGTCCCCCCAAAACAAATACTCCCAAAACTACCCCTCCATCCCCGGCAAAATCCAATTCCGGTTCTGGCCCCCGCCCCGGCACACCACCCCTTTCGGGCCCCAAACCTAGCTCTGGAAAACCTTCCTCCCCTTCATCGGCGACCTTGAAATCCGTTCCGAAAAAAGGGGCACCTTCCCGCAATGAGGAAGAGCATGATTCATCGGAAAGCGATGATGAGGACACAGAAACAGGCAAAACAAGTCGCAAAAAAAGAATCTGGATGGGATGGAACAATGCCTACCGGGGCCTGAACCTGGCTTCAGTGGGAATGGTGGTCTATCTGGTGGGGTTGTTGCTTGGTGGACTGGGTTGGGTCGGATACTTTTTCACCCGGCAGGATGCCCTTTTTTTTGCCGCCTTGGGCTTGAGCATTCTTTCGGGGCTAGCGTTTTTGGTTCTGGATCTTTGGGGAAGGGCTTCCCTTGCGATGGTGACCAAGGAAAGGGTTCCAACCGCTCGCCTCCTTTTCACCTTTTCCCTTATCGGTTTTATCCTTTGTTACCTTCTGTTGGCCCTAACTGCCGCCATTCCCGTTGCGGGTGTGGGGGCGATTTTGCTCCTGGCGGTTGGGTACTGGAATGCCTTGTTTGGGTATTGGCTGTTGGCGATAGGCCTTTTGAACCGGTCTCTTGCAAGTCTCTTTCTGACCCAGGCAATCTCCACAATATCGGTGAATGTGGTTGGTGCCATTTTTGTTGCAATTATGATGTTGGGGATGGGAATTGGGTCAACGGAATTGCAACAAGTGGTGACCGGGGGAGAAAATCCCAAGGCCGTTGTCCTGGTTGTGGGACTGATCGTTTTGGTTTTGGCAAATACAGGCCTGTACCTTTGGGCCCTAAACCTCTGTCTGCAACTCAAAAACATTCTTGGCGAGAAAATTGGTAAATGAAATACGAACTAACTTCCTTTGAAAAGGGAACGCCCGTTTTTCCGCTGGAGTGGCAGGCTTGGTTGGCAAGCCCGGCAACGGGAGACCGTGTTTTCGACGAAGTGCACCGCGAGGCACTTTTTCACTGGGTGATGGGCGAGTTCTATGAAGCCCACGAATCGTGGGAGCAACTTTGGCGCGGGCAGGAGAACGATTCCGCGATGAGGCGGGCCCTACAGGGGCTGATTCGCGTCTGCGCGGCAGGTGTGAAAGGGACCCAGGGACACCGCGAAGGGTATTACCACCATCTTAGAGGAGCCCTCGAACACCTCAAAAAAGCGGTCGACCTTGGGATTAATGAGATTTGGCCGGGCCCAAAATGGACAGAAATGATCACTTGGCTGGAGTTTGTATCGTCAGCCGAAAAAAACTTGCAAGGATAACGGAATCCTTTGCAAAAATAGGGTTTTGGAACAAAGTTAAAGGACTTAGGAGTCAAGATGCTGGCATCTCGGATCATTCCCTGTTTGGATGTGGCGGGGGGGCGTGTGGTCAAAGGGGTGAATTTCCTCGGGCTGCGCGATGCTGGAGATCCTGTTGAGGTCGCCCGCCGTTATGAGAACGAAGGGGCCGATGAGCTGGTTTTTCTTGATATCCATGCCTCCCATGAGGGAAGGGACATCCTGGTTGACATGGTTCGCCGTGTCGCCGAGGAGTGCTTCATGCCTTTTACGGTTGGTGGGGGAATACGGACCGTTGAGGATGCCGTCGGCCTGATCCAGGCAGGCGCCGAAAAGGTAAGCATCAACTCCGCTGCGGTGCGCAATCCGGGCCTGGTAAGCGACATCGCCAAGCGCTTTGGCAGCTGTGCCACCGTTGTAAATATCGATCCAAAGCGGATTATCGTGGACGGCGTGGAAAAATGGGTCGTTCATATTAATGGGGGCCGGGTGGCGACAAATTGGGAAGCTGTTGCCTGGGCCAGGGAGGTCGAACGCCTGGGAGCCGGCGAGATTATCCTCACCTCCATGGATGCTGATGGCACAAAAAGCGGATATGATATCCCTGTGACCAAAGCGGTCGCGGAGGCGGTTGGAATTCCTGTGGTGGCCAGTGGCGGTGCTGGAAATGCGCAGCACATGCTTGAAGCTATCAAGGACGCCCATGCCAGTGCGGTTCTTGCCGCTAGTATCTTTCACTACCGCGAATTGGAAATCCGCGAAGTGAAAGAGTACCTCGCCTCTCATGGGGTTTCTGTGCGGCTTTAGAGCCCACGCTATTTTCCAATCAGGGCATAGGTTCCACCCCGAAAGCGGTTGGCGGCTTTTGCCAGGTTCGGCCTCTCCTTATAGGAAAAGGGGCCGTTGTTCCAAAGGTTGACAGACTTTTTCCTTGTGGAGTTTCACATGTCCGCGCCTACTTCGCACGGCTCCCCATCTCACGGCACAACTCCCCCACCCTCGCTGGTACCCGCCACCGGCGGAGCCCCAAGCGCCGAACCCAAGCGTGAACCAGAGGTTAACAAGCTCTTCCGAATGGTGATGAAGCTCGAAGCGTCGGACCTTCACCTGAAGGTCGGACAGCCTCCGATGATGCGCATGCGAGGGGACATCAAGCGGATGGAAATGCCCCCCATGACTCAGGAAATGATGGAGAGGCTTCTCCTTCCGCTCCTGAGTGAGCGCCAAAGGCACATCCTTGACGAGGAAGGTGGCGTCGACTTTTCGCATGTGATCGGAAAGGATGAATGTCGTTTCCGCGTTAGTCTTTTCCGCCAGAAGAACATGCTTTCTCTGGTTAGTAGGCGTGTGAATACCAAGATCCCCTCGTTCGCGGATCTGGGGCTTCCCGATGCAATCGAAAAACTTTGTCACTTTCCTGAAGGCCTTGTGATCCTCGCCGGCGTCACCGGTTCGGGCAAATCGACAACGATTGCCTCGATGCTAAACTACATCGCCGAACGAGAACCCCTTCACATCCTTACTGTGGAAGACCCGATCGAGTTTACCTTCAAGGACAGCATGTCCTATTTCAACCAGCGGGAAATCGGTCTCGATGTAATCGGTTGGCACAAGGCGCTCAAGGATGCCGTGCGTCAGGACCCGGATGTCATCCTGGTGGGTGAGTTGCGCGATGTGGAAACTTTTGAAGCGGCCATCCACGCCGCCGAAACGGGCCACTTGGTGTTTGGAACAATCCACGCCGCAAGTGCCGCCACAACCCTGAACCGTATTCTCGATCTTTTCCCTCCTGAGAAACACGGCGCGATTCGCCAGTCCCTTGTGAACAACCTGAAAGCCGTAGTTGCACAAAAGCTGCTGAAAGGCCTTAAAAAAGGCCGCGTTCCAACCAATGAAATCATGATCGTCAATCCGATCATCCGCAAGCTCATCGGGGAAGAGCGCGACTCAAGCATTTTGGCGGCGATCCAAATGTGCTTCCAGGAAGGTATGGTCGACTTCACGGAAAACCTAAAGCAATTGGTGGACCGTGGGGATATCGACAAAGCTACCGCCTTGGAAGTGGCGCCCAACCCCGATCAATTCAAAATGGTGCTCAAGGGGATCAAGGTCTCCGCGCCCGGTATCATCTGATCCCAACTGGATCCGCGGAAAAACCATTCATGTTTGCGCCCCTTCCTGCCAGCCTGAGCCTTTTTGCCTACGATGGGAATTTTCCCCATGGTCCGGGCTGGTATTTGGCTTTTTTTCGTCTTGGACTGGTTATGGCTGCCCTATTTGCATGGGGCACCCTTTGTCAGTGGATCGACGATGACCAACGCGAACTGGAAGTTGCCGAGGGTCCCCTTTGGAACATGATCGCGTTGGGGACTGGGGCTTTGGGAGCCTTCCTTCTCTTTGCCGTCCCTGCTTTTTGGTTTGTCTGGTTGTTGATCATTGTGGCTTTGGCGGTCGAAGCCAAGATGTATGCGAATGTTCGCAATCTTTTGGTAAAAGACACCGGTCACCACCTGCTGACCCCGGAACACTTCAAACGACTGGCAAAAAAATATCTGAAATTGGATTTTTCGGAAGAGGGTGGCCCCCGGGGCCGCAACATACCCATCATTTTTGTTGGAAAACGTGGCGGAGCGAGCAACGCCGAGACCAACAAGTTTTTAACCAAATCCGAGGAGTCTGCGGGTTACCAATCGGCTTTGGAACTGATCTGGAATGCTCTAAAAATGCGCGTAACGGATATTCACCTTGAGCCCACCAAGGACGAAACTCTTGTTCGTTTCCGTATCGACGGAATCATGAAAGCCCAGGAGTCGATGGACCGCCGGGTCGGGGACTCGGTTCTAAACATTCTCAAAGTCGTGGCAGAACTCGACATCACCGAAAAACGCAAGCCCCAGGATGGTAGCTTCCAGGCCCGAGTTCTCGACCCGGACCGTCCGAAATCGGGTGGCAGGTTGGTCGATTTCCGTGTGGCGACTTCGGGCAGTGTTGCGGGCGAGAAAATGGTCCTTCGTATTCTGGACCAGTCCAAAGCAATCAGCAACCTGGATGACCTCGGTTTTCGACCAAAGGTCCGCGATCAGATCCGATCCATTGTTGGTTCGCCTCACGGACTTTTCCTTGTTTGCGGTCCCACAGGCGCGGGTAAATCGACAACTCTTTACGCCAGTTTGCACGAGATCGACCGGTTCACCAAGAATGTTATTACTCTGGAAAACCCGGTGGAATATGCCATCGCCAACACCACCCAGATCGAGGTGAACGCAAAATCGGGGAAAACCTTCGCCGGCGAACTCAGAAGCATTCTCCGTCAGGATCCCGATGTGATTTACATAGGCGAAATCCGGGACAAGGAAACGGCCGAGATCGCTTGCCAGGCTGCTCAAACAGGCCACATGGTTTTCTCGACGATCCACTCCAATGACGCGGTGAGCGCGCTTAGCCGTTTGATTGAACTGGGGGTTGATCCCTCGGTCGTGGCGAACTCGCTTTCAGGGATTTTGGGTCAGCGCCTGGTGCGCAAACTCTGCCCAAAATGCAAGGAAAAATATACTCCCTCGCCTGATGCGCTCAAAAGGCTCAATTTGCCCGTCGACAAAATCAAGTTCCTTTGCAAGGCCCCAGGGGAAGGGACAAAGGACAGCGAGCAAAACGCATGTGAATATTGTGGCGGCTCGGGCTACCGTGGACGAAATGGCGTTTATGAACTGTTTGTGATTTCCGATAAGATTCGCGAAATGATCGAGTCCCAATCCAAACCGAACAACCAACAAATTCAACAGGAAGCGATCAAAGAGGGAATGAGTCTCCTTTTCACCGAAGGCCTGCGCCAGGTGATTTCCGGAGACACCTCAATTGCGGAGATTACCCGGGTCTGCAAATAGCGCGACCAGGCACTTCTTTGTCCCTTCGTCCCAGGCGAGGAAACAGGGAAGGCCCAAAAGGTCCCCGAGAAATTACGGAGGCATATTCCTTGACTATTTTATCCCTGATTGTGATTGGCGCGGTTGGTTATGCCTGCTTTGCCGAAGGGGTTTTTGGGGCCCTTACCGCCCTTTTCATGGTGTTCCTGTCAGGCAGCATTTCGCTTGCCTTTTTTGAACCCGTAGCCCGTCTGCTTGGTCCCGTGATTGATGGAACCATTGCAAACAACTATGAGGACGGCATCGCCCTTTGCGCCCTTTTTTGTTTCACCTACATTGCTCTAAGAACCTTGGTAAACAATTTGACTGTAAGGCGCTTCGAATATCCGATGCTGCTTGATCAAATTGGCGGAGGAGTGGTTGGCGCCCTTACAGGTTATCTCGTTTCGGGATTTATTGTTGTGATGTTTCAGACTCTCCCCTGGGAAGAAACCTTTTGGGGTTTCCATCCGGTGTTCCAGACGGAAGAAACCACCCAGGGGCGCAAGTACTTCCCGGCGGATCGTGTATGGCTTTCCATGATGCACCGTGTTACCGGTCCCGGAGGAATGCTGGGCGGTTCCGCTGAAAATCAATTTGACCCGGATAGCTCTTTTGAAGTCCGTTATGCTCGGCATCGACGCCATTCCGACGAAACTGGCGTCGTCCCATTCCAGGGCGAGTTGTACAAACTGGCTGGTCAATCCACAGTGGAAGACGAATAGTCTTTACCGTCCTTGATTTTCCCGGGAAGCTGGGCCTTCCCGAAAACCAATTTCCATGTCCCAACCGCCTCCCCTATTTTTTTCTGGTGTCATTAAACAACAAAACCTTGCCTGATCCTAATGGATCAAGCAAGGCTCTTTGGTTTGGTGAATAAGAGTAATCAAAGCAATACAGTTTGAGAAACTTTCATCCCTAAATTTGGCCCTTAGCCAACCATCGCAAATTCCCGGCAGAACTCCCAAGTGTGCGAAGCAATTTCGGCGGGGTGGGTAATTCCAGCCAGGTGGCCACCACCGCTGATAGGCAACATACGGCAATCAGAAAGGTTTCTGGCCAGGTGTTCCGAAGAGGCTTTGGTGACGATAATGTCTCGGTTACCTGTCAAAACCAGAGTAGGCACAGACATCCCCTGAACTTCCGCCGCAAGGGCAAGCCGGGCAACACTGCGGAAGCGTTGGGCCATAACCGCTTGATCTGTGGTCCACGATTGACGCATCGCAAAATCGATCAGCCGCTCAGGAACATTGGCACCACCCAATAGCATGGTGAAGACCTGGCGAATAAAAGGATTTGCCTCCATGAGGGGGAATCGTGCCAATATCTGCCCGGTTAGGTATCGGAGAATGCCGGGCTGAAACCGATCACCCACACCCTGAACCACGAGAGACTGAATGAGACCCGGATGCTTCTTCGCCATAAGCAGCGAAAGTATCCCTCCGTAGGAGGTTCCCAGGAGGTAGGGACGCTCCCAGCCGCCTACCTGGATGAATTCCGAAAGGTCTTCCGCCATGGTGTGGAGATCGGTGGTATTGCGGCGGGTAAAGACGAGGTCTTCCCCGCGAAATTCGAAAGATATCACCCGAAAATAATGTGCGAGTTGGGATAGCAGAGGGAGGTGCAGTTGGCTACCACCCGCCAGGCCAGGAACAAAGATCAACGGTGGGCCTTCACCCATTTCCATGGAACGAACAGAATAAGAGTCGAGGCGGTGTGTCCGATAAGTAACTGGCTCATTGGTTGTGGGCTGCCAGTTTCGGCGCAACCAATCCTTGGAGGGTCGCATGTTGTGTGTGTCTTCCGTGATGAGGTGCCGCATAGGTCTGTCCATTCAAGCAATGCGAATCGTGTGCCCAACCCATTAACGGTGAACAAAAAAGGGAAAGCAAGAAAAAAGAGTTTTGGCAAAACCGGTCACCATTGACACAAGATCATATTTATCATTGACTTATATTCACCAAAATCCCATTGTCCCCATTCTTCCAAATCAAATCGAGCGTCAACAATTAACGAAATTGGGTCAATTTCGCCAAAAAATCAGATCCCGACTTCCCAGTTGCCACCATTTTTCGTTAATATTCGTGAGTCGAGCCGGGCACCAATTTTCAACAATCAAGCCCGAATCCAAAGAATATGCCTCAATGAACAATGCCCCAAATTCCCCCCCGATCTCCTTAATTACCAAGCTTGGATTGTTTATTGCTGCCTTATGCGTTGTGCTTCTTGCCATGGCAATCTTTTGGAGAGCAGCAACATTTCCCCATATTGGGGTCCAATCCACCTTTGCCCTTACCGTCCTTCGCACCGAACCCAAATTCTTCCTTTCGCCAAAAGAAACCTGGCCGGAGGTTGGAGACAAACTCCTCTCATGGAACAATCAACCGATTACCTCCTGGCCTTCATGGCTTGATCGGCTGGAATCCCCTTCTTTGCTGACAAGCACAGAATCGCTCCGTCTGAAATTCCAGAGGGCCCAAACGGGCGAGATCCAGGAGGTTATCCTCCGCCCGTCCCCCGCCTCGTTTGTTTCCCTTGTCCCATCCGCACTTTGGCTCCTTTTAAAGCTCGCCCTTTTTGCATTGGGATTGGTCCTTTACTGGCGGCAATCCGAAAGCCGCTTCTCCCATGTGTTCTTCTGGATGACACTGGTTTCCGTGGGAGCCTACATGGGCGGATACCACTGGACCCAAATCGCCAATTCCCCGGTGCTCCTGTCCTGGTTTGTCATAAGTGCCGCGTTACTGATGCCGGTCAGTCTTCACTTTTTCCTTAGGTTCCCGCGCACCCACCCCCTGATGGAAAACCACCCCTGGCTAATCAAGGCCACCATGTATGGTCCCGCCGGGAGCTTCCTTGGGATCTTTTTCTTCCACTGGTTTGTCATTCGCTGGCTTGAAGGAATGGGTGTCGACAAGCCCGAGTTGGCCGAAGCTTTTCAAAAGGGTTTGGCCACCATGCTATGGTGGATCTACGCCTACATAGCCATTTCCTCGGTCCTTTATGTTTCTGGTTGGCTGGTTCTGGCGGACTCTCTCAGGCGCGCTTCCGATCCAACCGAAAAAAGCCAAATCCGCTGGATCCTTGCGGGTCTTAGTGCTGCTCTGATTCCAATTGGCTACACTCTTTGGCTCTCCTTTTCCCCCCGGGCACGCCTGGGTAGTGGTGAAAATACCTGGCCTATGCTGGCAGCAAGCTCGATCGTTACGGTGGCTTTTGCCATTAGCCTGACCCGCTACCGCTTGCAAATGCTCGAGCGGTATGTGGGCGGCGGCATGAATATCCTTCTTGTTTCCGGATTTGCGGGATTCTTTTACTACGCACTGATTTTCTTCGGAATGGTTTTTGTGGGCCTCCAGGTTGCCGAGGTTCCATCCGCCGGACAAATCCTCGCAGTCGCAACCACAGCCTTGGTCCTTGTGATCCTGCTTGATTTGACCAGGGGTCGGATTCTTGCGGTGGTCATCAGCCGTTTTCGCCAACAGCGCCGACAACTCGATGAAACACTTCATGAAATGCACCAGGTGGTCGACCGTCTGGTCGATCCAAACACCTTGGCTCGGGCACTTCTTCGCCATGCCACCCAGGTCGTCGAAGTAAAACGGGGAGCGATTTATCTGATAGATCCCCAAGGGATGGCTTTGGTTGTCCACCAGGGAGGCGAGGCCCCTCCAGCGCAGGTTTCCGATGAAGCGGGACTATGGGACCGCTTGGCCCGCGTCCCGTTTATCAGCCTCGAATCCACGGGGAGCGCATCCGCGACCCCTCAACTCGCGCTATGGAAGAGCCACCTAGCCAGCATGGGAATGGGCGCGGCGGTAGGGCTTCGTCACGAGGGGAAACTTCGAGGAATCCTTTATCTGGGCACACGCCCGGATCATGGCTTCCCTGAAGATTTGCGTCACCTGGTTCTTGCTTTGGCGCAAATCACGGCACTTGCAATGGTTAACGGCGAGGAGCATCGGCATATCGAATCGCTGGGACGGGAGCTTCAGACCAAGGTGGACCAAATTGCCCGCCAACAGCAACATATCCACTCCCTCCAGGCACAACTTACCCGGGCCCGGCCTGAACCCCCGGAACCCTCATTGGAGGTTGCCTCGACAAGCGCGGATCTCTCACCGGTGGGAAGTCGGTCAAGGCTGATTGGGACTTCCCCTGCATGTGTTGATCTATTGGAAATGGCTCGCAAGGTAGCGCCCAGTTCCTCGGCGGTCCTGCTACGGGGTGAATCCGGAACAGGAAAGGAAATCCTTGCGGAATGGATCCACGAACGCAGCCCGCGAGGCGGAAAGCCACTGGTAAAGGTTCATTGCGCCGCTTTGGCCGCAGGGCTTTTGGAGAGCGAATTGTTTGGTCATGTTCGTGGCGCGTTCACAAACGCCCACCGGGACAAACCTGGGCGTTTTGAGATGGCTGATGGAGGAACTCTTTTTCTTGATGAAATTGGTGATATTTCTCCCGAAGTTCAGACCAAACTTTTGCGTGTCCTTCAGGAGAGGACATTCGAGCGGGTCGGTTCCAACGAATCGCTGACGGTGGATGTGCGGATCATCGCGGCAACCCACAGAAATTTGGAAGAATTAATGGATAAAGGGGTGTTTCGCCGTGACCTCTTCTACCGCCTTAATGTTTTCCCGATCTACCTTCCCCCTCTTAGGGAGCGACAGATCGATATCCCGGAACTTGCAACCGACCTGCTCCAGCGGGCATCCTCCAAATCGGGGATCGCGGCTCCTCCCATCGATGACGAGGCGCTGGCCATGCTTAAAGGTCATAATTGGCCCGGAAATATCCGCGAATTACAAAATCACCTCGAAAGAGCCATGATGCTCGCCGAGGGCGGGATCATTTTGCCACGCCACTTGGGTTTTGATACAGGCCCAAATTCCCATTTGCCCGAAGATCCCTATCTGGCGCTTTTCTCCCCCAATTTCCAACCAAACTCTGCACGGTCCCAGCGAGGCGCGGCAAACCAATCCAAACCGGGACTTGCTACGCAAAAAAGGCACGAATGGCTTGAGCGCGAAAAAGAACGGATTTCCCGCGCGATTACTGGCGCCGCCGGCAACAAATCCGTGGCGGCACGCAATCTGGGAATCCCGAGGAGCACCCTGGTCAGCCGTATGCGCAAACTCGGCCTTGAGTAATTTCCTTATCCTTTTTTCCTGGTTTTTAAGTCTGCTTTTCGTTTGGTCCGGATCGACTTTGGGAATTGAGGGGTCTCATTACAAATCCAGGGAATCGGTCAACACAGGGCCAGTTGGTTTTCGTGAAATTTTTACAATCCCTGAAATGTGCGATTTTACCGTGCAACCGAAGCCGACTTGGACTTTTGCCAAACATAATTCAATATGGTTGTCGCATCCGCCAGGTTGGTTTCATGGCCCCCGTTGACCCTGTGGATCAATAGCACATCCCGCTTGAGCAATTGCAGCACCTTGGCCAGGCGAAGTGTGCTTTGGGGTGGAACCAGCGTGTCCTTTCCTCCGGTGGTGACACCCACCGGCATGGTGAATTTTTCCGGCCAATATTCGGGACTGCGGCGCTTGTACTCGCTGGTGTTAATGTGCTTGGGACCGCCAAAGGATTCGGCTATCACATCCTGGAATTGATCATATTCCAAATGGTTGGATGTGGGGTTCATTGCGGCGACACCCGACACCAAATCGGGATGGATTGCGGCGAAAGTAAGCGCCGAGGAGCCGCCCATTGATCCTCCGGTCAAAAAGATCCGGTCCACCTTGTACTTTGTTCGCAGCTCCTGAAAGATTTGAACCACGTCCGCCTCGGCTTTGGGCCCCATCCAGGAGGTTTTGGCCCGGTAATCGGGGCTGACAAAAATCAGGTTATTGGTTCGGGAAAAGTTCCGCGCCGCCTTGCATTCATCCCTTTCGGAATTGGCAAATTGCCATCGGTCCGACCCGTGGCCATGCAAGGCAACCAGAACATCATGGGCTTTTGAATGATCAAAATCCTTGGGCAGCATTAGGACATATCGCTGAACCGTTTTGTCGATATTCGCCGTAAAGGAGATGTCCTCAATCTTCTGCCAATCCTCGCCTGACAGAGCACCGCAGGGTCTCGCAAGCACCGTGAGGATCAATCCTGCCAGAGGAAACCAGGAGGTATCCATGAATGTTTTCACGACTTGGGAACCCTAATACATGGGGAAAATGGCGTCTGGGACATGGAGTTTTCAGGACCAGGGAGTTATTTTGAAGATATCCAATTGCTGAGTCCAATTTTTCTTGTCCGAAAGGCCCGCCCCGCCCAAAATAGAATTTGTTACGGCCATAATACTCCTACCCGGGATCCTCTCCCATGGGCCGCATTGGCACTCCATTTTTATTGGTCCTTTTTTGCTTCGGTACCCTGTGGGCAAACGAAAAGGACTCCAGCTCCGCAAAAACAAGGACCCCGGCCAGGGATTCCTTTTGGGCATGGCAGCCTTTGGGAAAGCCAGTTATTCCCCCATTACCCTCGAATTGGCCCTCCCAACTTGCTGGTTGGGATGCCAATCCAATCGACAGGTTTGTCGCTTCAAAATTGGCTGGATCAGAATTGGTGGGCTCCAAACAGGCCGATCCGGCTACGCTTCTAAGGCGGCTTCACCTCGACCTCGTCGGTTTGCCTCCGAAAACGGAAGATTTGGAGCGATTTCTCAAGGATCCTTCCACCAAGGCCTATGAGGCCGAAATCGACAGACTCCTTGCGACCAAGGCATACGGCGAACGATGGGCAAGGCACTGGCTTGATGTCGCCCGCTTCGCGGAAAGTCACGGCTTTGAGTATGACAGGGCGCGGGAAAATGCCTGGAGGTACAGGGATTGGGTGATTGAATCGTTTCAAAAAGACATCAGCTATCTTGATTTTGTAAAACTTCAAATCGCCGGTGACCTTTTGCCTGGCGCTGGTTCCGCTGGGGTGGTCGCGACCGGATTTCTTGTGTCGGGTCCTTGGGACCAGGCGGGGACTGCGGCTGCCTCCCGAGTCATTCGGGAAAGAGCCCGGGAAGATGAGCTCGAGGAGATGGCAGGCACGACAGGACAGGCGTTCCTTGGCTTGACGGTCCACTGCGCCCGTTGTCACAACCATAAATTCGATCCGATTTCCCTATCCGAATACCACAGGTTCAAAGCGGCCCTGGCCGGGGTCAAGGTTGGAGACCGGGGAATCCTTGGCCCCCAGGATATTGCCAAGCGCCAAAACGAAATCCAAAAAATCCGCAAGGATCTGGAACAGGTCGATGCTACGATAGATGCGGTTCGCTTGCGGGTTGCCAAGCGGGTTGGCCTGGAATTCTCCGGACCAAAACCGAGAATTCGCGAATCGTTTTGGGAATCCGAAAAACCCCGGGGCGAACTTCTTGGCGGAGCCAAAATCGAACGGGGCGCAATTGTACTCAACGGTGCCGGTGCCCATTTTCGAACCTCACCAATCCCTTTTGCAATTGCCGAAAAAACCCTGGAGGCTTGGGTTCACCCATCCAATCTGGACCAAAAAGGAGGCGGGGTGGTTGGTTTAGAAAGCCTGGATGGAACCAGATTTGACACCATAGTACTTGGAGAACTTGAAACAGGATTTTGGATTTCCGGCAGTGAGGGCTATGTTCGGACCAAACCCCTTGGAGCTTCAGGGGCTACCAAAGAGACTTCCTCTCCGGATTGGGTACATGTGGCTGCCACTTATGACCGGGATGGCAACATTCAGTTGTATCGCAATGGAGCTGCGTACGGAGCCGCCTACAAACCTTCTGCCCCTTTGTTTCATCCCGACGCCGGCTCGGCGCGTCTGGTCGTGGGAATCCGTCACACCGGTGGAGGGTCACCCTTTTTTGCCGGGGAAGTAACCGAAGCCCGGCTCCATACCCGTGTCCTTTCCCCATTGGAAATCAGGGACTCTTTCCGTGCTGGGGCCAGGGTGTCCGGTGGACCTGAAATTGCAAAATTTCTCAATCGTGAAGAGAAAACCGAATGGGATTCGCTGGAAAAGAAGCGGAATCAATTGGAAATATTGCAGGTTAAACCCAACGAACCCGACCCGCAGTCCTATGCCGCCATTTCCACAAACCCAGGCGTGCAAAAAGTCCTGTCCCGCGGGGATATTGATCGTCCTGAAGCGGAGGCACCCCCGGGGGCTTTTGGGCTTTTGCCGCACAAAAGCCCGGATTTCGGGTTACCTGTAGATGCGCCCGACCAGGCAAGGCGACTTGCACTGGCCGAATGGATCGGTCATCCGGACAATCCCCTGCTTTCACGGGTTTGGGTGAACCGGGTTTGGCAAAACCATTTTGGAACGGGGCTGGTCGATTCTTCCAGTGACTTTGGTCACCAGGGCAGTTTGCCGACGCATCCCGAGCTGCTTGACTTCCTTGCGAGATTTTTCGTTGAAAACGATTTCAGGACCAAGCCGCTCCACAAACTGATCCTCATGTCGAGGACTTATCAGCAGTCCTCCGACGATCGTCCCGAAGCATGGAAAAAGGATTCCCAAAGTCGCCTTTTATGGCGTTTTCCGCCACGCAGGCTTGATGCCGAGGCGATTCGGGACAGTATTCTTTTTGTTTCGGGACAACTTGGTTCCCAATCCGGTGGTCCGGGGTTTCGACCCTACACCACCGAATCCTATGGGTCAGTGTTCTACAAACCCATTCTCAAGGAAGAACCGGCGTTTCTCGCCAGATCCGTATATCGAACAGTGATCCGTTCCGCCCGTAGTCCGCTTCTGGAGGCGTTTGACTGCCCCGATCCCACGGTACGAACCGCCAGGCGCAACCAGACAACCACCCCGATTCAGGCGCTTGCGCTAATGAACGACCCCTTCGTGCAAAGACGCTCGGACCATTTGGCTTTGGAGCTTTCGCGCGAATCGAAAGGCGATCTTTCCCGCGGGATTGAAATGCTGTGGAGAAAAGCCTACAGCCGCGAAGTGACAACAAAAGAGCGGGAATTGGCCCTGACGGTTGCCAAAAAATCCGGTCTGAGTCCCGTAATCTGGGCGGTTTTCAATTCAAGCGAATTTTTGGATTTGAAATAGAGGTTTCGCCATGTCGATGATCAACCGGAGATTGTGGCTGGACCGCATGGGGACCGGCACGGGTGGGGTTGCGCTTGCCTGGCTTTTGGCACGGGAAAACCAGGCCCGTTCAGTTTCCGGTGGGGGCAACACAATGCCCGGCCCCGAAATCGGACTCCCTCATTTTGTCCCAAAAGCCAAACGCGTCCTCCATATTTTTCATCCCGGAGGCATCAGTCATGTGGACACCTTCGACTACAAGCCCGAGCTTGCCAAACAGGCAGGTAAGGAGGTCCAGGGAAAAAAGATGGAGCTCTTTTTCGGCCAGCCCGGCCGGATTATGAAATCGCCTTTCGGCTTCAAACAATATGGACAATCAGGAACCTGGATGTCGGACATTTTCCCCAATCTATCCCGGCATGCGGATGACCTGACCTTCCTCCATGGGATGGTGGCCAAAAGCGCAAATCACACTCCCGCCGGCTTTCAGATGAATACAGGGTTTGTACAAAGTGGCTTTCCCGCGATGGGTTCCTGGGTTCAATACGCTCTGGGCGCGGAAACCGAGGAATTGCCCGCTTTTGTCGTTCTTCCCGATCCCCGTGGGCTTCCGGCGGGTGGTTCCATCAACTGGTCCAGTGGATTTCTTCCCGCAACCTATCAGGGTGTCCCTTTGCAAACGGGTGGAAAAGGGCCACTGGTCGACAATCTGGAAGTCCCCGGTGGAATTGATGCGGCTTCACGCAAGGGAGGTCTTGGATTGCTTGAAACCTTAAACACAAGCTACGCAGCCGAGCGACCACTCGATGACACTCTTCGTGCACGCATTCGGTCCTATGAGATGGCTGGAAGACTTCAAACAGCGATACCTCATGTCGCCGATCTTTCAGGGGAATCGAAAGCGGTGCGATCCCTTTATGGCCTCGACGATCCCAAAGTGGAACCATTTGCCAGAAACTGCCTGCTTGCAAGGAGAATGCTGGAGCGGGGGGTTCGGTTCGTTCAAATGTTTCATGGCGGGGCTTTCGGATCCCCACGCATCAACTGGGATGGTCATGAGGACTTGCGCGAAAACCATACGACACAATCGGCCGTTATTGACCGTCCGTTTTCCGCGCTCCTTGCGGACCTCAAGGCAAGAGGGATGTGGGAAGACACCCTAATCCTTTGGACCACCGAATTTGGCCGCACTCCCATCACCCAGGGTTTGGGAGCAAGCGGTCGCGATCACCATCCGTTTGCGTTTACAATCTGGATGGCGGGGGCGGGGCTTAAACCGGGACATCATGGCGTAACGGATGAGCTGGGCTTTGCTCCGGTGGACGGCAGAACCACCATCTACGATTTTCATGCCACGGTGCTTCACCTTTTGGGCCTCGATCACACCAGACTCAGTTATTACTCGAATGGGGTCAAGCGTCGTCTGACCGATGTGCACGGCGAAGTAATTGATCCGATATTGGCATAAAAAAAGAGGGTAGGCAAAATTGCCACCCCTCTTTGTACGTAATATCTTTCGGTAAGTGAAACTATTGGCGGATCAAATCGGCTTTTCCGCCCTAAGCAGAAAACTTGGGGAAAGCGGCTCAAGCCTCAGGGCATTAAGTTGGTCGACACCACGGGAAATTTGGATTAGACGGACCTCAAGTTGGCCTTGTGGACCCGACAGCTCGCGAAGGCGGCGATAAACCTCGCTTAATGATTCGATTGTGGCCACATTGGCAACCAACCGGCCCCCCGGACGCAACCGGCGCCAGGCGTTATCCAGAACCCGGACCACTTCATGTGCAATGCCCCCGACAAAAATCGCATCGGGTTCCGGCAGATCCGATAGGACTTCCGGGGCCCGGCCAAGGACCGTTTTGACATTGGCGACTCCCATGGTCTGGGCGTTTGCCTGAATCAGGTGGTAATCGGCCGGATCCTCCTCGATGGCATAGACAGTGGCGGGCTCGCAAAAACGGGCCGCCTCGATGGCGACAGCGCCCGAACCGGCTCCAATGTCCCAGCAGATCGTTCCCGGGCGAAGGACCAATTGCGCAAGGGCCAATGCCCGGACTTCGGCTTGGGTAATCAGGCCACTTTTGGGCCTGCTTTGGGCGAAAGCATCATCGGGATTGCCAAAAGGCCAAAATTTATTCGCGGCGATAGGAACATCTGGTCGCCCCTCCTTTCGCCTCAGAATGATAACATTAAGCGGATCAAAAGTCATGGAAAGCAGATCTGTCAAATTACCCTGGGTGATTCTTTCGCCAGGTGTACCAAGGTTTTCACAAACATAGGCCCGGAAGTAGTCAATCCCCCTGGCAAGCATTTCCCTTGCCAGTTCCTTTGGGCCAACCTGATCGGAGCTGAAAAGGCCTACCGTCTCGGCTGTGCGGATACGATCGAGGATTTTGGGAAGAGTGATATTTTGAAGATTCCCGAGGTATGCATCCTCCCAACTCTCCTTAATCCGCGCAAAGGCAAGCTGCATCGAGGAGACATGGGGCAGGACTTCGAAACGATCCTTGCCCAGTTTTTCACAAAGGTACTTAGCAAGGCCATAAAAGAGTGGATCGCCGCCTACGACAACAACAGCGCGATGGTTTGGATCCAGTCCGGTCAGGGTTTCCACCGTTTCGGCAAGGTTGAGACCAAGGGGAATTCGCCTCGCGCTCAATTGGCCCAAGCGATCCAGAACACTGACAGGTCCCAGAACGACTGCCGCTTGCAGAAGCAGATCGCGCTCACGGGTGGGGAGCCCATCCACGCCGTCGGGACCGATGCCAAGAATTGCGATTTTGGGTTGTGCTGACATGGGGAGTTTCTGCCTTTTTGTTCCGGATTAGGATATGCCTTTCGCCCGGAGAAACCCCTGGATCCGATCAGCCATTTCCTCGGGATGGGTGTAACAGGGGACATGACCCCAATCCGGGTGAAGGAAATGTTCGGAATGGGGAAGTCGTTCGATCAGCGGGGCGGTTGCCTGAGCGTTAACAACCCGGTCCTTTTCGCCGCAAAGGAGCAGCACAGGCTGGGAAATTGCTGGCAAAATAGGACGCAAATCAAGATGTGCAATCATACATGCCTGATGAGCCATGGTTCCCAGGGGACTATTGCCAACGCATTGCAAAAACCAATTCCAGGCTTCGGGCTCGCGATGCGTAAAATCTTTCCCATACACGGCATGGAGCGTCTGATCATATTTGGGAAAGCTGAGCATGGGTTTCTTTCCCAAAAAGCGGCCACCCCAAGCCATCAGATAATTTTTCCATCCAAGAGGGCGGTGGGGGAAAGCCCCCTGAAGAACCGCGCCGGGGAAGCGCTCGGGGTGATCATGCAAAAGCCTTTGAGCAATGGTCGTTCCAAACGATGCCGCGAGAATATTGGTTTTGCTGGAGCCAAGTGCGTCCAGGATGGCAATCGCGTCCTCGGCCAGATCCTCGTGCTTGTAGCGAAAAAGCTTTGCCCCGTCGTTGGGATCGACCCCGGCAAGGTCATATCCTATGCAACGAAAATTTTTGGAAAGTTCCGAGGCAAGGGAAACAAACGAGTCGCTTCGATCAGACATTCCATGGATAAAAAAAAGATCCGGGCCGGTGCCCCAAGTCCAAACCCTGGCCTGGTAGCGACCGGTTGGTATGCTGTAAAGTTGGTGTTCGGCCCGGAAACGATCAAGGGCCTCGGGGAAGGAAATGGGGGGTAATGTGCTGGTCATATTGGATAGGCCACCGAGGCAAAAGAAACACTTTCACGCCATTTGGGATCGATAAATTGTTGGTAGTGAATCAGGCTTCCGGGATGCTCCCCCATCAACTTGAGCCCATACCAAAAAGGGGCAACGCCGCAAATATTCCGCGAGTTCCCTTCCGATGCGATTTCCGTCAGGAACTCATTGGCTGATCCATGAACCAGGTGATTAAGCACTAACCTGTCACGCCCGCGGCTGGATACAATTCTGTCCTTGTCGAGCATGACAGGATCGTCGAACTTGGGGCCAATGTGGGCAAGATCGCCACTAAGCAGATAGCAAACAGGCTCATTGGCTTCCGCCTCAGCCGCACGGAGGGCTTTCAGGATCTTGGAAAGGACCGCATTTTTTTCGCCAGGCTGACCCGAGCGCATTGCTTTGTCAATGTTGCCCAGGACAATTGGGACGATCCGGAAATCGTTTTCCCTGGGGCGAAGGTAATGGAGCAGCACAGCTTCCAGTTCGACCGAATGTTCCGGGAAATGGGCAACAACCTCGTCCTGAAATGCCCAATCACCCAAGTGTTCCGCGATCCGGTCGACATAACCAATATCGGTGGGAATGATTCCCAAAGGGCTTTGGAAGTGTTTACGCGTCAGGCTAATGGGGTGCCCACTGTAGTGGGAGGTCGCGAGGATCACGAAAATTTTGGCATTGGTTTGGCCCATGAGGTGGTGAAAGGCGTGGGCATAAGTGGCGGCTCCCCGTGCGTAATCCATGTGGGGAACAATCAGCCCGCGCAGCTTATGATCACTGGCCACATCAAAAGGCTTCGGCGGCCCGGATCTCGCAAAGAGCTCGCCCATCTGCTCTTTGAAGGCTTTGGAGTGGCCTTCATAACAACCAATACAGGATGGTTTGCGAACCGGTGCCTGAATCGCGCTATGAAAGGCCGGGCTGTCAAGGAAAAGAGCGCTTTCCAGCTCCTCCACAAACCGGAGAACCCGGGGCAAAGGCAACAGGAGTTTTTGACCCAGCTCCTGTTGGATCTGTTGCTGGATCTCCCGGATGGAGGTCTTGCCCCCCATCCGTTTAAGGATTTCGAGATCAATCGGGCCAACAGAAAGCCGGGTATCACTAATCCGAACCTGATCATGGAGGATATGGATCCCCGGTTGGGACGAATCTGGGGATGCCGCCAGATAGGGCCTCAAACGGGGGCGATCATCCGGACCAAGTTGATTGCTCATTTGGGTTTGTCGGCTGCTTTTTTTGCCGCATCCTTATTCTGTTCAACCTTTGGAGGAGTTTTTTTTTCTTCCTTTTTGGGAGCTGGCTGGGCTACCGGAGGAACCACAGGAGTTGGCTGACCAGGGTCCGAGGCAAACTTCCGGATAAGTTTGGTATCGGCGCTATTCCAAATCAGGATTTCTCCGGAAAATGTCCCTCCAACAATCTGCTTCCCATCCGGACTTACCGAAAGGCTCAGAACCTGTTCGCCCGAAGAGGGAAACGCTTTTACCTGGTCCCCATTATCCACTTTCCAGATACGAACGGTCTGGTCCGAAGATGCGGTGACATATTCCTTTTGGCCTGGCATCCAGGCCATCCGGAAGACTGTTCCGCCATGGCCGCCTTTGGCCCGGTCCTGCTTGCCGGCATTGTCGCCCTGTAGCTGCCAGGATCGAACCTGATTATCCTCGCCGGCAGAAAGTCCCAGCTTTCCATCCGGCAGCGCCAACACAGCATAGACCGTCGTGCCATGGTCGGGAAAAGTCGCCAGGGACTCCTTGGCCGCCAAATCCCATAATTTGGCGGTTTTGTCACGGGAGGCGCTCAGGATGGTTTTGCCATCCGCACTAAATGCCAGGCCAAAAATCCAGTCGGCGTGGTTTTCGATGGTCTGTTCCAGTTTTGCCTCGGCAATTCCTTTGGAAATGTCCCATACCTGGATCGCCCGATCGCAACCTGCCGCTGCCAATTTTTTCCTGTCGTTGGAAATGGCGAGGGCTTCCAGTTCATCATCCGCGTCGGCAAGCTGCCGGACCAAGGCTTTGCCCGATTTGTTCCCATCCAAAATCTGAATACCATTTTCGGTTTTCACCGGGGTTGCGGCGATGTTGTATACCGCAAGTGTTCCTTCCTCACCGGGGCGGCCTCCAGCCGCCGCAAGCTGATTGGCATCGAGAAAAGCCATGGACATTACACGCCTTGGCCGGATGGCGAGGCGTTTTTCCAGTTTGCCCGAATCCACATCCCAAATCATCAGTTCATGATGGCCGGAAGTGACGATTTTTTTGCCATCGGGAGAGTGGGCAATTGCCGTGACCGGAATGGGGAAAGGATATTTCGCAACCAGGGCAGGAGGATTCCACCTTTGGCGCAATTCCCGAACCAAATCGGCTTTGGGTGCGACCTCAGGATCGAGTTTGGCCCCCTGCGTGATCCACGTTTCGATGATCTTCATTTGTGCCGGTGGAACGGGGTCTCCGTTGTCCTTGGGGGGCATCTGCATTTTGTCGGTCGCCTTCATCACATCGAGAAGGTAACTGTCATCCGGCTTTCCTGGAACAATTGGATCGTCTTTGGTTCCGCCTTTGCGCATCGCCTCATATTTGGTGAGGTCGAGTTTGCCCTTGGGGTTTTTGGACCCATGGCAACCAAAACAGTTTTCCCGAAGGATGGGAGCGACATCCTTTATAAAGGAAGGATTTGCGGAGTTTTGGGCTCCCGCGGTTTGGGCAAAAAAGAACGCGGATACAGTGAGCAACGCATGGGAGCGAAGGAGGGTCATAACAGCTCCTAACCAGGGATGGGGGTTCCCGGGACGGGTCGAATTGGGGGTCCTTAAGGACCAAAACATCTACATTATCCTAAGCAAAACCTGCCTCTTTGGGAAACAGGACCCCAAAGGAATGTTGGCATATGGCCCTTCCGGCCTCTCGGACCACCCGATTGGAAGCAGGCCGATGATCCTGCCCTGAGTTTGTAAGAAAGGTTCGATTGATGCCTGCCTGGTCCCCAATGGTGCATCTTTTCGGTCAAAAGCATATCCCCACTCACGGGCCGGTGTTTTATCTTGTTGCCGAGGTTTACGGACCTGAACGAAACCTGGTTCGGACCACGCTTTCCATTGATCGTCCTGTTGTTTTTGCCCGCTTTTGCGCTTCGGAACCCGATCCTACGGCTCATCACGCCTCGGATATTTTGCTTCGTGTTCCCCCAAAAGGCGCGTCCGTTTCCCCAACAGATGTAAATGCCCTTTTTGTCCCGGTTTTGGAAACCCTTCGGTCGGGAACAAGTGTTGCCTGGGTTGCGGAAGACTTTCGTCTTCCGGATGGCACCGAGGTTGACCTCGACCAGGTTTTGGCCATTGTCAAACACGCGGGAGTATCAGTACTTCCCGTTTGGATCACCTCTACCCGGGGCAGCCCATGGGCTCTCAGTGGGGGCAAGTGGAGTTTGAAAAGGCTTCCGGGCGGGCTTAACGAGCTCGATATTCAGGTCGGACACCCGTTGCCTGGAAACGCGGACGAATTTCATGTTCGGGACCAACTGGAAAAACTATCCCTTGAATCCGCGCAAAGACACACGGCCCGTGAATTTCCCGTCCATCGCCAATTTGTCAGAAGAGCCTGGGAATCTCCCAATGACGAGTTCTGGTTCGATCAGATAACAGGCAAGCTTTCCAGATACAAAGCGCTTACCGGGTCTTATTTGTTTGCAAAAAAAATGACGCCTATCCTCAAAGGCGAGGAGATGGTGGGGATTTGGCTGCCCACTGGAGTTGGTTCCGCGTTGGTAAACACGGCTTTGGCGTTTTTGGGCAAAGTCACCATCAACCTCAACTACACGGCTTCGCAGGATGTCGCTTGGGCTTGCCTGAAGCAGACCACTGTGAAAACGATTATCACTTCGAAAAAATTTCTGGACAAAATTCCTTTTGAACCAGGACCCGACCGAAGGATTGTCCTGTTGGAAGATATTCGTGCCTCGATCGGGTCTTTTGAAAAGGTAATTTCGGGACTGTTGGTCAAGATTTGTCCACCCTGGCTATTTGAGTCCTGGTTGATGCCAATGACCCATCACAAGGTCAGTGATTTGGCAACCATCATTTTCTCATCGGGAAGCACAGGCGACCCCAAGGGAATTCAGCTTACCCACGGCAACATCCTCTCCAACATCCTTGCCCTGACCCAATGCCTTCGAATTGGGCCTTCGGATGTAATGCTCGCTGTTCTCCCTTTTTTCCATAGCTTCGGTTACACGGTCACCCTTTGCGCACCTCTTACCATGGGCACAAAGGTCGTTTATCACCCCGATCCCCGCCAGGCCAAGGAAATTGGTGAACTGGCCCGTACTCAAAAGGCAACCGTTTTCCTTTCAACGGCAACTTTCCTCCGTTTTTGCCTTCGTCGGGCTCAACCCGGAGATTTCGAAACCCTCCGCACTATCGTCTGCGGAGCCGAAAAACTCCCCGTTGCCCTTTCTGAAGAGTTCAAACAAAAGCAAGGAGTCCTTCCCCTCGAAGGTTACGGGTGTACCGAGCTTTCTCCCGTGGCCGCAGTCAACCGGGTGGATGAGGAGGAAGAGGGGATCACATGGATACGAAATCGTCCGGGGACCATAGGCCGGGCCCTTAACGGTACCTTTGCGGCCATCGTCGACCAGAACACAATGGCGGTCAAGCCGATGGGCGAAGAGGGAATGATCGCTTGCGGCGGCCTTAATGTAATGAAGGGGTATCTCCACCAACCCCAAAAAACCGCCGATGCGATCCGTCATGGGATGTATCTCACCGGAGATATGGGTTTTATCGACAAGCATCGTCACATCACCATCACAGGCCGACTTGCCCGATTTGCCAAGATTGGTGGCGAGATGGTACCTTTGGAAAAACTTGAAGAGCTGCTCCACGAGGCGGTTGGCTGCACCGAGCGGCTTTGCGCGGTCACCTGTGTTCCCGATACGGCACGGGGGGAACGAGTCGTCATTGTTTATTTGCCTGAGGTACTAAAAGGATTCGGGATTACCAAATCCGAGTGGATTGCCCGCCTTGGGTCCAAAGGGATCCCGGCACTTTGGCGACCGGATGAACGGGATGTTTTTGAGGTTGCCGAAATCCCCGCGCTAGGCAGTGGCAAGCTCGACATCCTTCATGTCAAAGAGCTGGCTCTCAAGCTGACCGCCAATGGAAAAAGCAAATGAGGGACCTCCCCTTTCGGGTAGTTCTCGTCCAGACGCATTTTCCGGGCAACCTCGGTTCGGTTGCCCGGGCCATGAAAAATCTTGGATTCTCCGAGCTTGTTCTTGTTAGCCCTATTGCTGATCCAAAATCGGAAATGGCGCTGCGCATGGCGGTTCATGCGGATGATATTCTTCAATCGGCCCGCACAGTCGCCACACTATCCGAAGCTTTGGCAGACTGCGTCGCTGCTGTGGGAACCGCGAGCAAAGTTGATGGGGTAGTTCGCTCGTCGCGACGGGGCTTTGTTCGGGAAATTATGCCACAAATGGTGGATATAAGCCAACAAGGCAAGGTGGCAATCGTCTTTGGCAGTGAGCCCAATGGCATGACCAATGAGGAGGTTGCGCTTTGCAGCCACCTGATCGAGATCCCTACCACTTTCGCCTATGACTCCATGAACCTGGCATCAGCCGTTGCCATCTGTCTTTATGAACTTCGGGTGTCGTGGCTTGCGGTAGAACGCAATTGGGTAACGACAGAAACGATGGCGCCTTTGGAGGCACAAGAACGGGCATTTGCCAACCTTAAAGCCTCGCTATTGGAAATTGGCTTCCTATACGGGGAAAAGGCTGATTCCCTTTTCGAGGGAGTAAGACATATGTTGATGCGATGTCGCCCCCAGATGCGCGATATCGGGATTTTGCACGGATTGGCCCGACAAATCTCCTGGTTTGTCCGAACCCATTCCGTTTCACCGAACAACAACGGGGGTTCGGGGGCGGGGAGCATTAACCCTGAATTTTTGGAAATGAAAGATCGCCAACAAGACCAGTCCACTTAGGCAAGTCCGGCATCACGGTTTTGCCAGACATACCAGGTCCCCACCGAGGCAAACGGTTTCCAGGGCTCGCAACGATTGGCAAGTTCCCCCGCTGGGTACGCCTGTTCCAATCCATCGATTCGGGCAAGCCCTTGACGCAGGCCCAAGTCACCCGGAGCCAATACATCCAATTCACCCATGCCAAATATCCGAAACATATGAACCGTCCATGGGCCGATTCCCTTGATCGAAAGAAGTTCCTTTTCCCAATGGGGAGTTAAGGGCCCCTTGGCCGCATCTAGCCGTAATCCATCGCGGATCTTTCGGGACACTTCAAGCAAAGTTCGGATCTTTGCTCCGGTAAGGCCAATTCCGGTAAGCCCTGCTTCATCCTTTGCTGCCAGGTTTTCAATGTAATGTGACGGGGATTCCCCCAAAAGCCCAACGAGTCGGCTGGTTATGGTTTCGGCGGCTTTGGTTGAAATGAGCTGGCTAACGATCGACCTAACCAAAAACCATTCAGGATTTTCGGGATAATTCAATGTACAGGGACCGATTCGATCGATCACCAAACCGAGATTGCGATCGGCGGCCTTTAAATGCAAAGAGGCCACCCGGAGCTTATTGTTCCAGGCGGCCTTGGATTTGATTTTGGACATTCGAAATACAGAGGAGCTTAGACAGTCACCTTTGGAACCTGAATGGCAGACTCGGCATCAAGGCGCTTGCCCAGGTCCAAGATTTTTGCGGGAGGACGCTTGAGGTCCCAAACCAATCCAAACCAGCTGAGGAAGCGAAGGATCGCAAAGCTGATGTCGTATTCCCACCAATAAAAGCCTTGGTTTGCTGACACCTGGTAGTAGTGGTGGTTGTTGTGCCAGCCCTCCCCCAGGGTGATGATTGCGAGAAGCCAGTGGTTGCGACTCTCATCCGTTGTGGGAAAACGCCGCTTGCCGAATAGATGCGTTAGCGAATTGATCGTAAATGTGCCATGATAGAGGATCACAGTACTTAGGAGGAAGCCCCAGGCAACGCCTGACCATCCATCGATCAGATAACAGATCACTGCAAGTGTCAGACCGGGGACCCAGTGGTTACGGTCAAGCCAACGAAGCTCGGCAAACTTTGCAATATCCTTGATATTTTTCCAATCGACATGGTTAGCATCGGAGGAAATGACCCAACCAATGTGAGAATACCAAAATGTTTGAACAATCGGAGAGTGAACATCATTGTCCTGATCGGAATGCTGGTGGTGATGCCGGTGGTGGGATGACCACCAAAGGGGACCACGCTGAAGAGCACTACAACCCAACCATGCCAAACAGAATTGGAAAAACCGACTGGTTTTATAAGAGCGGTGGGAAAAATAACGGTGAAAGCCCGCCGTAATCCCAAACATCCGGGCCACATAAAATAAAACACAAAGCACCACTGCCGTGACGCTGGGTGTTACAAACAACACCATCAGGCAAGCAAGGTGCAAGAGGATGAATGGTCCGGATTTTGCCCAATCCGGAATGGAATACCATGGGGCCAAAATCGCCCGCATCAAAAACCCGCGAGGATTCTGGATTTGTTGTGGAAGGTCAGAAATGGCCATGCCCCCTGGAAACCGAGGTCCCGGATAAAGGTCCAGGAGCCCCATGCTTTTATTGTTGTCCGGTAAAACTTGGAGGGCAAGTAGGGACTAAACCTTTTTGCCAACCATCTTGGATGCTTTACGAATCGAGCTCTGTCGGCGAAGTTCCGAACGACGACGAGCTTCACAGGGCTTCTCGTAGTATTTCCGCTTGCGAAGTTCTTTTTGAATTCCACTACGCTCGAGCAATTTCTTGAAACGGCGAAGAGCCAAACCGATCGGTTCCCGGTCATGAACACGCATACGAAGCGGCATAAGAACTCCTGAAGACTTTCGCAAATCCTAAAATCAATGGTCGGACGATCCCTTTCGGGATTTCAGATTCTCTCTTTATAAACCACAATGGCCTTGAGGGAAAGGCCACACCTCGATTCTGATAAGGTGAGGCTGCGCTTTGCAACGACTGGGGAGAGTACTAGTGAATTTTAAAAGATATATCCTGATTGCTTTAATATTGTCGACCCCGGTCAACTTTCCCCAATTTCTCCAAGCCGAAGATTGGCCCCAATGGCTTGGTACCCAAAGGGATGGGGTATGGAGGGAAGATGGGTTACTCGAAACTCTTCCCAAAGAAGGGTTGAAAGCACTTTGGAGGGTCCCGGTTGGAGGTGGATACTCCGGACCATCTGTTCAAAATGGCAAAGTTTATATTTCCGATCGGATGTTGGAAAAAGGGGTAACAAATCCCTCTAATCCGTTTTCCAAGTCCAATTCCATGGGAACCGAAAGGCTTCTTTGCCTGAACGAAACCACCGGAAAAACAGAATGGGAACTCGCCTGGCCCAGTGTTTACCAGATTTCCTACCCCTGCGGGCCCCGCGCCACTCCCCTGGCAGACGGTGACAGGGTATTCGCTTTGGGGGCGATGGGGGACTTGGTGTGTGTCAATGTCGGTTCGGGCAAGGCCATTTGGCAGCGAAACTTACCCAAAGAATTTTCTGCGACCATCCCTATCTGGGGATTTGCTGCTCACCCCATGCGCTACAAGGATTCCTACATTTGCCTGGTGGGAGGCAAGGGGTCGGTGGTAGTTGCCTTTGATCGCCAAACAGGCAAGGAACTTTGGAAATCCCAATCCCTGGAAAATCCGGCAAATGAAATCGGATATTGCCCTCCAGTTGTCTTTGACATCGGCGGAATGAAACAGCTGATCATTTGGCATACCGAAGCTTTGCTCGCCCTTGATCCAGATACAGGCGTAAAACTTTGGTCGGTACCCTTCAAACTCAAAGCCAATTTGGCCATCGCAACACCAAGGCAAATCGGCAACCGCATCCTCGTAAGTTCCTTCTACAACGGATCCATGGTGGTCGAGGCCGGGCACTCCCAAAATTCCATGCAACCAAAACTTCTTTGGAAAGGGGAGGGGCGGAGCGAACGTCCCGACCAAACCAAAAGCCTCAACTCCATCATGTCCAACCCTTGGGTTGACAATGGAACCATCTATGGCGTTTGTAGCTATGGCGAATTGCGTGGACTGGAGTTTGATAATGGAAAAAGGCTCTGGGCGGACCTAAGGGCAACATCTTCGGTTGGAAAGGTCCCCCCTCAGCCAGAAGAGCGGTGGGCAAACGCCTTTATCATTCCTCTCACCGACCCCAAATGGAAAGGAAAATACCTTCTCTTTAATGAAAAAGGGGACATGATTCAAGCCAGGCTAACTCCCAAGGGCTATGAGGAATTGGGAAGGGTAAAAGTTATCGAACCGACCGGAACTTCAGGTATGGGAAATCGGGCGATTGTCTGGTCGCATCCAGCATTGGCAAACCGGGCAATCCTGCTTCGCAACGACAAGGAACTTGTTCGTTACGACTTTTCAGACAATCGGTGAGGATTTGGTTTCATGCGGGCTTTTTTCTTTCTTCCCCACCTTGAGGTTTCCGGTGGGTTGGGTGTCCATTGCCGGATGCTTTTGGAAGCGCTTTGTGGCGCAGGAGACCTGGAGTTGGTTGTGGCGGTAACGGATCAACCAGGACTGCTTTTTCCCAAATCCGGTATCGAAGGTATCAACGAAATTCTCAAGACCTGGGGAAACCGGCTTAGGCTGGTTCGGGTGGATTGGCCATTGGGGAGGTCTCTCGCCCTGCCCCTTGATGACCTTTTGGGATCAATGATTCAAACGGCCTTTCCAGACAAAACGAATTCCGGTTCCGCCACAACCGCACCAGACCTTTGCCTGAGTTCCTACTACACAGGCTTTATAGACCCTCCTTGTCCACAAATTGTGGTTTGGCATGATTCCGGATTCCTGGAACATCCTGAACGATTTGGCGATGCGGCCAAAATTCGACTCGAAACCCACGCAAAAATCCTTCCCAGACTTGATACGCTCCTTTGCATCTCGGAGGACTCAAGGGACCGGTTTGTAGAAAGGGGGCTTGTACCCCTGGAAAAAACACGGGTGATCTGGCATTGTTTGACAGATATTGACCCCAACATCCCGTTTGAACCAAGCCACCATAGCGCTCAAACAGCAAAAAACCTTCCTCTGTATCAGGCCGGACCAACAATCGCGGAATTGGGCGACTTTTGGTTTTCGCCTGTGGGTGCGGCCACGGGTTTCAATCGCAGTCGAAAAAACCTTCCTGTGCTTGTCAATGGAATGCGCAAATGGGCAGAGGAAAGAAAAAAAGAAGGAAACTACACACCAGTTCGTCTTTTGGTTGCCAGCACCGGCGTATTGGATGAACAGATGATTGCCGACCTATTGCCTCATGGGGAACGGGGAACTTTACAAAAAGGTTGCTGGATCTCGGAGGATGGGGCCCTGGTACTTCTACCCAATTTACAGCGTCAAAGGTTTTTGGATTGCATGGCGGCATCAAAAGGCGTTGTGTATCCAAGCCGGCACGAAGGATTTGGCCTACCAATAATTGAGGCAATGGCCTTTGGTTTGCCGGTGATTGCGGCTCGGGCCACAAGCATACCTGAGGTTGCTGGGAACGCGGCTATCCTGGTGGACCCTGATGATGGGTTTGGCATGGCAAGGGAAATGGCCCGACTTTCAAATGATCCCAATGCATCCGCCAGACTTGGGATTTTGGGGCGGGAAAGAACCAGGACCCATTTCACAATTGCACGGGCCCAAAGCGAACTTATTCTACTTTTTAAGGATCTGATTAAAAGCTAAATTCCATTGTTCGCAATACAATTTCTAAAGGAAAAACAGAGCGTCTGATTAACCACAAAACCTCAACGGGAAAATCAACCCTTTTGCCTAGGCTGATTTTTTTCTTTCCTTGCCAAAAAAATAGAAGATTAAGCCTGACCCTTATTGAGCCGAAGCCTGGCCAGAATCTTCGCCTTTTTTTCCTTGCAACCAAGCGCCCAGATCTTCCCAGATGCTGTAAGTGATAGGTGTTAAAAGTAGTGTGAGCAAAAGGCTCAGGAATTGGCCACCCAGAATCAACTTGGCCATACCAGCCCGTGTGTTGGCCCCAGGACCCTGCCCCAAAGCCATCGGCACCATTGCCGCCAAAAGCATGATAGTGGTCATCATGATCGGGCGAAGACGAGTGGCATTGGCCTCCAGAATCGCTTTTTCACGGGCATAGCCCCGATCACGAAGAGTGTTCATGTAATCGATCTGGAGGATTCCGTTTTTCTTGACGATCCCAAAGAGCATAAAGAGCCCGAACATCGCATAAATGTCAAGATTTGTACGCATCAACCAAAGGGACAAAAGCGCAAATGGGATTGTCAAAGGCAAAGCAATAAGGATCGAGATCGGGTGAATAAAACTCTCAAACTGTCCCGCCAAAATCATGTACATGAACAAAAACGCCAAGCCGAACGCGATGACGAAATTGGAGTTCGATTCCGACAGGGTTTTGGCCCGACCGATGAACTCCCAATGGTATTGGGGAGGCAGGCCAATGGTTTTGACATGATTGCCCAAATTGGTTACCGCTTCACCAAGTGATTTTTTCTCCAGGTTGGCGGAAATGACCACTTGCCTTTGTCGGCCAAACCGATCGATCGTGTTGGGCCCAAGCGCCTTTTCCAGGCGGACCACACTACCCAAGCGGACCACACCCGTCGAAGTCTTGGCTGATGGAACAGTCAGGCGGGTGATGGATTCGGGATCGCTGCGATAGTCGCGATCCGCGCGTAGCCAAACATCATATTGTTCATCAAATTCCCTGTATTTGCTGATTGGAAGTCCCCCAACAAGCACATTGACCGTGGAAGAAACGGCTTCGATGCTGACGCCGAGGTCGGAAAGTCGTTCGCGATCGGGCCGAATACGCAGTTCGGGTTTTCGCAAGGATAAACTGGTGTCCACATCGACAAAATATCCCTGTTCCTTCATCCAGGCCGCGATCTGATCGGAATATTCCTTGAGTTTGTCCATATCCGGCCCACTCAGGTTGAAGTCGATTTCCACCTGTCGGAATCCGGAACCTTGGAACGCCGAGACATCCTGGACCGCCGCGCGCAAATCGGGATAATCCTCAAGCACTTCACGGGCCTGGGACATCACATCGAACTGGGAATAGGCCATTCGGCCAAATCCGATCGCGCGAGCCGCGTTGTTGAGAATTCTTCCAATCCCATATTCAGGATCGCCTAAATATACGAAAGGTGTAAAAGGCCGATCAGGCAAATCGGTGAGTCGGACATAGATACTTCCCTTGGTCACATCTCCCTGCCCCTTGGCTACACGACCACTGGTTTCACCAATAACCGTGTAAGTTTCCAACACGCCGGGTAGGGCCCGGAAACGGCGATCCAATTCGCCCATGACTTCGTCGGCGCGCTCGAGGGTGTAACCTTCGGGAAGTGTGGCTGCCAATTCAAATTCGCTCTGGTCGTCACGGGGAACAAAGTCCTTTCCGATCATGCCAAAGATCACCGGCGTTGAAAGGAAAACGGCAAGCGAGGTGAGAACAATCACCCAGCGGTGCTTTAGCGACCAACGAAGTATTGCAATGTAGCTTCCCTCGGTTAGCCTCCAGAGGATCCCGCTTTTGCTGCCATGGCCCGCGTTTTCCGGCATGAGGAGAAAGCGCGAACAAAGCATGGGCGTAAGTGTGAAAGAGATAAACATGCTAACCAAAAGCGAAAAACCAACCACAAATCCGAAGCTGGAAAAGAACCTCCCCACCCGGCCGCCCATGAAAGCCACGGGAATGAAAATCACCAAAAGCGATAGCGTTGTGGCTACAACCGCAAGCGCGATTTCGCTTGTCGCTTCGGAGGCTGCCTCCCGGGCACTAACCCGTTTTTCTTCCATAAAACGAAAAATGTTTTCGTGGACCACCACAGCATCGTCGATGACGATTCCAATGGCCAGAATCAGCCCCAACAGCGTGATGTTGTTCAGGGTGAATCCCATGAAATCCATGAACACAAATGTCCCAAGAATCGAACAGGGGATCGCCAGGCTTGCGATGATGGTTGTGCGCCAATCGTGCATAAATAGCAGAATGGTGAGACTCACCAGAAACGCCGCAAGAACCAGGTGGATTTTCACTTCGTCAATCGAATGCTTGATGAAGCGGGATTGGTCGCGGAGGATTTCAACCTGGATATCTTCGGGCAGGTCAGGCAACAATTTTTCCAGACGGGCGCGGACGCGCTCCACGACGGCAACCGTGTTGGTGCCTGATTGTTTCATGACGATCAAGCTTATCGCATTGTCTCCCAAAGGCTGATCGACCGGATTTTTCCCTTGAACCCAAAGCCTCGATAGGCCTCGCTGTTCCTCGAAGGAATCTTCCACCCGGCCAACATCCTCGATTCGAATGGGCTGTCCATTGCGGTTGCCCACAATCAATTTTTCAAAATCCTTCGGGTTCTCGATACGCCCAAGGGTTCGCAGAACAACCTCGCCTTTGCCCTGGTCGACACGGCCGCCTGGCTGTTCCTGATTTTCCCGAATGAGTGCAGTGCGCACATCTTCGATAGACAAATTCTGATATTTAAGCAAACGGTCGGGATCGATGGAAACATTGATCGCCCGCTCACGCCCACCAACAAGAGTCACAGCACCAACACCCATGAGTGTTTCAAGGTCTTCCTTGATCCGCTTTTTGGCGATCTCGGTGACTTCGCGCAAATCGCGCTTTCCCGAAACCGCCATGGTGATCACAGGTGATGCGTCCAGGTCGAACCTGTCAATGATCGGAGCGTCTGTTCCCACGGGCAATTGGCTCAGGATGGAACGAATTTTCGCATCCACTTCCTGGGCGGCAACGGCGCCATTTTTCTCAAGCACAAACTGAATGGTGACCTGCGAAATCCCCTCCTTGGTGCTCGAACGGAGTTCATCAATCCCTGAAACCGTATTGACGATTTCCTCGATTGGTTTGGTGACCGTGGTCTCCATTTCCTCCGAACTTGCCCCCCGTAATGTGGTGGTAACCACAACCACGGGAAGGTCCACATTGGGAAAAAGATCGACACCCAGGCGAAAATAGGAGGCGACTCCCAACACCAGGGGCGCCGTCAAAAGCATGACCGTGAAAACCGGCCTGCGAATGCAAAGTTCCCAAATGCTCACTTGGAGGCCTCCGGCTTTGCCATTTCCGTTTTTTGATTTTTATCTTCCGCTTTGGCATCCGATTTTTTCGCTTCTGTTTCCGAATCAGGCTTACGAATTCGGACTGCCCGTCCAAGGGAAAGCTGGGTTTGGCCGCTGGTTACAACCACATCATTTGGCAACAAATCGCCACGGACCTCGATCCAGGCAGATTCACGACCCTTGTCGCCCCCCATGATCCGGACTCCTGTCGAAACCGGCACCTCGATCGCTTTGTCATCCCGAACGGCAAAGACTTTGACCACTCCCGCGAAACTGAGGACCGCTTCTTCGGGAACGGTAAGAGCGTTATCATCCGCCTCGGTCTGGATAGTGGCTTTGGCGAAGCTACCCGAGCGGAGTCTTCGGTCCGCATTGGGGACCTCAACCTCGATCTGGAAATTACGGTTGGTGCGATCAACACTGGGATTGATTCTTGTGACTTTCCCCTGAAATAGCTGGTTTCGGTAGGATTCGACCTCAAGACCAACACTTTGCCCCAGGCGAATCTCGGAAAGGTGCCTTTCGGGAACCGCCGCCTGGAGTTTGAGCGGATTGTCGATGACCAGTTTAAATGCCGACATGGAGGTTGACGGCGAATTTTTCATCAATTCACCCTGGGTGACCATGCGTTGCACGACGGAATATTCCACAATTTTTTTATCTCTTATAGTGGTTTCAGGATCAGGCACCACAATTTTCGTGTCGGCGAGCCGTTGCAGTGCCGTGTTTAGTTGAGCCTGGCGGAGCTGGGCCGATGCGAGCGAGGTTTGAGCCTCAAGGAGCGCCTGGCGATAATTGGCCTGGGCAACCCGGTTATCGGTTTCGGCCTGTTCGCGCTCCTCGGGGGACGAAGTGCCCAGGCGGTTGATCCGGTCTTTGCGAATTTGACTATTTCTTTCAAGGAATCCCGCACGAACCACCAGGGGAAGCTGGCTGACATCCACATCACCCTTGGGCAACGATTTTAATCCCAACCGGGACAACTCAAGCTCCAGAGAGCGCTGGGCTTCATTTACCGCAAGCCGATAATCCGTATCGTCAATGACCAACAATGTGTCCCCGGGCTTCACCCGATCCCCGACATCGGCCAGGGTCTTCAGGATTCGTCCCTCGACCTTTGGTGTAATGGTGATTTCATCCTGCCCATAAAGGGAGCCAACAACACGAACTTGCCTGAGAATTCGTCGTTTCGTGACCGAGGCAACGGTGACGGGAACCGGTTTGGGCTCTTTTTTTGCCTTCCCATGTTTTTCATCCGAAGTGGCACGGCCTCCTTCACCATCAGAATTTTCAGTTTTTGTGGCTCCTGGTCCATGACGCATATACCAGTAGCCCCCACCCAGGCCAACAACCAAAAGAATCACTCCAAAAACAATCTTTTTCATCGTTTTTTTCCCGTCTTTCTTCGTGCATCCTTATGCGCTTCGGGAAATTCTTCCCTGGCATCGGGACCCAATATTCCGTGAAAAACCAAATCCAGAATGTCGCGGGCCTGTTCATGGGGGGACTCGTTCCGCCCAGCCAGATGATTGGCAAACATTGTACCGTAAAGAAGATCGCCTATGGCATTCAATACGCCGTCGGTATTTCCGGGCCGGACCCTGCCCTGACGGACCAGATGGCGGAAGACCTCATTCCACCGCCCACTATCCTGCTCACGCTGAATGAAATAGGCGGGCTTCGTCCGACCAGGAAATACAGCCCGTTCAATCAGGAACAGCTCAACCAATTCCGGTTGTTCACGAAAAAATCGGAGATAGGCCTCAATGGCGCTTGCGAATCCAGCCAATGGGTCGGATCCGGGGGGGATTTTTTGATCGATCAAATCCCGCAAACTTGCAAGTCCACGATCCAATGCCGCCCGAAAAAGTGCCTCCTTGTTGGGAAAGTAACGGTAGATGGTTCCTTTCCCAATTTCCAATTCATCGGCAATTACCTGGAGGTCGGTATCCTGATAACCAAAACGGGCAAAATGATGGGTCGTTACTTTAAGAATCTGTTCCTTGCGCTGCTGAACAAGATTTGGGTCCCGGGGCCTACCCCTGGGGGATTTTGGGGTTTCAGAGTCGCTTTTCGCGCGAACCTGCACTGAGGGCACCTTTTTGCAATTTAGTGACTGACGAGTCCGTCACATTAATAGTACAAAACAGATGATCCTGTCCAGACGGGACAATCAGGCTCCCAAAATCTGCATGGATTGGCGGATCGCTTCGAACACGGGTTCCACCTCGGAAATACTGTAATCATCACATTGAAACAGGCCAAGGATTGTCCCCTCTTCCGAAGGAACGGCCAGCAAACGACACACATTGCTCAGATCGAGACTAAAAAACCTGATTTCAAAGCCCCGGGCAGATATCCCGCATAAATCTCCACTAAATCCTTCCACTTCCATCTCAGGATAATCTTCCTTGAGGGCGTGAAGCGTTGCCTCAAGCATTTCATCGACGGAGGCATCCAAATCCGCAGCAACAAGTATCATGGCGGTGCCTGGCCCCTGTAAGCTGACCTGCCAGGAATTCTCTCCCTCCTGGAATTCCTTCTTCCATGACGATGGATAACACATCTGAAAAAAACCCTGCTCGAAAGTCGAATCGAGAGCACGAAGGTTCGACATGAGGCTACTTGCACACCCTTGGGAGGAACGAAGCTATCAAATGCTGGAGACGGGACTTGAACCCGTACGGGGGGATTACCTCCCATCGGATTTTAAGTCCGATGCGTCTGCCGATTCCGCCACTCCAGCTACTCTAATGATCTTATTCAAATTTTTGGTGAGAGAAACGGGCACTTCCCACAGGAATTCCCAGGCGACCAGGACCGGGCGAAAAATTCCCGCCCACAGGCCACAATCAGTCGAAAAGCCCAGGTTGGTCGGGTTGCGGTCGTTTTTTTCCAGCTTTTCGAACAGCAACAGGTTCCGCAGTCGATTCAAAAGCTTCCAAAA
>CAMBMH010000021.1 GCA_945868575.1 Singulisphaera sp. GP187 | reverse complement strand
GATTGGTCAAGCGAACGACCCAGGCGGGTCCGGCAACCTGGTGGATGCTGTTTCGATTGGCGATCTGGGTGATTGGCGAAGGGAAGTAATAAACCGGTTTCTGTTTTCGGAACCGGGGTGAAATTCCCCGGTTCCGAAAAAATGTACTTTTTTATTTGCAAAATAAAGTGTTGGAAAACCCTTTAAAAATAAGAGAAAAAGTTGGAGCTAGTCGGGGTAGAATTTCAGGGAGCCGATTGTGAGGGGGTAAGGGGAAAAATGGAAATCGTTTTGCAGCCTGATTTGACCCGGGTGAAACCGGGATATGATCTTTGGTCGAAAATTTACGATGAGGAATCCAATCCGCTTGTCGCGATCGAGGAGCGGGTCATCTGGTCGCGCATTGGAGATGCGGAAAGCCTTAAAGGCCTAAGGGTGCTTGATCTGGGTTGCGGTACGGGGCGGCATCTGGCGCGGTTGGTCGGTCTTGGGGCGGAGGTGATGGGGATCGATTTTTCCCCCGAGATGCTCCAAAAAGCCAAACAAAAACTGGAAGCGCTTGCCATGGCATCGGAGGGTGTTTCCCGGGAAATCGCCCAAAGGGCAGGGGGGGTGAAACTGGTCGAGCACGATCTGCACGAGGAATTGCCTTTCGCGGATGGCGCGTTTGATCTTGTGGTTTCGGGGTTGGTGCTGGAGCATTTGCAAAATCTCGACCCGATCTTTGCCGAGGCCAAACGCGTTCTTGCCCCCGGAGGAAGAGCCGTGTTCACGGCGATGCACCCGGCAATGTTTTTGCGGGGGACCCAGGCGCGCTTCACCGATCCCGATTCGGGCGAGCTGGTCATGCCGGGAAGCCTGGCGCACCCCTTCGCTGATTTTGTGATGGCGCCCCTTCGGGCCGGATTTTCCTTAAAAGAGATCGCGGAATTCGCAGTTGATGAGTTGCTGGCACGGGAACACCCCCGCGCCGGGAAATATCTCGGCTGGCCGATCCTTTTGGTGTTGGTGCTGGAGGGGTAGGGGGATCCTAAGGCCCGACACCCGCGCGGTACGAGCGGACGATTTCCGCCTCGGGCATGATTTTGTAGAAGGGGTCGAGCGGAAAACAGCCGGAGATCATCCCTTTGCGCGGTGCCGTGGTGCAGTCGGAAAAGGTGCGGCAAATCCGCTTGCGGTCGAGCCCCTTGCCCGAGAGGAAATCCGCGGGCAAATCGGGATACGCAAGAATCATTCGGCCAAGACCAATCATGTCGACCATGCCAGCGCCGACAACCGCCTCTCCCACCTGGGGGAGCCAATCCTGAAGGAAGGAATAGCCCGACCCGACAAAAAGGAGTTCCGGCAAAAGTTCTTTGAGCTTGGCGGTGGCGCTCACCTGGCGGGCGACACCGACGCACGGATCCTCGGGCGGAAGGTAACCATCCGACGGGGGAAATTGCGCGGGGCGCTGAAGATGGGGCGTGTAATAGGGGCTTCCCGCCGTGGTGCAGATCCATGTGATGCCCAGATCGCGACACGCTGTCAGAAAACTGACTGTTTCGGAGAGGTCGATTCCACCATGAGGCCCTATTGGACCAAAGGCCAGATCGTATGGATTCGCATCGCCATCGGGCACACCCACCCGGTCGGCGCCGGGCTTGTGGGGAATGGTGTCGAAGATGCTCAGGCGCACGCCCATGCGAAGGCCCGGCGCGTTGGCCCGGATCCCGGAGACGATTTCGCGGAGGAAACGCATCCGGTTTTCGAGCGATCCGCCATATTTGCCGGGGCGGTGGCGGGCGGCGAGGAGTTCATGGCCCAGATAGCCGTGGCAATGCTTGAGGTCGACGAAATCGAACCCCGCTTTTTGGGCGAGAACTGCGGCAGCGACAAAGTCCACGACAAGCTGGTCGAGATCGGCATCCGATGCCATATGGTCGGAGCTCTGGATGTTGTAGCGGCGGTCGAGGATCGGATTTTCCAGAGCGCAAAAGGGCTCGAAGCGGTCCTTTTTGTTGGGCCGGGCGAAGCGTCCCGAATGAGTAAGCTGGAGACCCACGACCAGATCTTCTGTTGTGCCAAAAGAGGACCGGTGTTCGTCCACCATTACCTTGCGGAGATCCGCAATGGAGGAGAGATTGGCATCGGAGAGAATAAGTTGGTTGGGATTGGCGCGACCATCGTGACGGACGGCGACCGCCTCGGTCCCCCAGATCAGTTTGGAACCCGATCCACCAAAGCGTTTCCATCGCCTGATGGTCAGGTCAGTCGGTTTGCCGTCTTCGGAGGCGTCCCACCCCTCCATCGGAAGGATGGCGAAGCGGTTGCCTATGCGTCTGCCATCGTGGATAAATGCTTGGCCGAGTATCCCTTTGGGGTCGGCCTGTTCGGGGATGGAGGGAAGAGGAGCGAAAGAGTTCTGGGCACCGGTTGGGGCAATAATCGCTGCTCCGGTGGGGGAGATCAGGCGCGCCCGGAGTTCCGAGGCGGTTTTGAGCGTGGCGATGCGACGGTATTCGCTCATGAGCAGAACTCGGCAAACGGGGCAAGTCGATCCCAAAGCTTGGCCAATATCATCAGGTCGGATTCCGAACGCGCAACCGCCCCGGGAGCAGGACGATCATCATGTAGCCAACCCCGAATGCGCCAGAACTGGATGGCGGAATGTTTGTACGCGGGAACCGGATCGCGAAATGCAAAAGCGCCCAGCGCCTGGAGCGCGTCGTTGAGTTCGTAAAACCGGGCATCACCGACGAGCCACCACCGGTCGCGCAGCGCGAACATGTCCGGCGCGAACGCGGCCAGGCCGAGCAAATAGTCGCTGCCGTAGATCACCATGTCGATGGCGAGGTCGTTGCCTGTGAACAGTTTGAAATCGGGACGGACCCGATCGCGCAGGACGAGGCGTTCCCATTCCGGGATGCGCGAAAGCGAAGAGTGCTTGGCGCCCTGGAGCGCGGGAATGTTCAACAGTCCCTCAAACTCGGCCAAAGTGAAGATGCGGCCAAAGGGGACGAAAGCCTGGGAGAGTTCGAATCCGTAAAAGGCATCGGAATATTGGGCGAGGGTTTCATGACCCCGAACGAGCGCCTCACCCTGAAGCGTTCCCATGCCGTGGCTGGGGAAGAGGATCGGGATGCCGCCATGGTTTTGGATCTCTTCCATGGCGCGGCCATAGGCACCCGGATCAAAAATCGAACCGGGAGCGTCGCCCAGATAGGCACCGGCGACAAAACGGACGCCGCGCAAGTGGTCGCGAACCTTGCCCAGGATATCGGTGCGCTGTTCCTTGGAGAGGAGATTGGCGTGGCCCGTGTCCATGTTGATGGCGGGAACCATCCCCAAGCCGACAATTTTTTCCAGCTGGGCAAAATAGGGCGACCACTGAATCCCTGAAGGGGTCCAGGGGAGGAGCGCGGCGACGATGGAATGGATAGCCCGTTTGGGCCGAATCAGCGATTCGGGCGAAGGCAAAAAATTGGGGGTGGCCAAGGTTTGGGCCTGGTCGAAAATAGGGATCAAGTTGGACATGAGGTTGTCCCAAATGCAAGACGCGGACCAACTTGGGCCCGCGTCATGATGTTTCAAGTGCCGGAGACAGGACTTGAACCTGCACTTCTATACAGAAACCAGCCCCTCAAGCTGGCGCGTCTGCCATTCCGCCACTCCGGCAGGAGTATCTACCTATTTTGAGCCATGTTCCCGGGAAATCAAGTACCCGGATGGGAAATTGGGCTTTGGTGAGGTGAGGATAGACCGGATAACTCCAGCAGGGCTTGGATTTAAGCGGGATAGGGGCAATTTGATCTGGCCCAATGGATTTTTCCTGCCAAACGGGTCACCCAAGCGAACTGCCAGGTGACCAAACCGCCCTTATGCCCTTTCCCCTTTGGCTTTGGTACCGGGCTTGGCGGGGCCCATAAAGCATTCCGTAAAACCGCCGAAGCAGTCGGAGGTATCGGCTGAGAACCGCCCTCAAAGCCCGTTGGGATGCCAAATTCGCCAAAAAAGGATAGGCTCACTCCAAACGGTTCCCCGCAAAATCCCCAACTGCTTTTGGAGCGCCCCGATGTATCCAAGAACGATCGGCATGGGTGTTTTTGGTCTTTTGCTCCTGATTCTGGCGGGGTGTGATTCTTCAGGGATTTCCCGGGATGTTCCCCCGCCCGAAGAGATGGAACTGATTTCGATCGATCCCCACCCCAAAGATCCAATTTATTCCCCGGAAAAACAGAAAGCGCTTGATCCGGAGAAATATTTTCGCGTGGATGATTACCTCGCATGTCCCATCCTGGGAAGGGTCAAGATCGAAGAAGAGGCCACCCGCAAGGAGATCATGAACCTGATCCAGACCGGTTTCAACCGGACCGTGAAGGATCGCCCCAAATGTTTTTATCCACGACATGTGGTTCGTGTCAAAAACAAAGGAACCGGAGTCGACTTTGTCATTTGCCTGGAATGCTTGGCAACAGGTATCCAGGATGGCGATGCAAAATCCTTTGGAATCGAACGGCGCCAGGGAGGTTTCCGGTTATCCGAACAGGAGGTTGCTCGCCTGAGCGCTCCTCTTGTCCAGGCGGGAATTCCCATTGCCCCCAAATTGCAGTAGTCATGGGGTCGGTTTCCTCGCCTCCGTTTTCTCCTACAGCCCCTTCAGATATTCCATTAGGTCCATGCGCTCCGCGTTGTCGATCGCTTTGCCGCCCAGTTTTTCGGGCTGGTGATAGAGCCTCAGGAATTCATCGATCGTGGCGGCTTTCCCTTCGTGGCCCAGGGGGCTGCGGTCTAGGACCCCGCGCAGGCTCGGCGGGTTCCAGAATTCAAACGGACTCCCATCCGATTCCAGACCCACTTCATAGCTTTTCGGGGTCGTGAAAGTATCTCCCTGGTGACAGCGGACGCAGTTGGCCTTGCCCCGAAATAGCGCCTCGCCCCGGCGGGCGGCATCGGTGGTTCTTCTCGGATTTTTCGGATGTTCCAAAGTCTTGAGGAACGCCACCAGGTCGCGGACATCATCCGCCGAAGGCTTGACCGTGCCAAAGAGGGTCTCGTTGAGCGAATCCTCCACCGACTTGGCCAGGTTTTCCTTGGCGCCGTGCCAACCCCATGGGGCGGTCTGGCCTACGCCGCGCAGGGTCGGGGTCATCTTTGGATTCCCATAGCTTTCATCGGCGAGAGTGTCAAAGGTCCGGCCCGATGTGTGTCCATCGGGGTGACAGGTATGGCAACTAAACCAGGTGTGGTGGCTGCGGCGGGCATCATAAAAAATCGCCTCACCCCGGCGGACCGAATCCGGCACGAGATCCTTTTCTTCACCCATGAGGATCTTTTTCGTAATTTTTCCCGAGGCGAGATCGATCGTCTGGATACAATCGGCCAGCTGATTGACGATCACCGCTTCGTTGATGGTCGACTTGTCGGCAGCGACACTCTGACGAAGGGCCATGGCCACGGGGCGGCCACCGACGGCGATTTTGCGAAATTTCCGCTCGGGATATTCGAGATTGACATCGATGAAATCGCCCGGGTCGCCCGCGCTCCAGGGGAGCGTGCCGGGAAGCACAAAAAGCTCCTGCGTGCCGGCGCCACAGATCGCCAACCATTTTCCATCCGCTGTCGCGGCGATGGCCGAAAGATCTCCGGCCGCTTGTCCCCGCATGTCGATCGAAAGCTGTTCATGCTCGGCAAGTTCGGGCTGGCCCGAAGTGGTGTCAATCCGCCCGTCCAGACGAAGGCGGCCCAAGCGGTTGTCGATGGCCCAACCCTGTTCGATGTTGTGCTTCGCGATCGAGTGGTGCCTGTCAAAGTTCTGGCAAGTGAGGATCTCCTTCCCCCCTGGGCCAAAAGCGAGCCCCATCATGTTGAACGCCTCGGGGAAATTGGACAGCCATACTGTTTTGAGGTCAGGAAGGGAAAGACGGGTGACTGTTGCCGCCCGAGTCGATCCCACAAGTAGATTTTTCCCTTGGGCATCGACAAGCACCCGCCGGGGTTCGGAGGCGACCACCTTGCGGGCAAAGATCCGCTTTTCCGAAAACGATCCGAGAGCGACTTCGTTATCGCCGGAAAGCGCCACGGAGAATTGTCCCGTCCCGGGAAGGAACGCGATTCCTCTGGGAAGGTGTCCCACCGGAAAGGTCGCGGTGCGGGAGAGAGTCTGCCCGACAATTTCATAAAGGGAAACGGTATCATCCCAAAGATTGGAGACCGCAACGCGTTTGCCATCCGAGGCGATCGCCACACCCGAGGGGCGCCTGCCTGTGGGGGCAGTCGCCAACAGGGTTCCCTTGTCGAGATCCAAAAGCGCGAGCGTGTCGGTTCCCTGATTGGTGACCAGCGCGAGCGGGGTGCCGTGCACCAGGGCGATATCGGAAGGGCTCGGATAGCGTTTGGTGGCTGGTGCCGGGGCATTTGCCGAGGGTCGGGCATAAAGCCCACCGACAAAGGGAACCCCTCCCAAAGCCACCAGAAATAAACAAGCGGTCGAAACCCCAAGACAAACCCAAAAGGCGCGGGATCGACGGAAAGAGGTTGCCATAACTACTCTTTGGGGTCAGGCCCCATCTCGGGAAGGATGATCACGGCACGAAAGGCATTATCCCACGCCGGGGCAGGCGCAGCAATACTTTGGTCCCTCGGCCAGGGTTCGTGGGACAAGGTCATGTCGGCAAACGGGACAGCGTACCTGCCCGATCATCTGGCCGATTCCAAAAGTCCTCTCCCAATAGTCTTCTTGGAAACCCGGCCAAGGCAAGCCCTTCCGTTCCTGGGATTCATCCGGCCACTTGGGCGCATGACGGTGCAACCGTCTTCGCTCATCACCCCACTTGATCTGGAGCAGGAGTTTTCCGTTGGGACGATCCTTATCATTCATGGGCGAAATCCTTCAAAAACAGGAAACAGGAACAAATCCAAACACAGTCAAAACGGGTCAAAAATTTGGGTGGGGGCGATTCAATCGATTTTCCGTCGGCGCTTGTAGGGGAGCGCGAGGGTGGGACGGGGATCGGCGAGGTCAAAAAGAGGTTCTTCCACGCGGGCACGGCGGGTGAGCAATCTCAGGTGCAGCTCCCAGTTTTCGGTCCAGCCGACCCTTTGGCGATAAAGGCGGCGATATCCGGAAAACGAACGACAAGTGGGGCAGAGTATCCCTGCATAAAGGGAAAGGAGGTGGTCATCGGTGGGGACGAGCGGCTCATCACAATGAAGACACGATGGTTCGCAAGCTTTTCCTGGGAGTTTGGGAACTGGGCGGATCATGGGAGGCTCCATGAGGTGTTGCAAGGGCGTCAAATAGTGTACTTATGTTCATTATCCACGCTCTCGAAATTTCGGGCAAGCCTTCTTTTGTCCCACATGTCGCCCCCCCGCGGCTCATCCCCTTATTTCCTGATTTTTGGTTTTTGCTCGGGATGGATTCCCGGCCTGGGTCGTAACGACCCGAGTTTTTCCCCCCTTTCCTTTGGGGGAATTGGGACCTTGGGGGTACGGAACCGACTCAGGTGCTTTGGAAACCTTGGGGCACTGGTTTCCGATCCTGCACGCTTTTCCAGGACCCAACCGTAACCAATCGGCGGGTTTCTCCTTGAACATGCGGACATCCGCGGCCAGACGCGCCTGTGCCCAGGTTTGCAAAACTTCCCAGGCAAAAAATTGCAAATTCACAAGCCCCCGGCGAATCGTGGAGCAACCGATGGGCAATCCATCCTCCCCGCGCCTGGCGGGGTTGGGGTTCTGTTGGGCATGTTCGATAGCTTTGCGAAATTCCATCAGGCTCACACCCACGGCAAGTGCGGCCACCTCCGGATCGGCACCCGCCCGGACATAAGCAAGGATTTTTTGGCATTGTTGAGGGTGAAGAGTGGGACTGGGCATGAATCAACTCTTGTTAAGCGTTTGGAAAATACGAACAATCCCAAGCTACCTGGATTTGGTAGCTGGGTGCAGAGGCAAATTTTTTTGGAAAATTATGTATTAAAAGATGGTTTTAATGTTAAATACAGTCAACAAAAAGATCAAAGATTGTTTCATCACAAAAAACACGAACCACACGAACATGAAACAACAAACCCAAGCAATGGGATTGGCCGACTATTTTCTATAACCTCTCATTTTACGCATCCATGACTTGGCATGACTTTTATGCTTCGCAACGGAACAACACAAGGACTAGCCCAAAGCAACGCCCAGGGCAAAGAAACCACCAACCAAATGTTTCTTTGCCCGCACGGCCTGCGGACCTGGGGGCCATTAGGTCGTCTTGCGCCTTTTTTTTCTTAGAGCGCCCAAGGCACAAGTGATGGTACCCACGGTGAATAACACCAGAGTTCCTGGTTCCGGGACAGTGGCGATTTGATAATCAAGCTGGAATTTTCCAAAAAGGTGACTTGTTCCAGCACCCACCGCCACATAAACCGTGTCTCCCACATTCAGGTTTCCCAGAGCATCCGAGAAATTTGTGGTGGAAGATTTTGAAACGGTGTAGGAATTGATCAATCTGTTGTTCACATAAATGCTCAGGTTTTCCGGATTTGTCGCAGTCGTCGAAATGGAGCCATTGGTGAGAGTGAGCGTTCCTGCTTCGCCTGCCTGAATGGTGTATGCGGCGATGGCGTACCTGCTGATTCCTCCAGAACCAGAATCAGTCGTACCAAGTCCTGGATGACCAGTTCCGCCGCTTAATATGCCAACATAATTGCTATTATATGGATATTGCGAACTGTTTAATGTGTATCCTCCTCCTGATGTAATAACGCTAGTGTTTGGATTCCAAACCAAGCTCGTATAATTAGATGATGTTCCAATAGCTCCGCCACTGTTGGTCATATAGTTCCAGCCATCTGCAGAGACTTCGGTACGGGTTTGTCCTGCGGTAGTTCCAGCGACATAATCCGTACGAAAACCAGCAACGACACCAGCATGGGTTGAGCCAGCGGCAAGGAAGAACACCAGAATTTGCGTAAAAGTGCGCATGAATTTCTCCCTTAAAGGAACATCAGATGCCGTAATGGAAAGGATGAAAGACCTTACCGAAACGAAAGTCTTGGTTATGGAATCACGCTATAGTCTCCTCCTAACTATAACGAACTGAATTTAAATTACAAATCATTTACCAAGGCAAGCAGGTTGTTTTTCTTCTTTATCGGCCTTCGCTTATGAAAAAATAGGAATCCAAGCAGATTCATTGTCTTTTACTTCTCACCAACCCCTCTTGGAAAAAAAGGGGGCCTAAGCCAATGCGTTGTTTGTGTGAAAGGGTCTCTGCGTCTGGTGGATCATCCAAACACCGCCACCAAAAAAATCGTTGGTCACTCCCTGCACCCATGGGAAAGGTCGTGTTACCTTCGGGGAAATCGATGTTTCCCTTTAGTACTTAGGTGCCTTTGGAACGAAAATTGGACCAGCGAACCCATGCCCTTTTGCGAAGTCGTTTTGGCTTGGGTGAACCAACGATTCTGCGTCGATCGGTTGATCCCGGCCCAATCGGCGACATTGGGATTTCCTCGGATCCGCGTGTCGATCTCTCCTGGATCAGCACCGAACAGGTCGATCATGAAGGCGATGTGCTACTTGCCTCGGGTATGGATGATTCGCTCTTTGCCTTGAATCCGATTGTCACACTCAATCATGATTATGGCCAGGCGCCCATAGGCCGGTCCCTTTGGCGAAAACAGCGCGCCCAATCGGGCGTCCCAGGTATCGTTGCCGCAACCCACTATCCCCCGAAGCCAACGAATCATCCATCTGGTCGTGACTGGATGCCGGATGTGGCGCTTGGATTGGTCCGATCGGGATTGGCCGGAGGCAAATCGGTCGGTTTTGTCATTTTGGCCGAGCGTCCACCAAACACGCAAGAGCGCCGCTCCGGTTGGAGCGCGGCTCGGCGTGTGATCGAGAAATGGCTTCTTCTGGAATATGCGGTCTGCTGGATGCCCGCCAACCCCGGCGCGGTCTTGTTGCCTGAATCCACAGCACCTAAATCCACCGTAAATGGAGTAATACAATCCCAAAGAGTGCATGATGGGGAAAAATCGCAAAGCGATGAGATCCTGAAAAAAGCGGAAATATTGTCAGGGATTTGACTGCACCCCGGTTACACCAACCTTTAGTATCAAGACATGGACGATCCTGCAAGTCGTTTGTGATTTTCAGGGATTGTCCGGTTGTTTTTTTTGCCGGTTCTTTTTGGGGAAATCCCAAGGGAGTTTGTTGATGAGTGAGCAAGTGGCGGAACTTTCCCAAACGGTCGGAGGCAATGAATATCTTGGTCGCCTGGAACAGGAAATGGACAGGCGGCTTGCCGAAGCCGCGCGGACCAAGAGCCTTTCGCGAAAGGGGGCGGTGCAGCGTCTTTTTGGCGAAGCGGGAGAAACCGATTTTCAAAGACGCGACCGGTCGCTTGGCGATTGGCTACTTGAAGTCAGGCGGGGTGATGATGCGGCCCTTGAGCGCAAATATGGATCGACCCCTTCTTCGATGAAAGCGTCGATGACCGGGGCGACAGGCGCCCAGGGAGGGTATCTTGTTCCCGAGGAATTTTTGCCAAAGCTCTACGCACTTTCGGGGGAACGGGCGGTGGTCCGGCCCCGGGCGACGGTGATCCCGATGTCGGGGCGTTCGGTGCAGGTGCCCGTGCTGGATACTTTTTCGGCACCAACATCGGGAGATTCGGCGTTTTTTGCCGGATTGGTCGCCCGCTGGACCGAAGAAGGCGGCACGATCAACCAAACCGAGCCGACCTTCCGCCAGATCGAAATGGTGGCTCATGAACTTTCCGGATATTCGAAGGTGTCCAACACCATTCTGGAAGATTCGCCTTTGGGGGTCGAGGCGCTTTTGGCGTCGCTGTTTGGATCGGCGATTGCCTGGCATGAGGATTATGCCTTTTTGCGGGGAGATGGCGTGGGCAAGCCTCTGGGCGCGGTCGCGACAGGCAATGCCGCGGCGGTTCCCGTGACCCGGGCGACGGCCGGATCGTTTGGATTTGCCGATGCGACGAAGATGCTCTCCCGCTTTTTGCCCGGTTATGGCCCCGAGCGGTCCGCGTGGGTCATTCATCCAACGGTGCTGGAAAAGCTGATCGCGTTTTCTGATGCTGGTGGCAACAACCTTTTCATCTCCAGCTTTGGGGACAAGCCGAGGATGCTGCTATTGGGGTTGCCTGTGGTGACCAGCGAAAAGCTCCCTGTGCTTGGAACGGCCCGGGATGTTTGTCTGATCAATTTTGAACACTACCTGATTGGCGACAGACGCCAGGTGGAGATTGCGTTTTCCGAACATATCGCGTTCACGACCAATCAATCCGCATGGCGATTTACAGTGCGGGTCGATGGCCAGCCCTGGATGAAAGGGGCGCAATATCTTGCCGACGGATCGACCACGGTCAGCCCATATGTCTACCTAAGCTAAACAGGATCTCCTTTTGTGTTTTTTAAAGATTTTTGGAAATGGAGGAGGAAACGATGACGATTCGGGCGAATGATTTGGCGACCATAGGCGGCGCGGTCGACCCGCAATCCGCGAACGGCAGCACCCTTTCGAGTGATTGGGTGGACGTCAGCCGTTTCCGGTCCGCCCTGTTTGTGCTCATGACGGGGGCGATCGACACCACCATCGATTTCAAATTGGTCGAGGCAAAAGACACCATCGGAACAGGCTCCCAGGACATTGTCGGCCGTTCGATCACCGCGTTGGCAGCGACAGACGATAACCGCCAGGTGGTGATCGGGGTTTCCGAGGATCAGCTCACGCGCAACTCGGGATATCGCTATGTCCGGGGGGTAGTGACGCTTGGAACGGGAGCGACCGCTTCCATTTTGGCGATGGTGGCGATTGGTCTTGCGCCACGATTTGGCCCGGCAAGCGACCTTCGTCACGCCGATTGTGTCCAGGTAATTGGCTAAATTTTGAGCAAAATAGGAGGCTAAACTGTGGATCCCCTGATCAGCGTGGATCGCGCCCGGCAAGCGATCAACCGGACAACATGGCCCAACGGAGAAATCAGCCGTGTCACCACGCTGGTCGGGGTGATATCCCAGGCCGCGGAACTTTGGTGCAGACGCAAATTTGCCCGTGCGACGCGCGAACTGGTACTCCCTTTTTGGGGGAACCCGCTTTGGCTGCCCAACGGCCCCATTCATTCGATCACTTCGCTCAGCGATGTGACAACAAACCAACCGATTCCTTTTGAGCTTATCGCTTCGCTGGGGCAGATTTTTCTGAATCGTTGCGGTGTGTGGAGCGAGGCAGAAAACAACGATTCTCGGGAAAAGAAACACATTCCGGTGCGAATCGTCTACGATGGGGGATTTGACCCAATCCCCGACGACATTCAGGAGGCCATCGCAATTTGGGTCGCGACGGCCTATTGGCAAACCAAACAGGATCCTGCTTTGGCCCAGGGATCCCCGCCTCTGGCGGCGGCCAGTTTTTTGCTCCCTTATCGGAGAACCATCCTGACATGATGATTTCTATTTTGAGTGTGGTTTATTCCGTTGCACGATCGCGGGTGCCTTCGCGGTTGATCAGCCCTGGAGCCCCGACTTTGGCTGTGACACTTTCCCACGAAGGGGATCCGGTCGGGATGGCGCCCCGCGAAGAGACCGAGGCGATTGTTTCGCTCGATTTCGAAGCGGGAATGCGAGCGGCATCGGTCTCGGCATCGGTCTCGGCATCGTTTCGACACACCCATCTGGCATGGTTTCCCGCCTCCAGTGCCGTCGAGGATCCAGGAATGGGCAGACCTACCTGGATCGCCACCATCAACGGAAGGGTGCATAGGGTGATCCTGGTTCAGGAGATCCGGGAGGGATCCGTCCCGATTTGGCGCAAGGCATGGCTATTGCGTTTGGGAAGTTTTCCCGGGAGTGGTCCATGACGGCAACCGCAACCCCGATCGAAATCGCGATTGCAGGAAGGGAGTGGAGTTCGGTTTCACCCTTTATCGTTGGTTTGGGTAGTACCCCAACGATGGTACTGGTTGTGGGACGACTTGATCTCGATCCCGCGGACATGAACCCCGCGATCCTTGACCGATGGCCTGATGCTATTGGCGATCCCATAAGGGTAATTTCCGGTGATGGCGGGGCCTGGTTGGGAAATATTGTCTTTGTTGATCGGTTTCGGCAGGGGCGCCCGGAGGAGGTGATTCGGGTTTATCTTGCCAAAGTTTGATTTTTCGCCGGTTCAAGTCCCGGGGCGCCCGGGAAGAAAGCAGGTGGATGAGATGGATTGGATGCGATTGTTGGAGCAAACACCGTTGCCTGTGGCGATGGTTTTGGGAGGAGCGTGGATGTTGCGCCAGGGGGCAGTCTGGATCGCGGAGCGCATTCTTGGACCGTTGCTGGAAAGGCACCTTGGGTTTCTCGATGGATTGGAGGATTTTTTGCGACGCATGACCCAAAGTCAGGAGACGCTTCTCCTGGAATTCAGGCGCGTTGTGGAGATGATGGAGGCAAACCGCGTTGGCGACAATGTTTCGGAGGATGAAGAATGAGTGAGATGGAAAATAAGGGAAAAACGGCCATAAAAAAACCGTGGCGCAACCGGATTATCGAACATGTCCGCGTCAAGGCCACGGATCTTTTGGCGCACGAGCTCAATCCAAGACGACATGGAGCCTTTCAAAAACAGGCACTGCAGGCGATCGGTCGGGAGGTCGGTTTGGCCCGGAGCCTTTTGGGATATCGGGACCCTGATGGAAAGATTCGTTTGATTGATGGGCACCTTCGCAAGGAAGTTTTGGGCCAGGGAGAAGTATGGGTCGAGGTTTTGGATGTGTCCGAAACCGAGGCGCGCAAGCTTCTCCTTTCGATGGATCCCCTTGCGGAACTTGCCGAAACCGAGTTTAAAACCCTGGAAACCTTGCGCAGTCTGGTGGAAACCGACGAGGACGATCTGGCCACGCTTTGGAGTATGATCGACAAAGCGCACAAAGACATCGAAAAGATGGAAAAGGAGGTCGAACAAAAATCGCCGGTTCTGGAGGAACAGTGGCTCGTCGTGGTCCAATGTTCGGATGATGCGATGCAGTCCAAAATCCTCGCCGAGATGAGTTCGCGGGGCATCCCGGCCAAAGCGCTGATGGCTTGATCGGTCCGGGACGATTTCCCATTCCCAAGGATTCTGAAGATGTCATTTGTGCACACCTATGAATGCGTGGTTCCCGAATCGACCCGGACGAAACAGATTCGCGGGATGTTCGATCTGGATCATGGGAAGCTATCACGAACCCGGATCGAATGTGAATTCCCCGGGGAGGAGTTTGCGAAAAGGAAGTGGTCGATTGGCCTCATTGTGGGGCCATCCGGCTCGGGAAAATCGACCATGTTGCGAAAGCTCTTTGGCGAAGCCTGGCAAAGTCCACCGGAATCCGGCCGCGCCCTGGTCGATGAATTTCCCGAGGGGACATCCGTGCGCGAAATCGCCCGGATGCTTTCCTCGGTCGGATTTTCGAGCCCTCCCGCCTGGCTTCGCCCCCGGGCAATGCTTTCCAATGGACAGCGCTTTCGGGCGGAGATGGCCCTTGCGGCGGCCTTCGCGATGCGCGACAAGTCGAGGCTGGTGCTTGATGAGTTCACTTCGGTGGTGGATCGTCACGCCGCACGCATCGGCTGCGTCGCGTTCGCGAAGATGATTCGCGAGGCGGGGGTTTCGTTGGTCGTTGCGAGCTGCCACGAGGACATCATCGACTGGCTTCAGCCCGACTGGATCGCGCGGCCGGATGTGGGAACCTTCGCCTGGAGGTCGGTTCGGCCTCGACCTCCTATCAGGCTCGAATTTCGCCGGCTTTCGTCACGGCTCTGGAGGCGCTTCGCTACGCATCACTATCTGAGCGGGGAAATCCATCCATCGTCGGTCTGTTTTGCGCTGATTCATCCTGAGGCGGGGCCGGTGGCGTTTTCGGCCTGGCTTCCGTTTCTTGGGGGAGGCCCCTTATCCAAACGGGAACACCGGACCGTGTGTCTTCCCGATTTCCAGGGGATAGGGCTTGGTGGCCGGATTGGATCGCTATGCGCGAGGCTTTGGCGGGCTCTGGGGTTTCGGGTCCTATCCACGACGACACATCCGGGCCTTGTGCGCTCGCGGTCGCGGGATCCGGATTGGAAGATGACACGCCCGCCTTCACTTGTGTCGGGTCGCAGTGATCTGAAGGGTCGCATGAGACACGCGACGGGACGATTGACGGCCGGGTTTGAATATGTGGGTCAGGCGATGGACCGGGCGTTGGCAAAACGCCTATTAGGATAGTGAAATTCCAAACAGAAGGATCATGGCGCGTGGTCTTTGGAATCCGCGCCTATTCTTTTGCATCCAGCTCAAACGCGTGGAGCATCCAGTCGGCGACGAAATCATCGACCTCCTCTGGGTGGGAAAGCGCGATCCGGTGGGTGATCTTGTCGTTTTTGGCGAGACCGCCTGTGTCGATGAGGCGTGCGGGGAGTTTTCGGTTGCTCTCCTTGAGGGCCAGGCCGAGGTCGATCCGCTTGAGCGTGGCGGGTTTTATTTGGGCAAACATCCGGTTGCGATAGAGGGGAATGATGGTCTTGCAGGGGCACAATTTCAGCTCGGGTCCGAGCGTCAGGGCCAGGCTGATCAGTTTGTCGTGAATCGGGCGAAGGTGCGCTTTGGGTCCGGAGTAGAGTGTTTCGATGTAGCCGGGGCAATCTTCCAGGTAGGCCTCCGGATCGGCGTAATCGCGCCCTCCGCCTAGGGAAATATCGGCGATCATCCCGGCCACCATTTGGCTCACTTTTTTGGTTTGGACCAGAAACGCGCCGCGTTCCTTTACCGAAGCCGATTTCGGACCATCTCGCTCCAAAAGCGTGATCCATTCGGCCAGAGACCGGCCCGTGGTTTTGGGAAGATTGTCGAGGATTTTTTTCGAGTGGGCAATCGAAGGGTGAACCGCGTAGGGAAGGCTGGGCGCGGCCGGTTTCCCGGATTTTCGTTGGGAGGGTGACATGGGGTGTGTCGCTTTGTGCTAACGCATCCGGTGGATTTTGGGAATCCGACCTGGGACTCGCTGGGCGGGAAGGATCGTCAATGGATTAGACTTGAGTTTCCAATTTGGCTGCTTTTGCCGCGATATCCGCTTTTGCTTTTGCGGCATCGGCTTTCCCCTGATTTCCCATCCAGTCCCCCAGTTTCCCCGCCATGGTCACGAATTCGGAGGGCATCATGATGATGGTGGTGGTGTTCTGTTCGGCGCCGACCTCGGCGATCATCTGCATGCGGCGCAGTTCGAGGCTGAGGGGATTTTCGTTGATGAGGTTGGCTGCGGCGGTGAGCTTTTCGGACGCCTCCAGTTCGGCTTCCGCCTTGATCAGGCGGGCGCGCTTTTCCCGGACCGCCTCGGCTTCACGGGCCATGGCCCGTTGCATCGCCTGGGGGATTTCGACATCCTTCATTTCCACAAGCTCCACCTCGACCCCCCAGGGAGAGGTCCCACCGTTGACCATGACCCGGAGTTGGCTGTTGATTTTGTCTCGGGCCTTGAGGACCTCGTCGAGATCGTGTTGGCCAATGATATTGCGAAGGCTGGTGAGGGCGATCTGGTAGACGGCGCTGCGAAAATTTTCGACTTTAAGGACCGCCATACTCGAATCAATCACCCGGAACCAGAGGACGGCGTTGACCTTGATGGTGACCGAATCCTTGGTGATGGTTTCCTGGGGCTCGACATTGACCGTAAGCGTCCGGTTGTCGATGGTTTTCGCCCACTCAAGGAATGGGATCAGAAAGTAGAGTCCCGGACCTCTCAGGCCCTGGTGGCGTCCCAGGAAAAAGACCACCGCGCGCTCGTATTCTTGGGCGATGCGGATTCCGGATAAGGCGACAATGATGATTAGCAGCAAAACGACACAAAGGAAACCTTCTACCGGACCCATGATGGACCCCCTTTTTTGAACCGGAATCGGTCGGTCATTATCCTAGGCGGTTTTGGCCCACTACGGGCAGAATGGGGTAAGATTCGGGGAGTAACCTTGCGGATTTCCCAACGAGGATCACCCGTTCCTGTGCGCTCCCAAAATCTTTCCCAACATGAAGCCCGTCCACCTTTGGAAGGTTCGCCTCTTTGCGGGGTCGTCCTTTGTGGGGGGCGCTCGCAACGCATGGGAACGGACAAGGCGCTCCTTTCGTTTGGCGGGAAAACGCTTCTGGAACATGTCATCGGCCGTGTTCGCGAGGGGATAGGCGGTGGCCCGATTGTGGTAGTGGCGTCTCCATTACAGGAGTTGCCTCCTTTCCTTGGCGAGGGTGTGGAGATTCTTCGGGATGAAGAGGCCTTTGCCGGGCCGGTGGCGGGTTTGGCGCGGGCTTTTGGTCTGTTGGGGGAATCAGGCGGCGACAAGTGGGCCTTTGTGACGGGGTGCGATGCGCCGGAGCTTGTGACGGGGCTGATTCGGAATTTGGGGTCCCGGAGGCCTCGGGAAGCCGATGTGGTATTGCCTTTGGTGGATGGATATGAACAGCCTCTTATGGCCTGTTACCATATAGGCAAATGTATTGATTTGTTAAAAGAGATGTATATAAGAGATAGCTCGCTACGAGCGTTTACCTCAAAGTTGGCTGTTAAGACGATTCCGGAGGTGGAGGTCCGCAAATGGGATCCACAGCTGCAAAGTTTTTGGAACTGTCATCGCCCAAAAGATTGGGAAAGGTGGGTGGCCATGCAAACAGCTTTACGAAGCGGGGGGAGCCCGGCGGACGAATCCGCTTCTCAATCCTGATAATTTCCCCTTTGTGCCTTCCCCAAACCGGGAAAATCGGCTACGCAAAAAGGGGAAAATGTGACTAAAAATTTTGGTCCTAACCAATTGTTTTCTAACGACTTCAGGAAAATCAGCAGGGGCTTTTTCAATTTGGCCCTCCCCGGTCCAAAGCTTGCGGTATTATCTCCCGATACAGAGATTGTTGCGTACCCGGTTCGGTTTACGGTTTTCCAATTGTTGGAGACTAAAAACTCCGGGTTGTTGGCTATGCGGGATTTATCTAGACTCACTACTTAGGTGATTCCGCGCGGATGTCGGCTTGGCCAAGAGGGTTGGGATGGCTCAAATATTTCCCCGTTACGCCAATACGCTCTTTCGTTTGGCGATCGTGGGCGCAATCCTGGGTGCAGCCGGTATCGGCTATGCGACCATGGTTCTTGCCCGCTCCCCCTACTTCACAAGGGCTGAAGACGCGCAGACACAGCCTATTCAGTTCAGTCACGCCCACCATGTCAATGGTTTGGGCATCGACTGTCGCTATTGCCATACCGCTGTGGAAGAAACCGCGCATTCGAATGTTCCCTCGACCAAGACCTGCATGAACTGCCACTCGCAGATGTGGGTTGGCTCGAAGATGCTGGAACCGGTGCGTGAAAGCTATAAAACCGGCCAATCCATCGAATGGAAAAGGCTCCATCGACTTGCAGATTTCGTTTATTTCAATCACTCAATCCATGTGAACAAGGGCTTTGGCTGCTCGGCATGCCACGGTCGTGTGGATCACATGCAAGCGGTCTACCAAAAGGGGACGCTGTTGATGGAGTGGTGTCTTGAGTGCCACCGCTATCCCGAGAAGTATATCCGTCCCCGGGATCAGATTTTCAACATGGCCTTCAAGGCCGAGGACTTGGGTAAAACCCAGGAACAGCTCGGTAAGGAGCTTGTTGAGAAATACGGCGTTCGCAGCTTGAAAGAGTGCTCCACATGCCATCGCTAAACGGGAACCCCCACATGGCTAACGCCAATTATGAGGTGTCGGCTCCGGAAGGCATTTCCCCGGAGACGGCAGTTCTTGCCACTGAAACCCCCTCCGTTGCTCCCAAGTTCTGGCGCAGCCTCGAGGAATATTCGGGCGAAAAGAATTTCGACGAAATGGTTCAACGGGAATTCCCGCGGTTCGCCGCCGAATTTACCGACCCCGTTTCCCGTCGCAAATTCCTCGGCCTGATGGGTGCATCGCTTGCTCTGGCCGGAATGACTGGCTGTCGCCAACCCTCGGGAACCATCGTTCCCAATGTGGTCGACACAGAAGGGGTTCTCCAAGGCGCGCCTGTCAACTTCGCCACCGCATTCCCCCTGTCGGGCTACGGCACGGGCGTACTTGTCAAGAGCTATGACGGTCGTCCCGTGAAGCTCGAAGGCAACGCAGCCCACCCATCAAGCCTTGGCGGCACCGACATCTATGCCCAGGCATCGCTGCTTGGGATGTACGATCCTGATCGTGCCTGGACCGCGAACAGGGCGGGAGCCCCCACCTCTTTTGAGGATGCCTGTAACAGTCTTCGCGCCGCGCTCGCTCAACTGCCAGAGGGCAAAGGCGTCCGCATCCTGACAGAAACCATCACCAGTCCGACCCTTGCGGGGCAGCTTGAGTTGTTCCTCAAGAAGTTCCCCAAAGCGGTTTGGCACGAATATGAACCCCTAGCCTCCGATGAGGTTTACGCGGGCACCAAAGCTGCTTTTGGCAAAGCCGTCCAGCCTGTCTATGACTTCAAAAAGGCCGATGTGGTCGTCACTTTTGAAGGTGATTTCCTCGGTGCCGGCCCTGGTCAGGCTGCTTATTCCCGCCAGTTTGCATCCCGTCGCGGGGTGGAAACCCCCGATGCGGTCGAACCAGGCAAGGGAATGAACCGCCTCTATGCGGTCGAGTGCATGCAGACGGTGACCGGCACGAAGGCCGACCATCGTCACCCCGCCCGTGTTTCGCAAATCCCGGCTTATGTTGCGGCCCTTGCGGCTGAACTGGGTGTGTTGGGTGCGGACAAGGTTCCCGCCGATGAGTCCGCCAAAAAGTGGGCCAAGGTGGTTGCCGCCGACCTGCGCAAGCGTTCGGATCTGGTCTCGACCCCAACCGACCGTCCCAAGGGATCTACCCTGGTGGTTGCCGGGGATCACATACCCGCCGCGGCCCAAACCCTGGTCGCGCTGATCAATCAGGAACTGGGCAATATCGGTTCCACCGTCAACTATGTCGAGCCTCTTGCGGCTGGCCGTCCTTTGGCTGCTGGTCGCAGCTTTGGCGACCTGGTCAAGGCGATCGGCTCCAAGGAAGTCGAATTCCTTCTCATCGTCGAGGCCAACCCGGTTCACACCGCACCCGCCGACCTTTTGGGCGCGTTTACCACTGGTCTCAAATCGGTCAAGACGACCGCTTATGTGGGAACCTATCAGGACGAAACCGCGCACGCTTGCGAATGGCGTCTTCCCGCCGCCCATTGGCTGGAATCCTGGGGAGACATCAAGGGTCACGATGGTACTGTAACCATCCAGCAGCCTTTGATCGCGCCTTTGTACAACGCTCACTCGCCTCTGGAACTTTTCGCCGACCTGGTAGGCGATGAGATCAAGATGGGTTACGAGCTCGTTCGTCGTAAATGGTCCGCCGAATACAAAGCCAACCCCGCCTATCAGAGTGCGGCTGGCTTTGAAAAATGGTGGCGCCGTTCAGTTCACGATGGCGTCATCGCGGGTTCGGTCGCCAAGCCCGTGGCGGTCCGCGGAGTCGAAGGCGCCGCCAACTCGGTTACCATCAACAGCGCGCCTGCCGCCTCGAAGGATAGCCTCGAGCTGGTCTTCCGCGCGGACGAATCGATCTATGATGGTCGCTTCGCCAACAATGGTTGGCTGATGGAGCTGCCCAAGCCCTTGTCCAAGATCACTTGGGACAATGCGGCCTACATGAACTACAAGACCGCTGAAGAGCTGAAGATTTCCCTTCGAAAGGGATACAGCACCGATCCGAAATATATCGCTCCGGCGAAGGACTTTGGAACCACCGGTGGCGAGCACGGACGCGCGATCGTTGAGGTCCTCAGCTTCCAGATCGACCAACCCGGCAGCAAGGAAAAGCTCGAGCTCAAACTGCCTGTCTGGATTCTGCCCGGTCTGCCCGATAGCGCTGTTGTCGTGCAATTGGGTTACGGCCGCAAGAAAGCCGGCCGCGTCGGTGGAAACATCACCCCAAAGAACGAAAAGTTTGACGGGATCGCCTCGGGCAAGCAAGGCGATGTGATCGGTTTCAACACCTACAAGTTGCGAACCTCGTCAAGCCCCTGGGTCCAATCAGGGGTGAAGGCTTTCCGAACCGACAAGGAACACATCCTTGCCTGTACCCAGGGTCACCACTCGATGGAGGGTCGCGAACCTGTCCGGGTGGGGACTGTTGAACAAAACAAAAAGAATCCTGAATGGGCGCAAAAGTCCCATGGCAATGCGCATGATGCGCACGATGACCATGCCGGTCACGAACACGCCAAACAGGATGATCATGGCCACGCCGAGCATGCCCACGCGGATAAGGAACACAAGGACGACCATGGCAAGACTTCTCTTGCGGTGGTTTCCAAAGACAACATCCTTCCACCGCTCAAGGGCTATCAATACACCGGGACACACAAGTGGGGCCTGTTGATCGACCTCACCACATGCACCGGTTGCAACTCTTGCGTTGTGGCCTGCCAGGCGGAGAACAACATTCCGGTTGTGGGCAAGTTCGAAGTCACCCGTGGTCGTGAAATGCACTGGATCCGGGTCGACCGCTACTTTGTCGGGGCACCCGACAAACCCGCCCACATCGAGGCCCAGTTCCTTCCATTGCCTTGCATGCAGTGTGAAAATGCTCCCTGCGAACAGGTTTGTCCTGTAGCGGCGACTGTTCACAGCTACGATGGCCTTAACGACATGGCGTACAACCGCTGCGTCGGAACCCGCTACTGCTCGAACAACTGTCCTTACAAGGTCCGTCGTTTCAACTTCTTCCAATACACCGACTACACGACTCCGAGCCTCAAGTTGCTCAACAACCCCGAGGTTTCGGTCCGGACCCGTGGTGTGATGGAGAAGTGTACTTACTGTGTCCAGCGCATCCGTAATGCCGAGATCGACGCCCACAAGAAGGCGGTACGCGAGATCGACGCCAAGGGCGGTGGTCGCCTGGCCCGTCCAAGCGAACTCGAAGCGAACAACGGCAAGACCCCGGAAGGAATGACCCGGGTCCAGATCAAGGACGGCGCGGTCAAGTCCGCCTGTCAACAATCGTGCCCCTCAGGTTCGATCATTTTTGGTGATCTCAACGATCACCACAGCGCGATTCATCGCCTCCGCGAAGATTCGAAGCGCTCGAAGACGCATTACAGCCTTCTCGAAGAGCTGAATACCGTCCCCCGGACCACCTACCTAGCGGCCCTGCGGAATCCGAACCCCGCCTACGTCGCCGCCTTTGCCGAAAAGAAGGGGTAATGCCAGATGGCCGCAACGCAAACCGCTCTGACTGACGACATTCCCGTCATCAATCCGGGCTACAAATTCGACACAATTGGCGAGAAGATCGACGCCGTGGTTCTTGGGCCGACGCCCAAGGGCTGGTTTGTCGGTTTTGCCATGGCGTTCGTTGTGCTCCAGGCGCTCCTCGCGGGGTTGACCTGGTTGCTTTACGAAGGCATCGGCGTCTGGGGTGTGAACATCCCTGTGGGTTGGGGTTTTGACATCATCAACTTCGTGTGGTGGATCGGTATCGGCCACGCGGGCACGCTGATTTCTGCGATCCTTTTGCTCTTCCATCAACAGTGGCGCACCTCGATCAACCGTTTCGCCGAAGCGATGACGCTGTTCGCGGTGGCTTGCGCGGGGATCTATCCCCTGGCGCACATGGGTCGTCCCTGGTTCTTTTACTATCTTTTGCCATTGCCAAACACGATGCAGCTTTGGCCCCAGTTCCGCAGTCCGCTGATGTGGGATGTGTTTGCGGTGTCGACCTATGCCACCGTGTCGCTCCTTTTTTGGTACACCGGTCTGATCCCCGACTTTGCCAGCATTCGTGATCGCGCCAAGAACATTTGGGTCAAGCGGGTCTATGGTATCCTGAGTCTTGGGTGGCGTGGCGCGGCGATGCACTGGCACCGCTATGAGAACACCTACCTCATGTTGGCTGGTCTTAGCACCCCGCTGGTTCTTTCGGTGCATACGATCGTTTCGTTCGACTTCGCAGTGGGCAACCTTCCTGGTTGGCACGCGACGATTTTCCCACCTTACTTCGTCGCGGGTGCGGTATTCTCGGGTTTTGCGATGGTGGTAACTCTTGCGGTTCCCGTTCGCGCAGCTTACGGCATGAAGGACTTCATCACCGACAAGCACCTTGACAACATGGCGAAGGTCATGCTCGTTACAGGCCTGATGGTGTTCTATGGCTACGGCTGTGAAGCCTTCTTTGCCTACTACAGCGCCAATGAATATGAGCAGGGGCTCTTCATGCTCAACCGTGCGTTTGGTCCTTACGGGATCTACTACTGGTTGCTGATCCTTTGCAACGGCATCATCCCACAGCTTCTCTGGTTGCGGTCGGTGCGCCTTAATGTCACCCTGTTGTTCATCATCTCGATCATCATCAATATTGGGATGTGGTTGGAACGGTTTGTGATTCTGATGGCGCTCCAGCGTGACTTCATTCCGTCGAGCTGGGGCCAATACGCTCCGACCTTCTGGGACATCACGACCTACATCGGAACCTTTGGTCTCTTCGGTTCGCTCATGTTCCTGTTCATGAGATTTGTGCCGATGATTTCCGCCTTCGAAATGAAGCACCTGATTCCCGAATCGCATGTTCACCACGACGGTGACGAGCACGGCCATTCAAGCCACGGCACCCATCACGAGGGGGCGCACGCATGAGCACGAAAACCGAAAAACCCGGACTCTTTGGCCTTCTGGCAGAGTTCGAAACGACCCAGGCCGTCTTTGACGCGGCCAACGCTGTCCGCAAGGAGGGCTTCACCAAGGTGGAGGCCTACTCCCCGTTCCCTGTGGAAGGGTTGTGGGAAGCTGTCGGGCACAAACGCACATGGCTTCCGGTTCTGGTGTTTATTGGCGGTCTGACTGGCGCGACCTGCGCCTTCTTCCTCCAGACACTCACGGCTGGTGCCCATCCCGATTCGCTCGATCCGCTTCTTGACGGAACCGTATCGACCCTGACAGGAAATATGCTTTCGTTCAACTACCGGATGAATATCGCGGGTCGGCCTTTCTTTTCGTGGCCTGCGTTTATCCCGCCTATATTTGAAATGACCATCCTTTTCTCGGCGTTCACCGCGCTGTTTGGGATGTTGATTCTCAATGGTTATCCACTGCCGCACCATCCGCTCTTCAACAACAAGAAGTTTGAGCGGGCTTCCAGCGACCGGTTTTTCATCTGCATCGAAGCAACCGATCCGACCTTCGATCGGGAAGCCACCGAGCATTTCCTTCAGGGGCTCAAGCCGCTGTCCGTGACGGAGGTGCCCCTCTAATGAACTGCAGGAACACCAACATGAGCCGCATTTGGCTTGCCACCTGCCTTTTTGCCGCGTTGTCCATGACGGGATGCTGGCAGAAAATGGCCGTGCAACCGAAGGTCAAGGCCCAACAGGGGAACAGCTTTTTCGCCGATGGCCGCGGAAGCCGTCCTTTTGAGATAGGCGTTGTGGCCCAAGGCGAGGACTTCCTTCAGGAAGATGGCCACCTCTACACTGGCAAGGTGGAAGGCGCTCCCACCCTTGACAGCACCAAGCCCGAAACTGTCGCCGCCCAGTATCACGACACCTTCCCCGCGAAGCTGACCATTGATGAGGGTTTCCTCAAGCGTGGCCAGGAGCGGTACAATATTTACTGCGCCGTGTGTCATGGCCAAACCGGAAACGCCGACGGCACCATCGTACAACGCGGTTTCCTTCGTCCGCCCGCTTTTTATCCCACCACGATCGCAAAAGGTCGAGATGGCGAACCAAACGGATTTGCCGCCGAACACAACTCCCGAGGTATGAATTATCTTGGCGTGAAGGGCGTTCCCCTCTGGAAGGTTCCAGTCGGCTACATCTACTCCGTGATCACAAACGGTTACGGCGCGATGGGCAGCTATTCCGCCCAGATCACTCCGGCGGATCGCTGGGCGATTGTCGCTTATGTCCGGGCACTTCAATACAGCCAATCCGACAAGGCCCGTTCCGATCTGGACGCCGCCAAAGTCGCGGTTGCATCGCCTGAAAAACCTGAGAGCGGCAAGCCGAACACCGAATTGACCGCCTCGACCACTCCGGTGTCTGCCCGGAAGGATGGGAGCAAGTAATGTCCAATCCAACGGAAATTCCTGCCGTCACTCTTGATCGCATCGAGACCGGACGAACTCTGGCTTTGCGTATTGCGCTTGGTGGCCTTGTTGGTAGCCTGGTTATCGCGGGCCTTTTTGAAGGCACGGGACAGTTCCTCCGTTCGTACCTGGCGAGCTATGTGTGGGTGTTCGCTTTTGGCTTGGGCAGTCTTGTTCTGCTCATGATCCAAAACATCTCGGGTGGTGTTTGGGGCTATGCGATTCGTCGCCTGCTCGAAGCGGCAGCCGGCACCCTCCCTGCGCTTGCTGTACTTTTTCTGCCAGTCCTTCTCGGATTCACTGGCTTATATGACATGATTGGTGAAAAGCAGCTCATCACCAAGACTGTCGAGGAGCATCACTTTGAAGCTCCCCGTCTTTACGAATGGGCCGTTCCTGACGCAGTCATTCAAAACGATCCCATCCTCCAACGCAAATCAGGCTATCTGAATGTTCCGTTCTGGATCATCCGTTCGGCGATTTCTTTCGCCCTATGGATTGGAATGGCGCTTTGGTTGATCAATCTTTCCGACAAACAGGACAGGGAAAACGATCCTTCGCGACGCGCAGCAATCAAGCAACGCATGCAGGCGATCAGCGCTCCGGGCATTCTGATTTTCGGATTGACCATTATGTTCATATCCACTGACTGGGTCATGTCGCTTGAGCCCCACTGGTACTCGACGATGTATCCTGTGATCTTTGGCTTCAGCCAGCTCCTCAGCTCTATGGCGCTTGCCATCATTGCGCTGGTTGCTTTTTATGATGTGTCGCCGTTCGACAAGTCGATGAGCCGCAATCACCTTCGCGACCTGGGCAGCTTCCTGCTTGGTTTCGTGATTTTCTGGACCTACATCTCCTTCAGCCAGTTTCTTTTGATGTGGTCCGCCAACCTCAAGGAAGAAGTTCCCTACTACATCGCCCGAACCACGGGTGGCTGGGAAATCATCACCACTATCCTTGGTTTTGGCCACTTCCTGCTCCCCTTCCTGTTGCTTTTGTTCCGTGAAACAAAGCGTCGCAAGGAGATCATCTGGAAGATCGCCGCTTTCGTGCTGGTCATGCGGTTTTTCGACATCTTTTGGCAGGTAGCCGGGGCGTTTCATCACGGACACCTGTCCATTCACCTGCTCGATTTGTCCACGCTCGCCATGCTGGGTGGCGCCTGGACCTGGGTATACTTGGGCAACATCTCGAAACGGCCATTGCTGCCACTTCACGATGAGCGTGAAGATAGCCTGCCGATTTACGGGGTTTAGTGACACAAACGGAAGGGATCGGGGAGAACGACATGTCAGAACATGCGGCACCCACTGGTGGCGAAGGCGTTGAAACACGGGACATCAGCCACAAGGCTGTGGTGGTCTTCATCGTGTTGTTTACCCTTGCGGTCTTCGCCGGATTTCTCTCCATGAATTACCTCTGGAGGTTTCTCGTAAACCTCGAGATGGAAAGGCGAGTGGCTGCGGACCCTGTAGCGACCGAGCAAAAGGCCCGCGAGTTCGAAGCGCAAAAGAAATTGCTTTTCGACCGTTTTGTACCAGTCGCAAAGCGCGGTTACGAAGGAGAGAAGAAAGCCAACGATCCCGATTGGCTCGAATACCATGTGGCTGTGGATCGTATCCAGGTAAATGGTATTCCCCGGGCGGCACTTCCTCCCGAACCAACCCTGGAAAGCGCGGATTTGCTTGATCCCCGCCACTCGGGTGCCGTTCGCTCCCCGGTAAGCCTCGGCCAGGACAACATTGTCGAAGGCGAGATGATCCTTGATCCCAAGGGGAAAACCGAGCTCCTCGAGAAACTCAAGGCCGACAAAAAGCTCACCATGCCAGAAAGCATGAAGCTGATCCTTGAGAAGAAACTTCTCAAGACCGCTCCAACGAAGTAGTTTACTTCCCGAAGCAAACCGGTTTATCAGGTTTCTAACGCGGTGAAAAGCAAGGGATTGGATTAAGGTTATGGTGCGTTTTGCGACAAACTGGATGATGGCGGTAACCGGGGGGCTTTGCCTTCTGGTTGCTCCCTTCCTTTTTGCGCAAAGCCTTTTCGCGCAAAACCAGTCCGAAAAGACCGAATCCAGAATCATCTCACGCAGCCCCGGGTCGATTGATCCGGGTGTGGATCGCCAGTCCGATGTGCGTGAAAATGTTGGTTTCGACCAAAAGTTGGGTGATGCCGTGCCACTTAATGACAAGTGGCTTGATGATACAGGTGATGCTCACACGCTTGGTGAGATTCTACAATCTGGCCGTCCTGTACTTTTGGTTCCTGCGTACTTCCAGTGCAGGCTCATTTGCAACAAAGTACTAAACGGCGTTTTTGACTCCCTTAAACTTTCGTCTTTTCAGCCAGGAAGAGATTTCGAACTGGTTGTATTCAGCTTCGATGATCGCGAAGGGCCCGAACAGGCCCGCGCGAAAAAAATCCAGATGATGGAGGCGGTTGGTCGGCTAAGGTCGGTATCCGGTTGGCATTTTTGGACAGGATCCAAGGAATCGATTGACAAGCTTACCAAGTCGATCGGTTACCGATTTGCCTTTGAGCCCAAACTGGACGAATACCAACACGCGACAGGGATCGTGGCGATCACCCCCAACGGCCTGGTTTCCCGATATCTGATGGGGATCAATTTTCCGGCGACCCAAGTGCAGCTTGCCCTGAGCGAGGCATCCGGAAACCGGATTGGGACCCTTGTTGATCAGGTCAAGATGCTCTGTTTCACCTACGATCCCTCATCGGGCAAATACACGCTTGTTGTTATGAGGGTGGTTCAGGGTGGAGCAATTCTCACCCTGGTGGCTCTTTTTACATTCATGGGCTGGAATTGGATTCGTGGTCTGATCTTCCGGTCCTCAAATATAACCAGTGGGGTTTCGCCCGGTGCGATGCCCAAAACGATTACGGTCACTCCCGGGGCGCCCACGCCATGATGGTGAATTCCATGTTTGCAGAAGGTTTTCAACTGTTTCCGCATCAGGCGTCGACGCTGGCGCCCAGTGTGGATTGGCTGTATCTGTTCATCGTCGCAGTCAATGTTGCGATTACGGTGTTGGTGATGGTGCTTTTGGTGGCGTTTGCCATCATTTTCCGTCGCAAGTCCGAGGACGACCTTCCTGAACCAATGCATGGCAATGTGCCACTGGAAATTTTCTGGACGGCGATTCCCACCTTGATATGCGGGGTAATGTTTCTTTGGGGTGTGAAGGTCTGGTCGGAAATTGTTGTTCCTCCCCGCGATGCTACTGAGCTTTATGTTGTGGGTCGTCAATGGATGTGGAAGATCCAGCATCCGGGTGGACAGCGCGAAATCAATGCAATTCATGTTCCCGTCGGTTCCAACTTCAAATTGATCGTGACCGCTGAAGATGTAATCCACTGCTTTTCGATTCCTGACTTCCGCATCAAGACCGATGCAGTCCCCGGACGCTACAACCAGATGTGGTTCAACGCGACCAAGCCGGGCAAGTACCACATCTATTGCACCGAGTATTGCGGCACCGAACACAGCCGGATGATTGGTTGGATTCATGTGATGGAGCGTGAGGACTACGCCAAATGGCTCAACGAACAAGCCGAAGGTGGTGATGGTCTCCAGGGACGCAAACTGTTTAGCAAGCTTCAGTGCATCACCTGCCACTCCGACGCCAACAAGGCACCGCTGCTCGAAAACATTTTCCGCAAGGATCGCGAAATCGGGTATATGGATGGAAAGCCCGTACCTCCCGGAACCAAGGTTTTGGCTGACGAGGCCTACCTACGCGAATCGATCCGCAATCCGAACGCCAAAATCCACCGTGGCTTCGCATCGCCAACAATTATGCCTGCCTACGATCGTGATCTGGTGACCGAGGAAGAACTCCTCCAGGTGATCACCTATATCCGTTCGCTCAAGCAGGGGGAAACCCCCACCCGAACCGAAGAAACCCCCACCCCTCAGCCCATTACGAGTGCCGACAAAGCATCGTCAAATGCGACTGAGAAGACCTCCGGGTCGGCCAAGTAAGCAGAAGGAAACACGGGAGACCTATCATGAGCGCTATCAATCTTGACCGTAGGGTCGTTGGGGAGGCTGCAAGCACCCACGAAGCGACCCCAAAGCCTGCCACCAACTATCTCAACCATGAGACTACCATTGCCTCATGGCTTTTGACCCTCGATCACAAGCGTATCGGCCTCCTTTATCTTGTGGGCATCAGCCTCATGTTCGTTTTGGGCGGCGCCTTCGCCGGTCTGATCCGTTTGGAGCTGATGACACCGAAGGGTGATCTGCTCACAGGCGATGTCTACAACAAAAGCTTCACCGCCCACGGCGTTGTGATGATCTTTTTGTTCCTGATTCCAAGCATCCCGGCTGTGCTTGGCAACTTCCTGCTTCCGATCATGATCGGAACCAAGGATGTCGCGTTTCCCCGTCTGAACCTGCTTAGCTTTTATGTCTACGCTGCTGGTGGCGTGTTCCTTGCTCTTGCGCTGCTCCTTGGTGGCGTGGACACGGGCTGGACCTTCTACACCCCGCTGAGCTCCACTTATGCCAACGGCAATGTGATGGTGGCCGCTTTGGGTGTGTTCGTCATTGGATTCTCCTCGATCCTTACCGGGTTGAACTTTGTGGTGACGATCCACCGGATGCGCGCTCCCGGGATGACCTGGTTTCGCATGCCGCTGTTCGTTTGGGCCATGTATGCCACCAGCCTAATTCAAATCCTCGGAACTCCGGTTGTTGCCATCACGATTGCCCTTGTTGGTTTCGAGCGTTTCCTTGGCGTGGGTATCTTTGATCCCCGTCTTGGCGGCGACCCTATTTTGTTCCAGCACCTTTTCTGGTTCTATTCCCACCCTGCCGTGTACATCATGATTCTCCCCTCGCTAGGCGTGGCGAGCGAACTGGTGAGCACCTTCAGCCGCAAGGGTGTGTTTGGTTACCACATCATCGCTTGCTCAAGCATCGCGATCGCGATCTTCGGCTTTGTTGTGTGGGCCCACCATATGTTCACCTCGGGCTTGTCCCAATATGCTGCGATGGTCTTTTCGGTCCTGACCTTTTCGGTCGCGATCCCCTCGGGCATCAAGGTCTTCTCGTGGTTGGCCACGATGTACAAGGGCTCGGTCAGCCTGGCCTCCCCGATGATTTTCTTCTTCGGGTTCATCGGTCTCTTCACCATCGGTGGAATGACTGGTCTCTTCCTTTCGACCCTTGGCACCGACATCCACTTGCACGACACCTATTTTGTTGTCGCCCACTTCCACTACATCATGGTGGGTGGCGCGATCATGGGTTTCATGGGTGGTATCCATTATTGGTGGCCCAAGATTACCGGTCGCATGTACAACGAAACCCTTGCAAAAATTTCGGCTGCGCTGATTTTTGTCGGGTTTAACTTCACATTCTTCCCCCAGTTCTTCCTTGGTTACATGGGTATGCCCCGTCGCTACCACGAGTACCCCGAAGAACTCCAGGTCCTCAATGTGCTTAGCACAGTTGGAGCCTCTGTTCTGGCTATTGGTTATTTGACACCGGGGATTTATCTGCCCTTTTCCTTCTTCTTTGGAAAGAAGGCGCCAAAGAACCCATGGGGCGCGACAACCCTCGAGTGGACCGAATGCGAATCGCCTCCGTCACCCCATAATTTTGATCACAACCCGCCCGTCTATGACCATGTCTACGACTATTCCACTCTGAACAAGGAGGCTGCCGTTGTCAGCCACTAACACCAAATCGGACACGGCCCAAAGTCACGACAACCACGGGCATCACCCGTCCTTGGCCCACCATTTTGTGAGCCTGGAACAGCAGCACGAGGCCAACATCCTCGGCATGTGGATGTTTCTTGTTACGGAAGTTTTGTTCTTTGGCGGTTTGTTCACGGCCTACACCGTTTACCGCCTCAAGTTCAACACAATGTTCCAGGAAGCAAGCAACCAGCTTGATATCACGCTGGGCTGTCTGAACACGGTTGTTCTGATCCTTTCAAGCCTCACGATGGCCATGGCTGTCCGAAGCGCCCAGATTGGAAAGACCAAACAGATCCTGAACTATCTTGGTGCGACTGCGATCCTTGGATTGATGTTCCTCGGGGTCAAGTACTTCGAGTGGAAGCACGACTTCGAGATCCACCTTGTTCCAAAGGCGAATTTCTGTTGGGACTATGCCAAGGAACGCCGCAAGGAAGCCGACCACCACGAAAAGGATAAGCCTTTTGTTTCCAAACTGATTGGCAAGTTTGTTGGCCACCATGAGGAACATGCTCCCCCATCGGCGGCTGAAATTGCAAAAGATCACAAGAACCCCGAATCCCAACAGGCTCGGATCTTCTTTGTGCTCTATTTTGCCATGACCGGCATCCATGCCCTTCACATGATCATCGGGTTTGGTCTGATTGCCGCGGTGGCATACTGGGCATCCAGGGGCACATACGGTCCGGAATACTACACACCCGTTGAAGTGCTTGGTCTCTATTGGCACTTTGTGGACATCGTGTGGATCTTCCTTTTCCCACTCCTTTATCTCCTTGGCGCCCACCTTGGCGCCGGACACTAAATAATCCAGAGGGAGTCCAACAAGATGTCCGCGCACAATTCCGCAAATGTCGAGGCCCATGCGGGCCATCCCCATCACGAGCCCGCGAGTCTGGTCGTCTATTTTTCGACCTTCAGCGCCCTGATGATTCTGACCATCCTCACCATTTGGGCCGGTATGCAGGATTTTGGAGCGTTGAACACACCGATCGCCTTGGGTATCGCCTCTTTCAAGGCTGTCCTTGTGGTTCTTTTCTTTATGCATGTGCTCCACAGCAGCACACTGACGAAACTTACCATTTTTGCCTCCATGTATTTCCTGGGAATTTTGATGGTTTTCACACTCGCCGACTATTTGAGCCGTGGGTGGACCGGTCAATAGGTTTCGTTTTGCGGGATTTGGATAACCATAACGCACCGGGAATTCCTGGTGCGTTTTTTTATGATGTGGCCCGTTGTCGATGGATTGAGGCGGAATCTTTTCATGGATCCGGTTGGTGAGGAGGGGAGATCAAGGTGATTGATGGAAGAATCCGCAAAACGATAGACCCGATCCTCGATCGGATTGGGAGAATGTTGGCAAATCTCGGGTTCTCCGCCAATCAGATCACAATAGGTGGTTTCTTGTTTGGTGTATTGGGCTGGGTAGCTCTTGCGTTTGGACTCTATGGGCCTGCGCTTGCCTTGATCCTTTGCAACAGGATCGCCGACGGGCTTGATGGCGCGGTTGCCCGTCAGACAAAATTGTCCACCGCCAAAACCGGGACCGATCTCGGGGGCTACCTCGATATCGTCCTGGATTTTTTCTTTTATGCGGGTGTCCCATTTTTCTTTGCCGTGGGATGTCCCGAAAGCGCACTATCGGCGGCGTTTCTTGTTTTCAGTTTCGTCGGAACGGGGAGTTCGTTTCTTGCGTTTGCCGCAATCGCTGCCAAACGGGGTCAGACCACGAAAACCTCCGGTCGCAAGTCCATCTATTATCTCGGTGGTTTGACCGAGGGAACGGAAACCATTCTATTGTTTGTGCTGATATGTCTGTTTCCCGAGTATTTCGACCTGCTTGCGTGGACTTTCGGAGGTCTTTGTTGGATCACAACAGGTTGTCGTGTTGCCTGGGCGGTAGAGGAGTTTGGCAATAAAACCGGTGGCTGAGACTTCAAAAACCCGTCGGGCAAAACTCCGTCCCTAAAATGTCTATTTGGAACAAAAGCGAGGCGCAGCCCCGAAATGAAACATCCTGTTGATCGCCGGAAGTTCCTTGGTTTTGCCACAGGTGGCTTGGCCGCCAGCTTGACGGCGTCTTTGCATCTGGGTTGTGGCAAAAAAAATACAAATGGTCCCTTTGCAGGGCGGAAACTTCGTGTTTTTGTCTATGCCGGCGGTCATGAAAAAACCATGCGGGAGGTCTTTGTTCCCGCGTTCGAACAAGCCACCGGCGCAAGTGTCTCGCTCTATCCAGGGTGGTGGGATGGTATCGCCAAGCTAAAGGCGTCTCCGGAAAAATCACCCCCTTTTGACCTTTTCATTACCGATGCCACCCAGGGTTATCCCGCAGCCCGCGAAGGACTTTTTGCCCAACTGAATCCGGCCAATATCCCCAATCACAAAAACCTGATTCCCGGATCTCTTGATAACTGGATCTTTCGGGACCGTTACGGGATCACCTATCCCGATTCGGTGATGACCCTCGGTTACGGTAAAAAACATTTGGCCAGGCCACCAGGCGGATGGGCTGACCTTTTTGGGCCGGAGCTCTCGGGGAAAATCGGACTTTATAACTCGTTTTATATGTCCTTGTACACAATCGCCTGCATCAAAGCGGATCAGGATGGACGCCCGGGAACCGCCCAGGACCTCATCCGCAAAGATACCGATGGAGTCCTTCGCTTTGCTCGCGAAAACCGCAGTCGTGTCAAACTCTGGTGGACGAACTCGACGGACATGATCCTGGCGCTGGCCAATGGGGAATGCGCGGCCGGGAATATGCACAGTCCCGAATATGTCGCCGCACTCAGGGAAAAGCCGGATCTTGGCGCGGTGGTTCCTGATCGGGACCGGGCTTTTGTGCAGGTCTTCTGGACGATCCCCGCGGGGAGTCCCAACAAGGACCTGGCCGAATTGGCGATGAACCTGATCTTTGGCAATGAGATGCAACTCGAATTTGGTCGGCGAGGGTCCGCCACCGCGATTCCGTCTGTTGCGGAAAAATTGGCTAAGGAAGATCCCTTTTGGAAACAACTTTATCCGAATACTTCCGAACAGTTCCAGTCGCTCCAATATTATCCATACGATTTTTATGCCCAAAACTGGGATAGCCTGGCCGATACCTGGGACCGAACCATTCTCCGGAAGGGGTGATAGCGGTGCCTTCTTCTGAATTGGTCCGTCTGGCGGATTTGAACTTTGGGTACGGCGGTGCGCCACTTCTTCGAGATGTTTCCCTGGATGTGCCCGCCGGAAAATTCCTCACACTCCTTGGACCTTCGGGTTGCGGCAAGACGACTCTGCTCAAGCTGATTGGTGGCTATCTGAAACCCCAATCGGGCTCGATCCTTTTGCGCGGCAAGGATGTGACACACACACCCCCGGAGGAGCGTGGAATTGGCATGGTGTTCCAGAACTATGCTCTCTTTCCCCACCTTTCCGCCAGGCGCAATGTCTCATTTAGTCTTGATGTGAGGGGTGTTGCCAAATCCGAAAGGGACGACCGCGTCGAAAGGATGCTCGATCTGGTCGGTTTGACAAAATTCGAACGCGACCGCTTACCCGCTTCGCTATCGGGTGGACAGCAGCAACGGGTGGCTTTGGCACGGGCATTGGTGTTTCGACCGGACCTTTTACTTCTCGATGAGCCCCTGGCCAATCTCGATCGCCACCTTCGGGATCAGTTACGAAACCAACTTCGCAGACTCCAGGAGGAGACAGGGGTCACCGCCGTGATGGTTACCCATGACCAGGAGGAGGCCATGGCAATTTCGGATTTGGTTGGTGTGATGAATGGAGGAAAATTGTTACAAATCGGATCCCCCAGGGAAATGTATCACAGACCGTTAACCCCGTTTGTCGCGGGTTTTATGGGCCCCGCCAATATTTTTTCCGCCGATTTTCCAGGTGCATCCAGGGAGAAACCCTTGATGATCCGTCCGGAACAGGTCGTCCTGGGCGAGGAAGCCCATCATTACTCCAGGTCGGTACCTGCAATGATCCTGTCAGCTTCCTTTCTTGGGCCCGACATGATGGTCCAGGTCACCACAAATGCTGGCCTGAGCCTGATGGTCCGGGTGCGCTCCTGTGACAGTATCGTTCACGGCAGGGATATCCGGCCTGGACAGGAAATCCGGGTGGGTATCCCATCGCATGCGCTCTGGCAAATCCCGGGTTCCGATGGAGAAGGGATCAGCACATGAATCCCCGACCCTACCTTTTGGCCGGTCCTGCGGCGACGCTCCTAATAGGCCTTTTGGTTTGTCCATTACTGTTGGTGATAAGGGTCAGCTTTTACCAACCCGCAAATGGCCGTGGATTTTTCACGCCAGGAACCTGGACCCTTGCCAACCATTCGGCATTGATGGATGCGCACGGACTTGGACTTGTGGGATATACCATTGCTTTTGGAACCATGATCGCGGTGGTGGTAGTAATGGTTTCCTTTCCACTTGCCCTCTTTTTGCGGTCTTTACATTCTTCATTGCTGCGGTTTGCCATCGCGGGGATCACCTTGCCAAAATTCGCAAGCGTCCTGGTGATCCTTTTTGGTTTGCAACAGTTACTGGGTGACACTGGTCCGGTTAATCGAATGTTGCTCACTTGGGGAATCGTTTCGGACCCATTGCGGATGATGCGTGGACTCTTTGGGGCGCTCATAGGCGAAGTCTTTCTGATCCTTCCCTACGCAGTGATTCTTCTTTTTGTGCAAGTGCTTGAAATGGATCCGATCCTGGAATCGTCTGCAAGGGGGCTAGGAGCATCGCGGTGGCAAGTCTTCAGGCGAATCACTTTACCCCTTTCGATGCCGGGTTTGTTTCTGGCGGGTCAGCTTGGTCTGGTTTGGGGTATGGGAGCGTTTCTGGGCCCACTTCTTTTGGGCAGTCCCGAAAACACGACACTCTCGGTAGAAATTCAGCGCCAGGCTTTTGAATATGGTCGCTGGCCGCGGTCGGCCGCTCTATCGGTCCAGCTCATCCTTGCGATTGGAATCTGTCTGGCGGCCCTTACTTTTTTACACAATAAAGTTTCTGGTCGCCCATTGGGAGGGGACCGATGAGCCCCTACCATATTTTTCGGACCTTACGGATCGTGGCAGGATTTTTTGTTGTAGGGTGCTTGGTCGCGCCCCTTCTTTATGCGGTCTGGTTGTCCTTTTCTCCCGATTCGTTCCTGACGCCGCCCGAGCGCGATTGGTCGGTGCGCTGGTACCAGGCCTTCGCGACCGATTCCCGCTGGTCGATGGCGCTTTCAAGGAGTTTGATGGTGGGTTTGGCTTGCGCGGTGTTGTCGGTTCTTGCCGGAGCAATGCTTGCGTATGGGATGGAGCGTTACCTATTTCGGGGCAAGGGAACGCTTGGCATCCTTGTCCTTTTACCCATGTGCATCCCTCCCGCGGTGCTCGGCATGGGGCTTTTACCCCTTTTTTATGCAGTGGGTCTTTGGGGAAGCCTTTTGGGTTTGGTGCTTGGTCATGCCATGATGTGTCTGCCTATTGTTTTTCTGATTGTCCGTAGCAAGCTTCGCCAAATGAATCCCGATCATGAAATGGCGGCGCGTGGTTTGGGGGCAACCCCTTCCCAGGTTGTTGGTCGCATCATCATTCCCTTATGGGGATCCGCTTTGGTTGTGGGTGCCGCCGCGGCGTTTGCGGTTTCTTTTAATGAATCGATGGTCACCCTGTTTTTGGCAACCCCGACCACCGAAACCTTGCCTGCCATGATCTGGCCCCAGTTGCGCTATTCCCCGTCGCCTCTGGTGGCGGTCGCCTCGGTGATTAGCGTGATCATCGCGCTTGGAGTCGCTTCGGGACTCGGTGGAATCGTCAAATTGGTTGGAGCCAAGTCCCGAAACAAACCAGGTTAGGCTGTCTCCAAAATTCGGTGGGTGGGCACCGGACGACCAGGCCGGAAGCTTTGGAGGGTTAGGACCTCGAATTTAGCCCCAAATTTATCACAGGATTTTGCGATCTGACTCCGGACTTGGGAATCCAGAACAGATGGGTCGATTCCCACCCGGGCATTCACCACAACATTGGCAGAGGTGACTTGGGCACTTGAAGGAAGGGAAAGTTCT
>CAMBMH010000020.1 GCA_945868575.1 Singulisphaera sp. GP187 | reverse complement strand
GTCCGGTGACAAAATCGTAGCCCACCCCGGCGGAATAGCTTGGGCTTCCGTTGCTTATGCCCGTGGTGATATCCCTGAAATTCGAAGAGGCCATCGCGTAGATCGCGGGCAGGGTCTGCGTCGCCCCGTCAAGCGTGCCCAATCCGGCCAACTTGCGCCCCTGATCGGCGATCGCGATCATGGCGGCCAACTGGGGCGCTCCCGCACTGGTTCCGCCAAGCGAATACCAAGGCGCGCTGGCAGGATTGTTCACCGTGTCGTATACCGCGACTCCCGAAATCGGATCCGCATTGTACGAAACATCGGGATTGGCGCGGCGGGTCACACTCGCGGGAACAACGCCTTTCTGATAGGCGGGGAGAGGCTCAACCGAACTGATTCCGCCACAACTCCCCGACCAACCGGTTTCCGTGGTGATCTTGTTGGCCCCGTTCAGGGTAATCCGGGTCCCCCCACCGAAAGGACATTGGGCGAGGAGGAAGGATAACATAGAGGAGCGCCATTGTCCCCTGAAGACGCAATGAAAGTGACTCCGTTGTGCCCGGCTGGGGTCTTGAACACGGAATCAAACGCTTTTTGGCCCGTATATTCCGAACCGCCAAAACTCATCGAAACGGCAACCACACCAGGTTGCTTGGCGGCAAAGGCCACCGCCGCAAACATGTTTTCGTAAGAACTGTCTGTGGCCTCCACCAGGAGGATATTTGCCTTGGGCGCCATGGCATGGGCCCACTCCACATCCATCGCGATTTCCCCGGCCCATCCCGCATCCACCGCAGGATAGTTGGTGCCACCGGTCTGGTTCACTTTGGTGAAACCCGAGTCAGGCAATCCAAAAGCCAGGTTGAATTGATGGAGATCGCTTGCAATTTTGGGATTGTCATAGGCATCGACAATAGCAATTGTCATCCCGGACCCATCTCCGGCAATAGCTCCATTGTTAAAACTTATCTGATCAAATCCATACGCATGGCGAATCTGGGCGGGGGTCAAACCCGTTGGACCAGCTGAAGAGAGTGGCTTGGCCCCATTCGTCGGGGAACCAAAAGCAAATTGAGGATAAAGGGAGGCAGGGGTGTCCCTTTTTTCCAAAATCTCAATCTGGGCGTGGAAGCGACGGGAACCACCAAATGGCTTTGATCTCTGGCGGTCAAAAAAGGCCCAAAACGCGCCGGTTACCCGAAGCATTTGAATCTCCAAAGGTGGGAACAACTTGATTGGGGCGGTTTCTCCTGGGAAACGAAATTTTTCTCTTCAAATCCTGCAATCTTGAACAATCGGTCAACTTGGCCAAAAACTGCACCCTGTCTTGGGAAATCCTACCGGATCTCAAGGAAAACTGTCAAGTTTTTACTCAAAATTAACAAAAACACATCTCTGCAATGACACAATTGAAGGTTCTAAAGTAATTATCTCCTAAAATCATACAAAATATTGTGCGTTAATGACTCATAGAAAATATTCCATTCCGATTTTCCATCGGAACGGACCCTGGTTTCAAGCAAAAGTTTTGTATTGGGAAGTTTCCGCCCCTTGCGATTGTGGTAGTGATTGTATCCGACTTCCCAGGTTGAGAACAAATTTCCGTTCGACTTGTTATTGGAGCAGGTTCCCTGCATTTCACCCGAATGGAGCTGCAAGGCGAGCAACTCCAATGCTGCGGTGTAACGCTCGGAATGTTCTCCATAAAGGTCCACACCCTGGTTCCATGCCACTTCCATTGTGTGAATTGCCGATGCGATGGCGAATTGGGCATGGTGACCATTGTCGCGACAGGTTTCCTGGGTCAATCCATTGACCCATTTCTTTGGCCTAAACCAAAATTCCATGTCCTGGAGCTTGGCATCGGATTCCAGGTAAAAATAGGACTTGGTCCTTGAATTGAACCTGCTCATACCAAGCCTGAACTCTTTTTCATCTTCACAAAAAACGGCAATATTCATCATTGCATCAATTTGTGTAAGATCGACATTCCCATTCCATGTGCTCATCGTGTTCAAAACAGGATAAAAATGCTTTTTGAACATGGCTTGCACCATGGCCTGATCAGAGGATTTCCAGCCTTTGTATCCGCGCATAAGTTCTGCCGCGGGCCCCAGCAAAGATCCAATCCAGCCACCAAGAAGCTGGTTTTGACCAACCAAAGGCTCATAGCCGTTGAACGATTTGCCCCAATGATTCAGGATATTTATCGCATTTTCCGCATATACTGTATCTTCGGTATACCACCAGGCAAGCGCATTGGCATAGGCTTTCCTCCCCTCATCCTTTTGTCCATTTTCATCCATTGGAATCCGGGTTTTATCACCTGCCACAGCCAGCTTTCGAAGTTGCTCGAAATATCCCGCCCAGGGTTGTTCACCCGCTTTAATCCTGGATTTGACAAAGAGGAGATCCGCCTGGTTATGTGTGGCTCCAGGATGCGAAAATCGCATTTCCGCAAAGCAATGGGAACCGCCCAGCGCAACGCAATACAATCCGGCGAAAACCAGAAATTTCAAGAAATTTTGACGGCAATCAAAAATAGAACAAACCAATTTAATCATTTTAAAAATCCTATACCAAAATTACTTGCGCTTGTGATTACCGAAATAATTAACTTAACGGGAATCCGTCAATGGTCCTTTATGCTTGTGAAGCGCCTGGATCTCCGCCTCGCTTAACGCTTTGTTAAAAATCGCAAGATCATCAAAAAGCCCAACATACCCCATACCGATCTGAATCGCCGCTTTTTCAGGATTCCAGGTATATTGCTGGTTGCGGGGGGATACGCTCCCCTGAAGCTTTGCATCGAGATATAGTTTGGAAATCCCATTGGGAGTAGCTGTGTTGTAGTGCTCAAAAACGATTGCCACATGGGTCCATTTCCCTTTGGAGAAAGGCGCCCGGGGCACCACAACCGCAGGCTGCTCACCGGGAGGAAGCTTGTCAAAATCCAGGTTTCCCTTGGGGTTCCACGCTTTCAAATCAGCCAGTACACCCAAGCGAAAGTGTTTTGGCCTCTCATTCTTGGTGAAATCGACCCAAATCGCCGCATCATTCCAACCTTTTTCAGTGATCTGGATCGGATCGCAATACCAGTCTCCCAAATCGGTTTGTGGATCCAGGTTTAGCCAAAACGAAGCCGTGCCACTCCAATCGGATTTCTGATAATCGACATTTCCTGCCGCCTGATAAAAAACCACTTTGTTCGACTTTTTGACAAATCGAAGCGCGCTACCACCCTGACGCCCTTCCCCTTTGGCAATTTCAAATTCCCCGGCGGGCAAGCCCGGGTTGGAATCCTTTCTCTCCGCCGAGGATGCGGCAAAGATTCGCTTGTCTCCTTTGGCAAAGTCGGCATCCGGACCGGATTCGTATGTGGCGGATAAAGTCAGGGTTTCACGAATGCCTGAAATGGGATCAGACCCCTGAACCAATGCCCAAGACCCCGAAAACAGGCAACTTGCCAAAATCGTTGTCATATTGGCCAAAAGGTATCGCTGCATGCCGGAGGGTCCTGGATAAAAATGTGCTATTTGAAGGGTTCCGTATTAGCCGATTGCTGTACTAAACAGCACTCTCCTTACAAACGGACAATCTACCCAAACAATCTGGGCGGTCAAGCCAACCACAAGCCGTCCGTGACATTGGGCGAATGTTAACCTAACCTCCTCGTACAATAAAAGCTGATAAAAGATGAGCGGAACAATTTTCGAAACCGATCCAAAGTTGACCTATTGGACGGCCTATTCGAAGCCGTTAGCGGCTCAAAAAATCCAGGGAATGGGCCATTGGGTAAAAAGCCTGAACCTGGCCAATTTCTGATCGCCCGCACAGAGATGCCATATGACGGAGCTTAAAAAAGGCCGTGGGATGAATTCAAGTGACCAAGACGGTCGTTTGGTGCCAATCCATGTCCTGACCATAGGCGTTTCAAGGCAGGTGGATGGTTCCGGATTTCTCCCGCTGAGCCAATTTGAAAATGATGCTCTGGCGATCCGCGACTGTTTCCTTAATTATACCCAACTTTGCGCCGAAACCGGCAAGGTAAGTTCACTAACCACGAAAAGCTCAAGCGTTTCGCGTGGTGCCATTCTTGCCGCCGTGAAAAGCCTTGCGGCAGGCGCCGGATCGGAAAATTCCCTTTTGTTCTATTTCAGCGGGCATGGCCTTTCGATCGGGGATCAAATGTATCTTGTTCCCGAGGATGCCTACGACGCAGAGGATCCCGGTTGCCTTGTCGGTTTTGATCAGATTTTCAAATTTCTGGACAAATCCAAAGCAAAACAGAAATTCGTCATTGTTGACGCCTCCTGGTTCCAATCGGATGACTCGAAAATTACAGCGGATTTATTGTTCAACTATTTTGGTCGCAAAAAGGGAACAATTGTGCTGGTTTCCTGTGCTGATTGCGAAACCCTCTCCAACGAGTCTCCCGACCCACGCTTTAGTCTTTTTACCTATCACCTCAAGGCGGCGCTCGGTGGCGCCAGGGAGGCACTTGAGGGGAAGCACCTAACTCTGAATAGTCTTTACAAGTTTGTATCGGCTCGGGTACTCGACGAATTGGCTGGTGACCCCTCAAATGGGGTTCCCCTTTTGGTGAATAACTCCGCTAATCCCACCATCCTGGGAGATTTCACACCAAGATTGATCGAATCGTCTCTCTCATTAGGAAAATCGCCTATCGCCTCGGTTCAATTTGTGGGATCCGAGGCATTGCGGGTCAAGGATGTTTTGACCGCCATCCGCAAAACCTATTCCGCGCAATACATCGCGAGCCGCGTAAATGAAACCCTGGCCGAACATTTTCAGGAAGACCTGGGTCGCGCGGTCGCCCGCCTGAAAAACAATTTTGACTTCCCCGAGGACGATGTCTACGCGGAAGGCCCGGGCATTCGATTTCCGGGTGGCCGGTATTGGCTGGAATACCTCCACGAAACCGACAAAGCGGGTTGGCTTTTGGAGCATGTGACTTTCTTTAGTAGCTGGTTTTCCAAACCGCAAAAAATTGCCGAGATCTTGGAGACGCTGGACCTTCGCCCCTCGGAGATCCGGATGGGATTATCAACCGAAATCACTTTAAAACAACTCATTCCGGGAATGAAGGCGAACGGCTGGAAACTGGAAAGCCAATTGGAACACAAAGCCGAATTCTCCCAAGGATCCTACCAGTTGGGACTGGAAATCGACGCCATAACCTTTCGTGGTTTCCAGCCTGCCGAACTCCTCGGACAGGCGGAAACCACACAATCAAAAATCGCCGGTGGCATCCTTCACCTGTTGCCCAAATCCAATTCCTGATGAGAATTTTTATTTCTATTTAAAAGGGTCATTTGGTCTTTTTTTGGACAACCGCTTGTGTTCCCGATTCCGATTCCTTTCGCTCACTGCCTATTTGCCACATTTGGGACAGGATTGGTAAACTCGAAACGATGCCATCTGGCGCAATTCGCCACAATAAGGACATGCTTGCCCCTTGCCTTTGATGGCATGGTAGCAAACCTCCACAATTACCAACAAAACCCAGGAAAACGCACAAGCTGCCAAAGCTTTCAGAAGCAATTCGCCCGCGGCATCAATTCCCCCCGCGGCCTGAATGGACGCATAAACAATGAGCGTCATGGCTCCCAGGGCCCACCGGGCATTCGTAAACAGGTTTTTCATGCGGACTCCGATTCCGGTTGGGCAATCGCATGTGACAAATGGTGATTACTCCTTGGCCCACTCCGCACCCCCGCCCCACCATGAGCAAAAATTTGAAGTTGTGAGGGGGGAGATTATCAAAGCTGTCGTCTGTCCAAACAGCGGGCGCTTTAGGAATGTCTTCTCAAACCGATTTCCTGATCGACTGCATATCAATCACAAACCGGTATTTGACATCACCTTTCAGGATCCGCTCGTAAGCCTCATTGATTCCCTGAATTGGAATCAGTTCGATGTCTGAAACGATGTTTCTTTCGGCGCAAAAATCGAGCATTTCCTGGGTTTCGGCGATCCCGCCAATACCCGACCCGGCAATCGAACGCCTCGCCAAAATGAGGTTGAAAAGGGTGGGCGAAGGATGGGGATGAGCGGGAGCCCCAACAAGGACCATGGTTCCATCCCTTTTCAATAGGGATAAAAATGGGTCAAGATCGTGCGAGGCAGCAACCGTGTTGATGATCAGATCAAAGCTGCGAAGGTGCTTTTGCATCTCTTCGGCATTCGTCGAAACAACAACATCGCCCGCCCCAAGCCTTTTCCCATCGGCGACCTTGGAAGGGGAGGTTGTGAACAATACCGTTTGCGCCCCGAGCGCGTGGGAAAGTTTCACCCCCATGTGGCCCAGCCCGCCAAGTCCGACAATACCTACCTTTTTTCCAGGGCCGGCACCCCAATGTTTGAGTGGGGAATAGAGGGTAATCCCGGCGCAAAGAAGCGGCGCGGTCGCGGCAAGATCCAGCTTGGGCGAAACATGGAGAACAAACTTTTCGTTGACGACAATTTTGTCCGAATACCCTCCATAAGTCACAGGCGCGGCATTGTGCGAATCGGGACCGTTGTAGGTGAAAACGGTTCCGCCATTGTCGCAGTACTGCTCCAGGCTCTCCTTGCAACTTGGACATGTTCCGCAAGAATCAACCATGCACCCAACAGCGGCCAGATCACCCGGTTTGAATGCCGTTACTTTTGAGCCTACTTTGGTGACCCTTCCAACGATTTCGTGCCCCGGAACACATGGATAAACGGTGGGCCATGCAGACCACTCGTTTCGAACAGTGTGAATATCCGAATGGCACACCCCACAATAGAGGATGTCAAATTCCACATCGTTTGGGCCCACTTCACGCCGGGCAATGTTGGCAGGGGCAAGGGGAGATTGTGAACTGGCTGCTGCAAAGGCTCGTGTCATGTTTCATTCCAAAAAGAACTTGGGTTTGGAAAGCTCAGGCTCAATATGGATTTTAGGAAACAGCAAAACAGAAGCCTCCATTTGGTTGAACCAATATTTTTTGATCCCAAAAAGGAGTCGAGTGAAACAGTTTCCAGGGAGGTTCTGGGTGTTTCAACCAAGGTATTGTTCGTCGTTTACCATTTCCAACCAATCCACGGTCTTCCCGTCGAGCTGTTCCTGAATGGCGATATGGGTCATTGCGGTAGTTGGACTGGCTCCATGCCAATGCTTCTCCCCGGGAGGAAACCAAACCACATCCCCGGGTCGAATTTCCTCGATCGGTCCCCCCCATTTTTGAGCCCGGCCACATCCGGCGGTGATGATGATGGTTTGACCTAAAGGATGGGTGTGCCAAGCTGTCCGTGCACCCGGCTCAAAAGTGACGCTCGCTCCAACAGCGCGGGTGGATTCTTCGGCTTTAAAAAGGGAATCGATGCGCACTACCCCGGTAAAATAGTCTGCAAGTCCCTTGTTTGATGGTTGCGAACCAATTCTTCGGATATCCATTGGACCCCACTTTTTGATGATGCTGCTTGATCAGAGTGGTTTTTCTTACCCCACAGGGAAGATACTGCAACATTGCCCGTAGGTGTAGGAATTCGTTAGGGCGAAAGTTGGCTTGGAATCCAATAGCGATGAGCAGCCCCAACTTCCTTAAACCTCAAGAATGATACCCCTGGCTCCTTACCTTTTTGCCATGTTGGACTTTATCCTCAGCGAGAGTAAAATTATCAATTGTGCGTATACGCATGTTTTTTGAAACCAACCATGAATCCGAAAACCGAACTCCCGATTGCACTCCGTGCATCGTATCTGACCCTCCACAGAAGGTCCGACGCCCTTTTCGCCCCCCATGGTGTGACCGCAGACCAATTCGTACTCCTTGCAACTCTTGCCCGGGGCAATGCTCTCACTCAACGGGAACTTGCCCAGCGGATGGACTCCGATCCAAGCACCGTGCGAGCCATGCTCATTTTGCTTGAAAAACATCGACTGATTCGCCGCGAAACCCACCCGGAGGACGCCCGTGCCAGAACGGTCTATCTCACACCGGCAGGCCAACGAAAATTTCGATCACTCTGGAAAGCAGGAAAGCGCATCCGTGAGCAAATCTTCCGCTCGCTACAGCCAGGTGAAGCGAAAACCCTGGTTTTCCTGCTCAAGCGGATTACGAGCGCGCTTAACCCTGATCTGATCCGCATCGGCGAATCCATTTCCCAGCACCCCCACGAGGACCAAACATGAATTCACGTATTTATACCCCTTTTGTGATCCTTGCCATGACCTTTACGCCGGAACCAATATTCTCGCAGGCCAATGAGGAGAATTTTCCATCTCCTCCCCAGGGATTTGATTCCCGTCGCGAGGATATTGAACGCGGCAAGCTGGAAACTTTTGTTTATGACTCGACAACGGTCGGGATCAAACGCAAAGCCAGTGTCTATACTCCTCCTGGTTATTCCACTTCGCAAAAATACCCGGTTCTCTATCTTCTGCACGGGATTGGCGGCGATGAAAACGAATGGCCTCGCGGAGGCAATCCCGATTTGATCATGGACAATCTCTTTGCGGACAAGAAAGCGGTTCCCATGGTGGTTGTCATGCCCAATGGCCGGGCTGCGAAAGATATCAAATCCAACGATCCGATTCCCAAACAATCCCCCGCTTTTGCCGCATTTGAAAAGGACCTCCTCACAGATCTGATTCCAGCCATCGAAAAGGCCTATTCTGTAAAAACCAACCGGGAATCCCGCGCTTTGGCCGGTTTGTCGATGGGGGGAGGTCAATCGTTGAATTTTGGCCTGAACAACCTCGACACATTTGCATGGGTCGGGGGATTCTCTTCCGCGCCCAACACAAAACCAACTCCCGAGCTCATCCGGGATCCCGAAGAAACGACAAGGAAACTGCGCCTTTTGTATGTGGCTTGTGGGGACAAGGATAGTCTTTTTCGAATCAGCCAGAATGTTCACAAAATGCTCGACGAGAAAAAGATCCCCCACATCTACAGGGTCATTCCCAAAGGCCAACACGATTTCAAAGTATGGAAGAGCGATCTGTTCCATTTTGCCCAATTGCTGTTCCGTGAACCCCAAAAGATGAAATAATCCCATAGCGCGCCAAATCCATGCCGCAACTTTTTGCATTACGGGGATTTTTAGACCAATAGGGGAAGATCAAAACGAATAGAGTTTTCCTTATGGATTTGGAAAAAGGAAATAACCCGAACAACTCTCAAAAACAGATGTTTTCAATAGACATTTTCGGAAAATTGTGTCGCGTTTGACAGGCCAGGGAGGATTTTCCATGCTTGCCTTGATGTTGATGTACACCATTTCGGGCATCCTTCTTTCACTAATCAGCATCCCTTTAATCTTTGGAAAAATCGGACCGAACCCCTGGTACGGATTCCGTGTGCCGAAAACGCAATCCAACCCGGAGGTTTGGTATCCCGCCAACACTTACGCCGCAAAGCGCCTTTTCATTGTGGGGATTGTGGATGTCTTTGCTTCAATGATTTTATATTTCATCCCGAATATGAACATTGATACTTACGCGCTATCCTGTGGGGCGGTGATAATAGGGGGTCTAATTGTCGCCCTTGTCCAAAGTTTCCTTTTCCTGAGGCGATTCCCCTGATTTGGCTGGATAGCTCTTCACCCCAGGAGTCGGATTGGATGGATTTTCCATTTTTTGAAAATGAAACCACATTCCGCAGTTGAAAGGCCTTCCAATATAAAATCCCATTCCTTTTTGGACATTGGTAATCCATTTTGGCGTTTCCGGAACAAATCATCTGGCGAAGAATGGAACATTTTTTTCATCATCATCGAGAAAGGTAATTATTCGCCGATGGCATCGTAATATTTTTGCCCTACTCTATTGGTGACAAAATTGGACCTTTGAGCACTCGGGCGGGCGGTGAAATCACTAATAACAATTATCTGCTTATGTTATGAAAACCGATTTAATTATTACTATTTATACAAATTATAATAAAAAATCAGGATCTCAAATTCATTAAGGCACCAGAACCCCATAAATATCCGTCCCCCCATCCCTGCCCGAACAAAATAGCAATGCCTTGCCATCGGTAGTCCAGGCGGGGAAAGTATCGTGTGCCCCATGATCGGTGATCCGGCGCAGATCCGTTCCGTCCGGTTTTACAGTGAAAATGTCAGATTGTCCTTGCAAAAGGCACGAAAACGCAATCTTGTCCCCCTTGGGAGACCAGACAGGCCAACTCTCACTCCCCATCCCGGAAACCGGGGACCCTTGCCCGGAACGAGGGGGAATCAACCGCTTTGTACCCGATCCATCCGACTTCATTTTGAAAAGCCTCGCCCCACCCTCACGGTAAGAGACAAACACAATCTCCTTCCCATCAGGCGACCACCAGGGTTGATTGTCGGCATCCGGGTGATTGGTCAACCGGACAATCCCCTCGCCTTGGGGACCACTTTTGTAAAGTTCCTGATTTCCATTTCGCGTGGAGACCCAAAGCAACTGCTTACCATCAGGCGACCAGCGGGGCGATTCCTCGAACGCCACATGGGGAATGGCGATTTTGCTATCTGTGCCATCGATTTTGGCGGTGTGAATATGGAGCTTTCCATCGGTCCCTTGGAGGATGTCGTGGACATAGGTGATCCGCGATCCATCAGGATGAATGTGCCCATCAAATTGGGGAATACCAGGATCCGGCTTGAGAAGGGGCTTGATCTCCCCAATAGGAATCGGAATTCCGCTATTTTGCCCCTGATCCTTTTTTCCCAAGGGCACGATTGCCAATTCCATCAGCGGACCGCGCTCCTTGGTGGGACGGATCCGTGTGAAATGGAGCGCCGTCGCATCAGGCGAAACCCGAATATGCCCCTTCCATTCGCCATCGGTTGTGAGGCGAATCGGGATTGGCATTTGGCTATTGGCTGGGGCTGCCACCTGACCCACCAAAAGAATCAAACAATGAAGCACAAATCACCTCTTGCTTGATGCCTAACAGGGCCAATGATTATACCCTGCCATCCAGTTTGGGATTCGTTCTATTTCGCCATCACCGTCCGCGCGGATTGGGGGAGTGCCTGGGTCACCAGAACCTCAACCGCCAATTTCCTCATATCCAGACCAGAACGCTCAAAGGCAACCCGAAGGGTTTCCAGAGTATTGGGACCATACGCCCGCACGGGTTGTTGGGCCATATTGTGGAACATCTGTTCCGCGAAAGTGCTATGGACCTCCTCGTTGCTCACAGCCCATTTGGCCAAATCAGCGATTCCATTAAAAAAGAGAGTGTTCCCTTTGCGGTCCATATAGGACCCCTTTGTATCGACCGGTTTGCCATGGTCCTTGTCACGGAAACGGCCCACCGCATCAAACGATTCGAGAGTAAATCCGAGGGGATTGATCACGCTATGACAAGTAATGCAAGCCGGAGGACTTGTCTGAAGGATGACACGCTCCCGCGTGGTCAGGTTGGGGTGCAAATCCGGAGCTAGCGGAGCAACCGCTTCGGGAGGCGGACGAAGTCCGGTCCCCAAAACCCCACGGGCCAAAAAGACCCCACGGTGGATGGGTGAAGTTTCCTTGGTGTAGGCAAGCGAGGACAAGAGATAGGGGTGGGTCAGAACGCCCACGCGGTCGCCTCCGGGAATTTTTGCATCACGGAAGCCGACACCAGCAGGCAACGTCGCGCCATAAAACTTGGCCATCCGGTCGCTCATGGGGAGTTCCGCCCCTTCAAAAAGCTGGGGAAAGGGAGCGCCCTTGCGATCCAGGGTCTGATTCAGACGAAGCTCCAGGGAACTTTTCAGATCGCTTACAAGAGCATCATCAAACCCGGTAAAAAGTTTGGTATCCTTGGATAGCTCCGCCCGTTGGTCGGCACGCAGCCAAACCAGAAGAAAATCGCGCAGCTTGTTGTTGGCGCGGGGATCCTGAAACATCCGTTCCGCCTGGGCCCGAATCTGTTCGGGTGTGGTCAGTTTGTTCGCTTGTGCCGCCTTGAAAAGTTCCTGATCGGGTATTGAATCCCAAATTCCAAAAGAAAGGCGCGAGGCCGTCGCATAGGAGTCCTGATGGGATAACCCTTCACGGTAAAGAAAGCGGGGCGATTTCAACACCACCAACACAACCTTCTTGATCGAAAGGATAGGATCCTCGTCCTTGGCAAAGCAGCGCTCGCCCCAGCGCTTGGCTTCCTCATCGGAAATGGGCTTGCGGAATGCCCGATCGGCCAATGTCCGGGCCCAGCTTTTCAGCTTTTCGATCCTTTTTGGATCCTTGTCGTTGGTTCCGGCAAGATTGTCCGCTTTACGGGCGAGTTTCCCCGCCATTTCCAAAGCCGCCTCGGTGGTGGCCTGATCCCATTCCTTTGTAACGGCGGTGCCCCGTTCCCAGCCCAAACTTCGGTCATCGGGAGGAAACGAGGTCGAAACAACAAACACCTCGGGCGCAAAATTTGGACTCAGACGATGTTGCGGGACTGGTTCCAGCGGACCATGGGGCGTCTTCCACAGGAGTCGCACCTGGGCGGGAACGGATGGGCGTTCTTTTTCTTTTTTCGTGTCATCGACCCCTTGCTTGGCTTTCATGAATTCGACGGAAAGAGGGTAACTGCGACCGGCAACAAGATAGATATTTGCTTTGTAGTCCGTGTCTTTTCCCGATTTTACCGTGGCGTCAATCAGCGGATCGGAATCGTCATTGAGATGGACTTTTCCGGCATGATCGGTGCGAAGAATGATCTCGTAAATCCCTGTTTCCGGAGCAATAAGCGAACCGCGCCAGCGGACGGCGAACTGCTTCGGATCGACCTTGGCATCTTTCCCCTCGGCGTCCTTGGGGGCGCCTGTCTGAAAATCAAAATCAATATTCGGGTCCACTTTTTCGGAAACGCGCTTGTCATTGCGGAAATTGCGGGCATCGAAAACTTCGGCTTTGAGCCCACGCTTCTCGTCGAGACGGGCCGGACCACGAAAACTCCCAAAAAGGTCGGCGACCGCGTTTTGGTACTGTTTCGCGGTGAGCCGGGAGAGAGCAATCCGTGCGGGGCGATTCCTTTCGCGGGCGGTGGCCGAATAGAACGCGCCATGAATGTACTCGGCGACTTTATCCGCATCCGGCCCCACACAGCTCCCCACTTTGTCCTCGGGCATGGTCCGAGCGATGAGACGGCTGAGTTGGGCGATGGAGCGCTCCCCCTCTAAGGGATGAGGGTATTTGTCTGAAATACCTTCACCCTTTGCGCCATGACATGATGCGCACTGGGCTTTGTAGATCTCTTCGCCGGTGGGTGGAGCCGCCGAAACCAGCGGACAAATGTTGCCAAGCACAAAAAGCAACACGGTTGACATGGCGATCCCTCCAAGGGGGATTCGGGGGAAGGTTGGGCACAAAAAGCGCATAAGTTCAAACCTGATTATGGTGCCGGGAAAGGCAAAACCCGGTTGAGCGGGTCTATTACAGGGGGGCAGAGGCCAATCTGGGGGGCAATTTCGCAATGGAACCACGCTTGCATTAGTCACTAATGTCATTTTAGCCCGTTTTCGACCTCGAGCTCAACCTGTTGTGGTCAAATCAGCAATTTCGACTGGCGCTTGGCCTCTTCGGCGGAACACAATACCGCAAAGTTTGTTTCTGGAAAGAAAAATCGGGGTTGCTCACCATGAATACCACAATGGTTGCGGGTTTGTTCGCTCTCCTTCAAACGGTCAGCGCCCAGGGACTGACTCTGGAAAACTTCCGCATTCCCAACGGGGTATACGGAACCTCGCGCCCCGCTTCCCAAGCTTTTTTACCAGGCGAATTGGTTTTGCTGGCCTTTGATCTTTCGGGACTCAAGGTTGTGGGGGAGGGACGGTCGGTTTATGGGGTTGGTCTGACCATGATTGGCCCTGATGGCAAAGTTTTGGTGGATCAGGAACCACGCCCCACGGAAGCGCTTCTCCCCTTGGGTGGGGGAAGGGTACCCGCTTTCGTCGCGGCCGAGCTTCCGATCAACTTGCCTCCGGGCACATACACGATGAATATCCGGGCGACCGATTTTGTGGGCAAAACCGAGGGAAAAGGATCCCGTCAGATTGAGGTTTCGCCTAAAAAGTTCGGGATCGTAAGAATCACCAACAGTTTTGGAACCGGGGATGCGGCGCCAAACTATGGGCTTCCTGGCCAACAATTTCTATTGCGATATAGCTTGGCACACTGCACGCTGGATCCAAAGACCCTTCGGTGCCGCGCGGAAATCCGGATCCGATTGCTTGATGACAAGGGAACGGCCATTACGACAAAGCCCCTGGTCACCGAAATTCGTGATGTTTTGGACGAAACCACCCGGGTTTGCCCCTGCACCTATCCGATCCAACCGAACCGACCGGGCCGCTTTCAGATTGAAATCGAGGCAGTTGACCTGTTGGCAACAGAACCAACTTCGGCCAAAATCATTTATCCGATCGTTGTTATCGAACCAAAATAGGCCAAACCCCGTCTTAATGGGGAGGAACTCTGGTTCGTCATGGGACATTATGCTCCAGCTGTAACAAGATAGTGTTACCAATTTCAGGAAATTTGCCGGATTGGCCGTCATATTCCATGAATTGGGAACAATATGTATTGGTTGGCGTTGCTGGACTAGGCCTAAATACCCCAAATTTCCTTAATTGCACTGCAAGATTGCCAATCTTGTGCAAGATTAAGGGGAGAGCCAGATTTTTTGCGGATTAGTCCCTTCATTTTCATTCGACTCTGATCAGGAATTGCAACCATGAATTGGCAATCCTTTGGGCGCACAAACTCCAAATCCAAGCGTACCCGTGATCGGGCCGTGCAACTGTTCATTGAAGTTTTGGAAGACAGGCAGGTCCCTGCACTTCTCCTTGCCGCAGGCTCGGAATCGCTTGCGGACGATCCTACCCTCCTCAAATATCCCGGTTTGAAAACTCCCTATTCGGGCGACCGGCTTTTGGTTGAGGTGGAAGGCACACAGGGGCTGAACTCCTTCAAAAACCTAATCCAATCCCAGGCTGCCGCCGACCTCAAAAACGCAATCGATTTCAATACCAGCGAAGTCATTTTTCAAACCTCTTCATCTACCATGCTTCGGGTCAACCTGAAGCCCAATTTCGACCCCGTTGGCGTGGCGGGCGCGGTGAATGTGTTGCCTCAGGTTGAGTTTGCTTCCGTCAATTTTGTCTATCGCTCGCAAGAGGGGTACGGATTGGCCAATTTTTCTCCCAATGATCCTTTTGCCTCGCTTCAATACCAACAGCAAAACACCGAAGCCGTCAGGGCATGGGAGTATATCCGGGGAACAGGCACGGTTAACGATAAAGCCTATCGTCCCATTGTTTGCGTGACCGATAGCGGTACCGACATAGACCATGTTGATCTTAGGAATGCGATTTGGACCAACCCCGGTGAAATTGCGGGAAACAACATCGACGACGACAATAATGGCTACATCGACGATATTCATGGTGTGGATATCCAGCGTCCTTTCTCCGGAACCGGATCAAAGCCTGCTGGGGATGTACGCCCCGACTCCGTTTTTGACGATCACGGGACCCATGTGGCAGGTATCATCGCGGCCCAAATGGATAACCAGATTGGTGTAGCTGGCATCGCGGGTGGCGGTCAGATTCTCCCCAACGGGTCCACAGCGCAAACCGCCGGCGCCCAGATCATGACGGTCAAACTGACCAACGCCGCTAATTATGACTCATTGGTCATCGTTGAAGCCCTCAACTACGCCTATGTGAACAACGCCGATATCACCAATTCCAGCATCATCCTGATGAACGGCCAAGCGCCCATTCAGGGTGCGGGCTTCCAGCTTTCCGATGACTCTGCGGTTATTGGAGCCTTCAAGAAGCTTCACGACAAGGGTGTTATCTCCTTTGTGGCGGCAGCCAACGACAACCTGGATGTCTCTGAGGCACTTGCCCGCAATCCCTATGTCGTTTGGGTTTCGGCCACAAGCAAATACGACACAAAAAGCTCGTTCAGCAATTATGGAACCTCGGTGGATATTTCCGCGCCAGGGGGTGACTTTTACGACCAGCAGGGCAATCCCGACTCTGCAGGTGGCATTTTCTCCACTGTCACACAAAACGGTTACAATTACATGAGCGGCACCTCGATGGCCTCGCCGGTCGCCGCGGGTGTCGCTGCGTTGATCAAGTCCGCCCACCCGACCTGGACCCGCGATCAGATCGTCTCGCAAATCTACGCCTCCGCGGACAACATCTACAATCTGCCGGGAAATGCCGCGTATCAAGGCGAACTTGGCCATGGCCGAATCAATGCTTTTGGCGGTTCGGCATCCTCCACCGGATTTGCCGCTGTCGCCACCGGGACCTCGATTCGTGTTGCCGCCGATCTGGACGGCACGGTCAAAGTCTGGTCCGCCGCAGGAAAACTGGAACAGCTCCTGTCCGTGACACCCGGAGTTCCCCTCACCAGCATCGCTCTTGATAGCGATACCCGGATGGTTGTGGGCAGCGCCGATGGCACGATCAGCTATTTCACCCGCCCAGTAGCAAATTCCGGAACCTGGTTCCGTCTTGTTTCCAAGGTCACCGTTGAGGCCAACAGCAAAGTTGTTGGTCTTCAATTGGGAACTGACCTCGGTTCAACCAACGATCTTACCGGGGTGGCGTACGCCCTTAGCGAAAAAGGGACGCTCCTCCGTCAGGATTTTGGAAGAAACCTTTCCACGAAGATCGCCGTTGGCGCAGCCAATTGTCTCGCGTTGAATTCCAACCAATCGCTCCTTGCTATCGGTGCCGCCAATGGTGGATTCCTCACCGTCGCTCCGACACTTGCAGGCGTTCCCATACGCTATGCCGGAGTGCCTGAGGTTGTGAGCGCACTGGCTTTCTCACCGTCGGTCCCATCAACCCTCTTCATTGGGGATAACAGCGGCACTGTCACGGTTTGGAACCTTTCGGCATCCCCCGCCTCAATGAGGATCCTGGCCCAAGGCGATACAAGCCCGATCACCGCTTTGGCCATTGCTGGCGGCAATTTTGCATATGGCCAAGTCAACGGAAATGTATTAGTCCGCTCCCAAACGAATGGGTCGATTGTAGCCCAATACTTTGTCCCTTTGAACGAAATCCATGACGGATCGGGAAAACTGGTAACTCTTCCGAATGGCTCCCCGGCATTCGATACCATCTCCTCCGTCTCGTTTGGAGGCAATGGCGCCGAGATCCTGATCGCCACCCTGGACAAACAGGTCTACCGTTTCACGCTCCGAAACGGCAATTCCCAGACTCTTCCTGTCGGCGTTATCGCTAATGCTGTCGCGGCCCGTGGCGCGGCCAACCCTGGAACCAACGGAAACACCCGCGCCATCGCCGGATCCGATGGAATGATTTACCTTGGCACTGCAGCACAGATCAACCTTGCCGGAATCCGCGTTAGCGCCAATCCACTCACCCAAATCAAATGGAGCCCTAACGGCATTTTCCTTGCTGTGCTCGACTCCGCGGGAGCCGTTTTCCTCGTTGATTCCCAACAAGGGACAGTCACCCAATTCAGCGATCCCACCACAAACGGTCGGGTTGTCGCGCTCGCGATTTCGGCCGACTCCCTGAGCATCGCGACGGCGACCGATGGTGGCACGATTCAGGAATGGTTTTATTCTACTGGAAAGATCTCTTTTATATTCCCCGCCGCGACCAACTACCCTGTTGCCAGCCCGGGCGGTGTCGCCGACCTGGTATATAGCTCCACGGGAAAATACCTGATCAGCGCCGACCAATCCGGATTTGCCCGCATTTGGAACCGGGACCCGCTTGATCCCGCAAACAAGACTACAACCGGAACCCGGCAGGCCAGTTATGTTCGCAGTATTGGCAGCTCGTCCGAATTGCCGCTCACCAAAGTCGAAACAAGTCCCAATGGCCAATTTATCGCCATTGGCAACAATGGAGGACAGGTCGAAATTTGGGACACGGTCTCCTTCCGGCTTGTTTCCCGCAGCCCGCTTGGAGGCGTATCAGTCGTAGGCATTTCGTTCACCTCCGACTCCCAGAATTATGTGGCGTCAACCTCGAATGGAAAGATCGAATTCTTCAGCTCTAACAGCGGATCCAAATTATCTGATATTCGCGAATCGCTTGTCGGTCTGACCTCGGTTTCGGTGGACCCGACCCAATCGAGTTCCGCCAACCTTGGTATCCTCATCAGTTTCAAGGACGGAGTCGTCGAACAACTTCGCACCGCCGCCTCGCCGGCATCCCGTTCACTTCTCGGACAGGGGGCTCTTCCATCGGTTAAAGCCGTGGGCAACCTCCCCAGTATGGGCTCCTCTGTGAGCGCCGTTCCCAAAGACATCCAGGTCGAATTTGGCGGCCTTTTGGACAGCGTCCGAATGAAAGCGGATCGTCCGGTCCAATTCCGGGGCCGCGGCTCGGATGGAATTTTTGGAACCCCCGACGACAACATCGTCCCTCTGGTTCCTACCTCCGATTACGCGGTCGGAACGAATATGGTCACCTTCCGGGTCGAAGGCGTGATGATGCCCGGCACCTACCGGTTTGAGGTTGACGCAAACTCTGCGGTAAACCCCTTCGGAACGAAATTGGATGGTAACGGCGACGGCGTGCCCGGTGACGATTATCAGGGTCCCGTGTTTTCGTTCATAGGCGAAAAGGGCGCGGCATACGGAAAAGTCGTCGACCAAAACGGCATCGGCATCGCCGACCGCCGGGTCTACGCCGACCTCAACGGAAATGGAAAATTTGACCCGGTCTTTATTCCTCAAGGCGAAACCACCCCGACCAAATTCATCCCCGCCTCGCTGGTTCCCGCCTCCATTGACGATAGCAAACCCACCGTCGCGGTGCTTGATGTGACCGCCGACAATGGCCGTCAGGGCACGATTACCAACCTCGGCATGAAGATGACCCTTCGTCATTCCAGACTGTCCGACCTGACTGGATACTTGGAAGGTCCAGACGGTAGCAAAATCGAAATCTTCTCAAGCCTTCCCTCTTACAGCAACAGCTTTGTCAATGTCCGCGGTCTCCTGGATATTAATTTCTCAAACAACCCATCGCTGCCTACATTGGACCGTTTGGTGGCCTCCGCCACCAAACCGATCATTTCTGGTTCCGTGAGACCCACGGGTGATCTTTCCCAATTCAACGGACTTTCCACCTTTGGTCAGTGGAAATTTATTGTTGTTGACAAAAGTGTCATCAACAACGGTTATATCCAGTCCTGGTCACTCACCTTCACCACTTCCGAGCCATCCTCGGTTCGAAATAGTATTAACCCATCCTCCGGGGCCATCCAATACCTCACCACCACCGATGCGGCCGGATACTTTGAAATCCCCTCATTAGGATCGGGATTGGGCTTGGCCACTTACGCCCAAGCGTTGCTCAAAGTCGACAACAGTAGCAACGATCAAAAATTTTTCGGCGACTTCCAGATGGTTCTGCCATCGGATGGACAACGCAACATCACCGTCACCCCGAACACCGCGGTGATTGGCAACGACTTCATCGAAAAGCTCATTTCTCCAACCGCTACCCTTAGCTACAAGGGGGTGCCTGTAACATCCATGACGGTTAATGGACTGGGTGCGGACTTCACACTCAACGCAATCCTCCAGGCCGCATCCACCCTGCGTGGACCGAAGTGGTCCACCCTGCGTGGACCGAAGTTTGGCACAGCCGCCGATGCCGTGACCCTCTATGCCCAATCTACTCTGGAGAAAAACGCGCCACTCAAAGCCTTGGTGAAAATCGACTGCGTCAACGGAAAACTTTCCCAGACATTTGCCAATCCCTTCGCGGGAATGACCTCGACCCTGGCGGACGGGACTTACAATTTTTATGTCACCCAAACCGCCCTTGGCAGCCACGAGAGCCTGCCTGTCGCCGTGGGTGTGCTCACTCTCGACACCACCGCTCCGCTGGCCCCCACCATCAAAACTGTCACCCCATTCAACTCCCTTACCCTTTCGGTTCCCTCAACCACTCCAACTTTTGGTGGCATCGGTGAACCCGGCGCAATCATCGAGATCATGAGCGTAGCGGGGTCAACGGTACTGGGCACGGGTTCGGTCCAACCGGATGGCAACTGGGTCGTTACACTTTCCAAAGCGATCCCCGAAGGCCCCAACACCCTTATTGCCTACGCAACAGATCCTTATACGAATATGAGTCCGGCATCGTTGCCTTTCTCTTTGACCGTGGTTTCCGTTGGCCCCAAGGCACCGATCATCACCCAGATTGATGGCTCGGCGGCGCCGAAGGGAATCTATTTCACCCAGTCAACCTCGCTCAATCTCAAAGCGACCCTCGACACCACGGGACCAGTCCAGGTGTTTCTGAACAATGTCCTGTTCCAGACCACCACGGTGGTTGGGCCCGGCCCGGTTAATCTGCAAATCTCAGGACTGCCAACAACAGCGATCAATATCCCAATCGGCCTGACCCTCGTTCAGATCGATGGCTATGATCTACCAAGTCCAAAGAGCGTGCCGGTTTCGCTGGTTGTCAATTCCGAAGTTCCATCCCTGCCTGTTGTCACAAGCATCGTAAAAGACACCGGTCGCAGCGACAAAGACGGCATCACCAATTCCAATAATCCGTTAATCTGGGGAGCCGCCCAGCCCTATTCCTCGGTCCAAATCGTTCTCGACGGGTTGAACCTGGCGACCGTGGTCGCCGACAGCACAGGAAAGTGGAGTCAGCCGACTTCTCTCTTGTCTGAAGGCGCACATGAAATCATCCTAAGTTCGACCTCCGCGACCGGAGTCGCCGGACCCAACAACGGAGTCCCCGGAACCCCCGCCTTCACCATCCTGGTGGACCTCACCAACCCGAATGCCCCAACGGTTACCGGCATCATCAATCCAGCTACCGGTGACTCCGCTCCGGTTCCCAATTACACCAACTCCAAAACCCCGTTTATACTGGGTAATGCGGAACCCAATGCCCTTGTCGAAATCCTGCAAAACGGAGTTGTCATCGGGTCCCGGCTGGCAGATAGCCTTGGCAAGTTCTCTGTGCAAATCAACATACCGGTTTCCGAGGGGCAAAACAGCATAACGGTTCGGGCCGAGGATGTGGCCGGAAATGTTGGCGCCCCCATCACCTTTAACTTCACCGTACAAACGGTCGGCTACCCTGTTGGTTCGGTAACTGTGGATAAAATCAAAGTCGATACGGGCTACAGCGACTCGGACGGAATCACCAGTGTTTCCCCTACAGAGGTTTCAGGAAAAGCCCCTACGGGCGCTACCATCGTTCTTTGGGCCGATGCGGGAACTCCAGCGGAAAAGTTTTTGGGAACAGTCACCGCGATTGCCGGCGAGTGGAAATGGACGGGGCTATCCAACCTAGGCGAAGGGAGACATACCCTCCGCGCCATCGGCACCGACCCTTTTGGAAACCAAACCCCATCGCAGGACTATCGCATCCTCATCGACCAGACCGCTCCCGCCAACACGGTAATCAACTCCCTTTCGAGCAAGAACGGCAGTAACGAACTGGGCTTTACCAACCTGCCCGGGTTCTCGATTGGTGGTAAGGCGGAACCTTTTGCCGAAATCCAGATCGACCTTGAAGGCGCAAGCCTGGTCGGCAAACTTCAAGGCAAGACCTATGCAAGTGCTTCTGGAACTTGGAGATGGGAAGTTCCCCAAAGCACCAACCTTCCCGATGGATCTTACAAGGCAACGGTAAACACCATTGACGCCGCGGGCAACAAGGCTGCCAAAGTCGCGGTGCTTGCGATTGAGCTCATTCAGCTTACTCCACAGGCTCCGGTTGTTATCGGCGCACTCCGTAAAGATGGCACCTATGACCTGGCCACCAATCTATCCGGTCTCACGGTCCAGGGAACTGCCACCTTTGGCGATCTGGTTTCGGTTTATGTGAATGATGTTCTTGCCGGATATGCCTTCCCCAACCCATCAGGAAGATGGACCCTGGACGACTCGACCCAGCTTCGTCCCGACGGCAATTACAAAGTCACCGCCACCGTGACCAACCGGGCTGGATCAGTCTCTCAGCTTTCCGCACCGGTCAGCATCGAGATCCTGACCACCTCGCATCCCGTGGTCCAATCGCTTCGCGTATCGGAGGGCTCCTCTTCGTCTCCGATTATTGTTTCCACCAACAACCCAACGATCACAGGCGAAGCGACCCCGGGGGTCCTTGTCCGCCTCGTTATCACCCCGGATACCGGCGCGCCAATCAGCGCATCAGGCAAAGCGGACAAAAATGGCAAGTTCTCCATCGCAACGACGGGCCTGCCTCAAGGTGCGATCCGCATAGTGGCAACCGCAGTGGATCGCGCAGGAAATCCAAGCGACCCATTTGATCCTCTTAATCTTGTGATTGACAGCGTTGCTCCAACCCTTCTCCTTACCAGCCCCGTTTCCGGTAGCAAATTCAACTCCCAATCCTGGCCTGGTTCGATTTCCGGAAGCATTTCAGATGCCCATTTGGCCCATTTGGGATCACCCCCGGTTAGCGTGGTAATTCAGGGTCCTAATGGACTCTTTTACGATGGAACCGGATTCTCGTCACAAACACCAGTTTGGCTCGGCGCACCGGGAAGCTTTGCCTTGACCGTCGATCCGAGAATTACACCTACTATCCCAGATGTGGGCGTTTGGACCACCGCACAGGGACCATCTTCCTGGTCACTACCGTTGGCCGCCAGCAAGTTGGCCAATGGCACCTACTATGTCGGGGTCAAGGCCACGGACACTTTTGGTAACGCCTCCATTGCCAACAGCTCTTTTGAGTATTCAACCGTCCGTCCGGTTGTGACCGTGTTCAATCTGGTTACCGGCCCAAACAATAACCAACCGGGCAACCTGACCGTGTTCAATCTGGTTGCCGGCCAGAACAATACCCAAGTGGGCAATCTGGAATTCTCGTCAACGGTATCCGGGTTGACTGCAAGCGACTTCGCCGTATCTGGTGCAACCGTATCGAACCTACGGGGTTCAGGCAGCAAATACACCTTTGATCTCACACCCACGGGAACCACCCGCTACACGGTCGCTCTACCCGAAGGTTCGGTGGTGGATGCCTTTGGCAACACCAACCTCGCATCGCCAACCATTGCAAGGGTGGGCTCCTACACCGACTATGGTGTATTCGGCAGCGCAAAGGGCTCCCCTGCTATTGCGACCCTCTACGGCCCCGCTGGCAAAATTCGTGAAGTAGTTCCCTACGACTCATTCTTTGGTGGTGTTCGTGCCGCTATTGGTGATTTCAATACGGATTCGGTCCCTGATTTTGTTACCGTCCCGGCGACATCTGGTGGACCGAATGTCAGGGTATTTAATGGAGCCACAGGCGCGCTTTTGAGGAGCTTCATGGCTTTTCCCACAAGCTACACCTTTGGTTTGAACATAGCCACCTCCGATTTAGACAAGGATGGCTATTCTGATATCCTTGTCGCCACCAACGGAGGCATCAGGGCAGCGGTCCGGGTATTTTCCGGACGCGACTACTCCCTTATGCCCAAATACAGCTTAAACCCTTACGGTAGCTTTACCGGAGCGATCCAGGTCGCCACTGAGGATTTCGACAAGGACAATTACGACGACATCATCACCACCGCTCAATCCGGTGGGAATAAAGATTTTCGTATCTATTCGGGACGAACTGGTGCTCTGATCACCAGTTTCCTCAATAATGTTCCCAGCTCCCCATCGGATGTTGGGATCGCATCCAATATCCGTCTTCCAGAGGTATTAATTACCAGCCCCTTGCCCGACATCAGTATCCCTATGGTAATGTGGCCTGGGTCGATAAGGGGAGCAGTTAATGTTGGGAGTTATAGTACAAAAAATGTGAGCGTAGCCATTAGGAACCCCTATGGTTTATGGTTGGGCGGACAACCGGAAGCACGGTCTTTTGATCAAGCCAATAAATCCCGCATTTGGAACACTGCGATAGGAACCAACTCCTGGAGGCTCACACTGCCCACCAACATATTGATCGCTGGGAAATACACTCTAGAGGTCCTAGCCGAGGATTCATTGGGCAACCGCTCAACAAAGACAATAAATTTCACGATCAGTTAACTTACGAGATGAAAATAAAGGCAATGAAAAGGACATCATCACCGTAGATCAAGCCGGTGCGAACACAGATGTTCGCATCTGGTCAGGACCAAAAGGCACCCTGATCTCCAGTTTCCTTGAGAAGGCCCCCAACTCCGCATCGGATATGGGAATCCCTTCCGCTGACGCGAACTGCGACGGGAACGCTGAGGTGGTTCTGGCCACGGGTAATCTGAAGCAGATCCAATCCCAAATATACGATCTCATTGTCGATTAAACCAAACAATCCAGTGCGACCCGGCTTTCCGATCAGGTTTTCCAATCGGACCTTCCTATTCGTTTTTATTTCATATATTAACATCTGTGAAGTCTGGCGATAAGTTGCCGGTTTGGCGCGCAATTCCCCATTAGCGCTTATTCCCATTCCCAAAATAGCAATGACGCCTTGGCCGATGAAACAGGAGTTGATACGATGCTTTTTCGTTGGAACAAGAATTTCCGAAAGCCTGGTCGTGTTTCCAAATGCCGCCGTCCCAACCTGGAATTCCTTGAAGATCGAATTACCCCGGTAGCCTCGTTGATTGACATCGCGGAAACGGGCGTGCCCAATTTTCCGATCCCCGCAGGCAGCACCCTGATCGCCACAAGCGACTCGGGAAAGCAGATCCTCTTCTCAAGCCTGGACACCAATGTGGTTGCGGGGCAACAGAGCCTCCCCACGGTAGAAAACCTTTATTGGATGGACATCTCCCAAAGTGTTTCCGCCCCAACCATCCGCCTTGTCACCCACTTCGCGGGAAGCACCGTCCAGGCCACCGGCTATATCGGGGTCGGCAATGGCTTGGTGATACCGTTTGAGCCCCAATCCGCCTCGCTTAGTGGTGATGGGCAATATGTGGTTTTTGATTCGAGAATCAACGCCCACAGCTACGATGCGACAGTCCCTGCGGAAAATGACCAACCAGACACACCTTTCAACCAGGGACTATATCAGCAATGGATTTTTGACCAGGGGATCAACCTCGGCGACACAACCGAGGCCTACATTTCCAGTCACGACACGGGCACTCCGGATGTGTTTGTTTGGAGCGCCAATGCCGCTGATCCGGCCAACAACATCACCACCGTCAGTCTTTTGAATTCCAAAGGCAAGGCCGAGGCTCTGGTCACGCCACCTTATGGTCCCTGGAATCCTGGTTCTCTTCCCCCCGACCCGACCAAACCCATGGCCATTGGCGTTTTTGGCCAGATCCAATTCCAGGTTTATATCAATCCCCTCAACCCCCAAAATAGCATTAACAACAATACTTCCTGGGCGAATTGGTATCAGTCGGAGGCCGCAACCCGCAATTGTGGCATCTCTGATAATGGTAATAAAGTCCTTTACAGCAGTCAGATCCCGGCCCCCTGGATCGACCAGCTTAACACATCTATAAAAGATACTGTATATCCGGAGGTTTCCCCCGACGGATTCCTTGTCACAGGAACAACCCTCGTTGGCGCCGCCAACCTGCAATCAGGCGGTTTGGCCCAAACGGCGACGATTGATCTGAACAAAAATGCCCTTGGGTTTTATGACCCGCAATTTATTTACACTTACGGCCCTTTTGGCCCTCAAACCATTCCCGGCCAGGTGTTCGAGCCCCAGTTTCTGCAATTGAGCGGGGATGGTAACCGCGTTGTCTACAGCACCCGGCAAACCTCCACCAACCTGGTCGCGGGCACCACCGATTCCGATTTCTCGCTGGATGTCATTGCTTTTGATGTCTCCTCGGGGAAGAACCTGCTCATTAGTCGAAAGTCAAATCAACCTCTTGTTGCAGCAGGCAGCGGACAACCGAACTACACACCATTTACCAACATCGAGTTTTACGATTCCCAAAATCTTGCCGTCTCCGACAATGGTCAATCGATCGCCTTTAGTTCCTCCGCGGCAAATCTTGTAAATGGATGGACTAACAACAATGTCGAACTTCTGGAAAGAATCACGGTCACAAGGGTAACCGAAAATCCTACTACCTTGGGTTTCTATTTCATCGGCCAGCATGCCCCCATCGACCTTTACACATTCAAAACCAACGAGCAAAAAACCTGGCTCATCAACACACCCAACGGCGTATCCAACACAAATATGTTGGCTACTTTCGGCGGGATGTCCAACGATGGAAACACCTACCTGTTTGGCACCGCCGCAAACAACTTTTATAGCACACCGTTTTCCAATCCCCCCTATCCTCCATTTGGAACGGGACCTCTTCCCCCCAATTTTCTTCTCGGAGGTTTTAGTAATCTTTGGGCCCGCAATGTCAATCTGGGCACCTCCACACTAATCTCGGTTTCCGCAAATAATAAGTCATCAGGCAATCAGGCAACACTTGCCGACCCGGTGAATCCCGAGGTCGCCGCCTCGTTGCCCAACATCAGCGATTCAGGACGCTATATCCTGTTTTCAAGCACATCCAACAACCTCGTTACGGGAATCGTAGATCCGGGTTTCAAGGGAGGCATATTCCTCCGGGATATGTCAACCGGTGTCACGCGCCTTATTTCCACTGCCGCCGGGGGAAATATCCCCTCGGCAGCGCTGATCACCGGTTCTGCCCTTAGCACCGATGACACCCTGAAACAGGTCACCATCACCATGGGCGGCACCCTGGGCAAGGACATGCAGACCCGTTTCCGCCCCGAGGAAGTCCCACCCGGCCCCCATATTTACACCACCACTTATCCGCAAATGACGCCACCCGCGTCCAATTCCAATTCCAATATTGTCGCCGTCACAACTCCCGGGGCGGGAAATGTGGTGGTATACGAATATCGCGGAACAACCAGAACAACCAAATCGATGCCCAATCCCTTCCCGGGCTATTACGCGGAACTGCGTGTCGCGACAGGTGATGTCAACGCGGATGGCATAGCCGACTATCTGTTTGCGACTGGTCCCGGGGTCAAAACCGCCACCCGGATCATTGATGGTCGGTCTTTTGCCACCATTGGCCGTTATCAGCCTTTCCCCAATTTTTATGGTGGGGCTTTCGTGGCGCTTGGAGATATTAACAACGACGGCTATGCGGATCCCGTATTCGGCGCCGGGGAAACCGGTGGCCCCCATGTCGTTGCTTATAGTGGCAAGAATGGATCGATCCTCAAGAGCTTCTACGCCTATAACACCGGGTTTCTGGGCGGGGTTCGCATCGCGGCGGGCGATGTCAACAACGATGGATATGCGGACATCATCGTCGCCCCAGGACAAGGCGGCGGCCCCCATGTTCTTGCATACAGTGGCCTAAACAACAAGATCCTTCTCAACTTTTTGGCCACAAGCAAATCGTATACTGGTGGACTCCAAATCGCGTCCAGCGATCTGAATAGTGATGGATACTCCGACATAATCACAGCGCCAGACACTGGCAACATCGTCTCGATGTTCAGCGGCGCGCAAAATGGCCAACTTTTGGCAAACTACAATGCGGGTCCCCAGTTTGCCGGAGGCACCAGACTTTCCGCCCGCGAGGGATCGATCCTTCTTGCTTCAGGACCAGGGGTTCAATCGGTGGTCCGAATCGTGGCTTTCAGGGGACTGATTGAGCTTTCCAATTTCTCCCCGTTCGGTACCGCCAATAAAAAGGGACAATTCCTAGGCTAAATACGGTTGCAAACGGATGGCAAAAAACCCTCGGTGTTACCGTTTGAGCTTCCCGATATATCCATTCAAAAAATAAGGCCCCTTCCCGGAATGAAATTCCCGGGAAGGGGCCTGTTCCTTATGAACTGAAAAAAACACACAGGGTGTGGTGCCCCATCCTGGGGCTCCCACACCCTTGCGCAATCCCTCCTGGATTTACTTCTTCAATTCCTTGACTTCGACCTTGCGCACCTTTACAACCGAACCGGGGTCGTGTTGTTGGATGGCGAGGTGTCCCTTGAGAAACAATTTCTTTTCGTCTTCGATCTTGAGGTCGACAGTGGTTTTGCCGTTGACCTTGATCACGATGTGATTGCCAATTGCGGTGACTTCCTGGGTGAACTCGGTGTCGGGTTGAACGAGGATGTCATAAACCTTGACAAAGTTGTAAAGGCTGCCGGTCTTGACCTTGTCGGAGCCGGTGCTGTTTACCTGGGCTTCGTAACCGTCCTGGCCGGAAACGGGGAACGCCTTCTTGAACTTGGTGCGGAAATATTGGCCCGAGTTACCCTTGTCCGAGATGGAACAGGTAAGGCGGAAAACGAAATCGGAGAAATCATCCCTTTCGGTGAAGAGGTGACCGGCTGGCCCGGATCCGACGATCAAGCCATCCTTGACTTCCCACTTGGCTTTGTCATCGGGATGGGTTTTCCATCCTGTGAGATCCTTGCCGTTGAAGAGTTGAACGAACTCTTCCTCTGCACGGGTCGCGGTGGAGGCAAGGCACGAGAAGATCGTCGCAATGGCGAGACGCTTGGCCCAAACAAAGCTGAGCATGGGAGCAAATCCTGGGAATGGGTAAGGATGCGGCCCGACCTGCGCGGGACCTTCATGAAAAATGGTTTACAGTGTGCGACGCACGGTGGCCACCGCCAAACCGAAGATATCGGAAAGACTACAAAAATCAGGAATTTGGGACTTGCCTTTTGCCGCCGAACTTATTCGGGAAAATCGAAAAATACAGCGGTAAAATCGTCATCGAGGATATCCGCGCCGGCAAGGCTTCGACAGGTCTCCAGCAGGTTTTGAAGTAGCGCCGCGCCTTCCATATCGCGGATTTTGACCACCTCCGCGAGGAACTCGGAAAATTTCCACTCCCCACCATCCTGGAGGTGGATCTCGTGACAACCGTCCGAATAGAGGAAAATCCGGCTTCCGGGTGGCACGCTCCGCCTCGAGGTGATGAATTCGTCCCAGGGCATGATGCCGATAATCGGACCATCCGACTCCAACTGTTCTGGCTCCTCGCCAGGACGAAGAAGCAACGCAGGGGGATGCCCCCCGCCCGACCACGCGATCTCCCTTTTTGATATACTATAAACCCCATACCAGATGGTAAAACTCTTATCTCCGTAGCTCTCCATCGGAAACGCCTTGTTCAGCGCGTCCACCACGGTGGAGGGAATCAGGAAATCCGCGTCAAGGGCGCGGGAACGAAGCACATTCATCACCGTAACGGCCAATAGCGCCGAATCCAGTCCGTGACCGGTCGCGTCAAGGAGGTACATCGCCAAATGATCGTCATCGAGCATGAAATAATTGAAGGTGTCGCCGCCCAGCGAGGAACACGGAAGGTAATTCCACCTTGCCTGGATCGGAACCGCGGGCGTCGCGTCGAGTTGGGCCGGAAGGAGCGACTGGACATACCTCAGGGCGGACTGAATCTGGCCCGCCATGCTCCGGCGTGACATCTCGATTTGCTGATAGGCCTCGTTCCTTTCGAGAAGGTGACGATAACCCGAGGAGTGGTAGCGGACTCTCGCGAGCAATTCCAGCTTGTCGGGAAGCTTGACAACATAGTCGTTCGCGCCAAGTTCAAAAGCTTTCGCCTTGGTAATGGGTTCCTCACGGGCCGAGAGGACAATCAGCGGAATTTCCTTTGTCGCCGGATGCGCCCGGAAAAACTTGACCAGAGTCAGCCCATCCACCTCAGGCATCACCAAATCCTGCAAGATCACCGTCGGCTTGAACTCAACAGCGGACGGAATCGCCTCCACCGGATTTTTGATGTGGAGGAATTCGATGTCGGGTTGGTCTGCCAACATCATGCCGACAGCCCGACCAATGATCTCCTGGTCATCGACAAGGAGGATTCGCGTTTTCATGGAGCGGATTCCGGCAATGGAATCGTTATTGTTTTCTGGTTTCATAATTTTACAGCCCCGGTTACATTGTTCTTCAAAAATTTTTCGACATCACCGATAGGAAGTATGGTTTGCGCGCCACCCAATTCAGCCGCCACCTTGGGCATACCAAAAACCACGGAAGTCGCCGCGTCCTGCGCAAATGTGACCCAACCCACTTTCTTCAGGGCAAGGAGTCCCTTTGCGCCGTCCCTGCCAATTCCGGTAAGGATGCCGGCGATCCCTTTGCCGCCCGTCCAATTGAGGGCGCAGCTTTCCATAAAGACATCTATTGATGGCACAAACGGATTGTCCTTGGGCTCAACGCTATAAGCAAGTGTTCCATCCCGGCGCATGACCAGGTGGGAATGACTCATCGAAACCAAAACCTGACCTATGACCGGGCGCGAACCTTCCTTGGCAAGCGAAACCGGAAGACCTTCCGGTCGGTTAAGCCATCGGGCGAACGATTCGCAAAACTCCGAGCCAATGTGTTGGATTACCATAATTGCGGCAGGAAAATCCTTGGGCAAACTGGTGATGATTTTTTCCAATGCCGCCGGCCCACCCGTGGAGCAACCGATCACAATGAGGGGTAATTTAATCCCTTTTGAAGCAACAGTCGTTTCCAATTTCGGGACAATGACCGACGATCCCCTATCACGCCCCTTGCCTATCTCTTCGATATTTTTTAATCGTCCAAGGAGTGTCGCGCCATCCTTGATCGGGTTCCCGCGCATCTCCGGTAACAAAACCACATCAATGGCCCCAAAACCCATAGCTTTGGTGGCGAGGTTGAAATTCGCGGCAACGGACGAGGTCACCACAAGGATGGGAACCTGCTTGATCTGATTGATTTGCCTGGTCGCTTCCGCCCCATCCATGTTGGGCATTACCAGATCCATCAGTATCAGATCTGGTTTGTCATTGCGATATTTGTCAACGCTTTCCACACCATCCACCGCGGTCCAGGCCAGTTGGTGGCCCCCGGCTTCGATCACCCTTTTGAGGGCTTCGGTGGCAATGCGCAAGTCGTTGACAATCGCGATTCTCACGAATTCGGTTCTCCAATCAATTCGTGGACGACCTGGAGAAGGGTGTCATCCTGGAAACTGCTTTTGGTAAGGTAGTAGTTGGCGCCGGCCTCGAGTCCACGAAGTCGGTCTTCCTCACGGTCTTTATAGCTGACAACCACCACCGGTGTGTCCTTCAATTTCCCATCCGCGCGAATTTTTGTCACAAACTCAATACCGTTCATGCGGGGCATATCGATATCGGAGATTATGAGGTCGAACGATTCCTCCCGGGCAATGTTGAAACCATCCACCCCATCTACCGCCGTTTGAACTTCGTAGCCCCTTCCTGAAAGGAGTTGCCTTTGAACTTCGCGAACGGTGATCGAATCGTCCGTAATCAGGACTTTTTTGCGCCTTCGCCTGTGCGCGGATCCAACCGCGGCATCGGTACGCCTCAGACGCCCCTCATCCAGAAGCCGGTCAATTCCCCGTCGCAAATCGTCCACATCCAGAATCAGGACAGGCGAACCATCATCGAGGATCGCCGATGCATGAACATACGGCACCTTGCCCAACCGGGGGTCAATCGGCCGCACGGCGAGATCCTGTTCCCCAACAAATTCATCCACCAACAGGGCATACGATTGGCCATGGCTGGAAAAAAGGATCACAGGCAATTCCGCCTGGCTTTCGGCCTCGCCGTCCACTTGTAGGATCTGTCGGGCCAGCACCAATCCAACATTGCGCCCATCCACCACAAAAAATTGCCTGTCCTGAAGGGACCGCAATTCGGATGCTGGAACCCGCATAAGTCCATCAATCCTGTGGTGCGGAAACGCGTAAGGATCGCCACTAATGCGCGCCAATACCGCCCTGATCACCGAGAGGGTCAGGGGAAGCTGCATGTGGAATGTGGTTCCCTTCCCAACCGTGCTGGTAAGCCGAACACTTCCACCAACGCTCGTGATGGTGCTGTGGACCACATCAAGACCAACACCCCTACCGGAAAGTTCCGTAACCGCTCCCGCGGTGCTGAAACCCGGCAGGAACAGGAATTCCAGGAGTTCGGTTTCCGACATCCTGCCAACCATATCCGCCGAAGCTAGCCGTCTCTCGATGATCTTGGCCCGAATCCTGTCCAGATTGACTCCCCTTCCATCATCGGAGAGAGTAATCACAAGCATCCCGGCGGCATGACGGGCCTCCAGGACAAGGTTCCCGGAAGGGTTCTTTCCAGCGGCTTCGCGATCTTCCGGTAATTCCAGACCATGATCCAGCGAATTGCGAATCATATGGGTCAAGGGTGCGTCCAGCTTATCGAGGATATCCCGATCTACTTCGGTATCCATCCCCCGGATTTCCAGCTTGCCCTGTTTGTCCAGTTGCTTGCAGATATCGCGTACCATTTTGGGGAAACCCTGTACGCCATTGCGAAACGGGGTCATCCGACTAAGGATCACTTCGCGATAAAGCCGACTATTCAGATCATCAGACTGCCTGGCATGCTCTTCGAAGGATGTCACCCTCTCCACAAGCAATTCGCCTTGGCCGACAAATTTTTGACGATATCCCTGCAAGGTCTCCCGAAGACGGTCGAGATCCACGCGCTCCTTGCCCAACGCGCCGAGGATTTCATCCATTTCGTCCTGAAGGATGGATTGCTGTCGCCTCAATCGTTGAAGACTCTGCGCAAAGGCCTGAAGCCAGCGCGCCTCCAGGAGGGATTCCCCCGCAAGCCCCATCAACTTTTCCAGGGCTTGCGCGTTGATCCTTACGATTCTCTCAGCTTGGGCTCCCTCGGAGACTGTCTCCTTGGATTCCCTTCTGGAGACAGGGGCAGGGACAGGAACTTCGGGTTTCGGGGATGGGGGGGGTACTTCTTTTCTGGGAACTTCGTTTGAGACAGCAGCCTTGGGAGCGGCGACGGCGGGCTCAACGACAGGGACAGGCGCTGTGACTTTGACGGATTCTTTTTCCACTTTTGGGGGTTGTGATCCAACAGACCCAACATGAAAAATCCCGGCGGCGCGTGAGGCTTGGGACTCGGTCCACTTTGCGAACCCCTCACCGCAAGCCTTGCCGGTTTCATCAAGAAGCTTTGAAGCGTCACGCAACCAGGGCTGAACCGTTTGCCAGTTTCCCGGGTTTTCAACCAATCCTTGCAAGACCTTTTCAATCGCATTGGTCAATTCAACAACCTGGGTGGCTTCAACCAATAGTCCACAACCGCGACATTCGCGGATGTTGTCGACCATGCTAGCCATCTTTTTGGGATCGCCATTGGCTGTTTCCACCGCCGCCTGGAAATCCGTCATGGCCCTTGCCAATTCCGATTTCATCAGGTCGAGCATTGGCCCGGATTCCTGATCGGTCAGACAGGTCCAGAATGCGGGAGTTTCGGCGGAAGCTTCGACTGCTGGCGCGGCTTCAGCGGGAATTTCCAATTCGACAGCTTTCTCTGGTGCTTTTGTTTCGATTGAAGTTGGTTTGGTTGGCTTTGGCTGGACAATGGCCTCGCCTGCGGCACGCCTGGACAACTGATCCAAATGTTGGTCAACTTTTTGCGATTCGTTGCTGTACCAATTCTGAAATCCCGGGCCTGAAAACTCAACCATTTCCCTCAACAATTCGACTGTCGAAAGTAAAAGATCAAAGTCGGCGCTTACCAGTTGGGTCACCCCATTTTGTGCGGCGACAAGGATGTCCTCCGCCAGGTGGGCGACATCAACGAACGGAGTCAGCCCGATCACCCTGGCCGCGCCCTTGAGGGAGTGGGCGGCTCGCATGAGCGGCTCAATATCCTTGGGTAGAAGGCCGCCATGCTCCCCTTCAATCAGCCCATTGGCCAGGACATTGAGATTCGTTGCGGCTTCTTCCCGGAACAATTCCAACAAAATATCAGACATAGGAGACTCTTTATTTGTTTGTTTAGGAATCAACCCACATGCTTCACCAGGCGAGCCAAAAGCTCACCTGGGTCAATCTTGCCTGCTTTTTTCCCTTCCCAATCAACCACAGTGCGCACCAAGGCGGATTTCCACCTCTCGAGCGTGGATGGCGCTCCTGTTTCCCGGGCCCGCCCATGACGGATTACCGCGCTGACCTCGTCGGCGGGAAATACCCAGGTTTGCCTTTCCCAATGAATCACCACAAATCGGGAAAGCGATTTGGGTGATCCCTCAAGGGCGGCGATCCCAAGCAATTGGCGCAAATCAAACGCCAACCGCAATTCCCCACGAATGTTGACAATCCCCAGAAATACCGCATCAGTCCTCCGGGGAATTCGACGGATCACGCGAGGTTCAGCCACTTCAACAATGTTGATGGCATCAAGCAACAGCCATTCCGCGCCTAATCGGAACAGGAGTGCCGATTCCAAATCATCCGTCTCCCGCGATTCCACACGGGCGACTTCAAGGGTACGCTCTTCGATCAAGCCATCCGGAGGTGGCCTGTCAAACAGCATTCTACCCGCAGCGGAGTAAATCGGGCAATTATGGCAATGGACAACTTCCTTCAACCTTGGGCAGGAACTGTCACCCTGGACACCAATTCGGTTCCAACAAAATTCTCCGGATTCATCCAAAGCGGTCATAGGCAGTTGGACTAGAACCGTCGCGGAACTGGCCGTCATTATCGGTGCCCCCCATAATTAACCGGATTTTCCGGAGTTATTTTAGTGTTTTTTAAATTGCCGGGATCAATAGTGGTAAGCCGCCGTTCAAGTTGCTCCGCCCGGGCAATTTCTCCCCTTTGACGCCTGATCAGCGACAGCATTCGCAACGCCTCGACATCCTTTGGATCCAGGTACAAAGCCCGGTCAAACATCCTTATCGCTTCGTCGGTTTTTCCCCGTGCCTGTTCAACCGTCGCCGCCATCCTCCAAATCTTGCCGTTCATGGGCTCGGATTTCAGAAGCGCGGTGTAAAGACCAGCAGCGGTGTCCAAATTCCCCGCATCCGCTTCTCTAAGCGCTCTTGCTATCGGATCGACGACAGGTGAACTTGCCGGAGCTACCGTATTGCGGGGCTTCAGTTCCGTTTTGGTTTCGACAACCTTTGGTGGAATAGCCGAATTCCTGGTCAAAGGATCTGTGACCGTTTTTTTGTTACCAGGGCTTTTGGGTGGTGGAATTACGGGCGCCCCCGCCGCCATTCGATCCGCCCATGATGATTTGATTTCTTTGACAACAGGCAGAGCTTTGCCTCGCGTGAATGCAAAAGTAAATGCCGAATTCCAAGGAACCAGGCCATGACCTTCAATCACGCTGCCTTCCGCATGCCCAAAATAGAGGATACCATCCTTGTCAAGCATGCGCATCAGATTGGCCATTGCTTTGGCCCGCGAGGGAAGGTCCAGATAGATGAACAGATTTCGCGAAAAAATTACATCATATTTTGCTCCACATCCTGTGGGATCCAACTGGGGATCTAGGATGTTTCCATGATGGATTTTTACATATTTGACAAGTTGGGAATCTACCTCAAATCCATCAGGCAAAGGCTTGGTGTAATTATCAAGCATCAAGTTCGCTTCCGGATTGGCTTCCCGTCGCGAAAAGTTTTTGTAAATTCTGGTTTTCATCGCCGCCAGGGAGGATTGGTTCAAATCCAGTGCGTCGATGATCACTTGGTCCGATGTCCATCCCAACCAGGCAAATTGCATCGCCATGGACCATGGTTCCTGCCCGGTGGAACATGGAATGCTCAGAATACGAATCGGTCGAGCGGACCCATTTCGAATCCTGAAATCCTCCGCGAATTGCCTAAGGCACGCGAATGGAGTCCAATCGCGGAAAAACCAGGTTTCCCCAACCGTGAAATGTTCACAAAATTTGTGTCGGATCAACGGATCCGATTTGACGGAATCAAGCCAAACTGTCGGATTATCACCAAGGGTGGCGGACAAGTCACGCAACGCTACCCGAAGAATATTGTCCTGAATCAAGTCATTTTTTAAGCCGATCGATTCGCGCAATATTTCCCTGAATTCGCCCCACAAAGGCTGTGAAGCCGCAATGGCATCCATAGGCGCTTCGGTTTTGGAGGGTCTCCGCGAAGCATTGGAACCGGTGGTCATCCTGCACCCGATTTTCCAAAATCACCTGGTGTTCCAAAATTGCTTTGGGGGGTCAATCCCTGGTATGGAACCGACAGATGATTGTGGACAAATTGGCGGGATACGGAATCAGATCGCCCCCGCAACGAGTTCTTGATAATCCCCGAGTAAACCATTTCCAAATCCAGCATTTGGAACACACCCACGGAATCCTCGCAGATCTGTCCCCAATTACCAAGTCCTTCGGCTTCCATCGCGGTTTTTGGTCCATTGGCAAATGTTACCGGCTCAATTTGTTCCGCCATAAGTCCAAAACGGCGCGCTTTTCCACCATCGGATATTTCCACGACAACTATCCGGCTGCTCCACTGGTCGGAACAGGATTTCCCCGAAAAAAGTTGTCCCAGATCAATTACCGGAATGGATTCCCCCCGATGTCGGGCGATTCCACCAAACACCGTCCCCGCACCGGAAATCAAATCCAGGCGGACGCGCGGAATCACCTCCACCACGGAGCCTGTGTCCAAAGCGCACCTTTGCACACCAACCTGACACATGAGTGCTAACATGCTCCACCTTCATTAAGGGATATATACCCGATACGGATCATTTTGTGGTCCGGAAAATGGAAACCTGGTCCTGGAGGGACGATACCGAATCCTTCAGATGTGCGGATGCACTCAAAAACTCTTTGGATGTGGTCGCTACTTGCTGGACACCACCCACAAGGTGGGTGATAGCTGTGTCAATTTGCTGGGCGCCATCCGCCTGTTGCATTACACCTTCCTCAACCAATCGGAATCTGCCATCCTGACCCTGGACCTGTTCCATGATCCGTGTGAGCTGTTGGCTGATGCCCGCTACCTGACGCAATCCGCCGCGGACCTGTTCGCTGAACTTGTCCATTTCCATGACGCCCGCGCTTACCGCTTGCTGCATGTGACGAACCATCTGTTCAATATCAAGCGTCGCCACAGCCGTCTGATCCGCCAACCGGCGGATTTCACGGGCAACCACAAGGAAACCACGACCAGCTTCACCCGCCTTTTCCGCCTCGATCGCCGCATTGATCGATAGAAGATTCGTCTGGTCCGCAACCTTCGTGATCGTTGTCACCACCACATTGATCGCGCC
>CAMBMH010000019.1 GCA_945868575.1 Singulisphaera sp. GP187 | reverse complement strand
TGAAATAGAGCATTACGCCCAAAACAACGATCGTGGCGCCAAGAATCGCGCCATACCAGAGTTGCAGTCGGAGCCGAATGGATCTAACCATCGATCATGTACCCCAGACCCCTCCGCGTGGTGATGATGTCGCGGCCGAGTTTTTTACGGATACGAAGCATGTGGACTTCAACGACATTGGACATCGATGAGTCATCCTCATCGACCAGGTGTTCATAGATTTTGGCGCGGGTGAAAAGCGCCCCCCGGTTTACCATGAGCAATTCAAAAATGGAATATTCCCGGGCGGTGAGATCCACAGGGGTTTCCCCCTTGGTTACCTTTTTGCTGGTCAAGTCCAGAGTGATATCCTCATACCGCAAAATTGGGTCGGCGTTTCCGTTCGATCGCCTGATCAGGGCCCTGAGTCTGGCGAGAAGTTCGGCCATGCTGAAAGGCTTGACGAGATAGTCGTCGGCGCCACTATCGAGACCCTGGATTCGGTTGTTTAGGGAATCACGAGCGGAAAGGATCAGGACGGGGGTGTTGATTTTTTCACGCAGGGCTGCAAGCATTTTCAGCCCATCCATCCTGGGGAGCATCACATCAAGGATGATGGCGTCGTATTCCCACCACTTGGCCTTGGTCAGTCCATCGACACCGTTGTCCGCTTCATCAACGGCGTACCCATCCTCGCGAAGCGAACGGCTGATCGCCATTCGAACATCGGGTTCGTCCTCGACCAGTAGAATCCGCATGTGCCTTTGTCTCACTCTTTCTTCCTTTTCAGCATAGCCCGGACCGGTTTCTTTTCACGCAAACCGACCGGGAAGAGTGGTTTTGAATCCTTTTTTGTCTCCAGATGTTCTTCCTTACCTCCGGGGTGGAGCAGGAGGCGCGGGCGGAGCGGGAGGCGCGCCCGGATTGACTCGACCCTCGCCCAGGTTTACGACGACTTGCATATCCCTGGCGGATTGTCCTTTGGTCAGGGTGACGGTTGTTACCGGCGAGGTCGATATGCGTCCCTGGGGAAGGACTTCACGAACGGTAAAGCTTCCCAGCGGAACATTTTCAAATCGGTAGGTGCCATCGGGCCTTGTAAGCATCGAGGCGATGACCGCGCCGGTTTCATCCACCAGTTCCACCAATCGTCCCCCAAGGCCTGCCTCGCCCGGATTGCGGATGCCGTTATTGTTGGTGTCGGCAAACACGGAGCCCGAGATAGTGGTTTTGAAGATGAACACATTGTCCTGGATGTTGGTCAGGTTGGTGTCCCTTTTCAGGAGATCGGAAAGGTGGAGGTTTTCCAGGGAGGTGCGATCGGCACCCTGGAAGGTATTCTGATACCAGAACCGATCCGAGGCGCGGAGTCGTTCGAACTGGTCACCCATGATGCGGGCGAAGGTGGGCCCGACGCTTGATCCCGCGAGGTGACCCTCGGCGAGACCACCGATCCAGAGGTCGATGTGGTTGACATCGCCATAAAGCGATTTGAGATTTTCCTGCATCGAAACATCGGGAGTGATCTGTGCAAAGGTGGTCACCCGGGGAAGACCGAAGGAGGCGCGGGTGGTGTTGTAGTCGGCCAGGCCATGATCGCGACCACGCTGGATATTGAGCGCGGCCAGGTCCATGCCGCCTGATCCGGGGGCGCCGAAAAGGAAGTCGCGCAGATCATCGACGATTTTGGTGTCGATTTCGTTGGCAAGATCCGACGCAAGGTATTTGAATATCGGCTCTACGCCTGTTTCCGGCACGATGGCGGTGTTGAAGAAAGCATCCCTAAGGGGAAGCGGATCGCGGTTTTCCTTTCCATTTGCGTCCATGAAACCGATTTCATCGGTAACAAGGGTATGACCTACGCGGTAGGCGGCGGTGGCGAATTCATTGGTCAGGTTGGGGGATACGCCTGGTTTGTAACCTGTGTAAGCTTTGGGAGCGGCGGAACCCAAAAGAGCGGGGAGATATTCGTTGTAGGTGATTGATTGGATCTCCCCTATGATGCGAAGTCTTGTGCGTTGGAAGATCTCCTCGTCGGAGAATTTGGGATTGGCTTTGGCGATTTCACCCGCGATACGGTTGTGTTCGCGAAGGAAGAGTGCGTGGATCGTCTGGAGGCCGGGGTGTTCCGCGGCCCGTGGATCGCCTGCCATGGGTTGGCCTGTGGTCGGATCGTTGGGCAACAGGCCGTTAGCGCCGATTTTCATCCGGCCGCCTGAAAGTTCGCGTAGTTTTGTGCTGGTTGTGGCATCCGTTCCATAGACCATGGACGCATCAAGCCACGCGGTGGTGGAGTTGACCTGTTGGCGTGGAGCGGCGGGCGAAGCGCCCGATTTTGTATCGTATTCCGATCGGGAAAAGGGCATGGTTGCCGTTCCCGTTCCGGCTGGGTCAAACGAGGGATCGCCTGTGGGAATGGCGATGTTCAGGGATTCTTTGGGAACCATCAAATCCGTCAGCGCGATGTCGTGGTCGATGAACTGACCCCAGACATAAACAAAAGCGGTAAGCGAGCGATTGTTGGCCGTAGGGGAGGATTCGGCGGAGAGTGTGTTGCTTATGGTGCGTGGATTGGGAAGGTTGGCGTCTTGCGCAATCGAAACCCCATCGACATAAGAGGCAGGGGCCTTTCGGAGGTAATCGGATTCGATAATGCCCAGGCTTGGTTGGCCAAGGTTGTGGCCACTTCCATCCAGCGAGGGGAAGGGACTAGCGCCCAGGGTGGCCGGTACGCTTCGGTCCTCCAGGTTTTCCAGACGCAGTAGAAGATTTTGGCGGGTGGCCCGATTGGAACTTTTGGAGGCTTTCATGAGATGGTCCTCAGTTGGATTTTGGCGTGCCTTTCCCGGTTGGAAATGCTTGGGAAGAAACCTGCGCCACCAAAATCTCAGTGGCATGATAAAAAACTCAATCTGAACCGGAGATGAACAGGGAAAAAAAAAGCGAATTGAGGTTTGGGAAAAAGTTTTCCATTAGGTTTCCCAATAAAGCTTTGGTCTAATCCCCTTCGCCAACCCGCTTGTTTGGCTCTATCCCAACAAAGTGCAAACTTTCTTCCTTTTTCCGCCGATTTTCTCAATGGAGACCATCAAATGTCCAGGTTTCATCGTCGGCAGATTCTCGCGGCAATACCGGTTGGCGCCCTTACCCATTTAGCCTCCTCCACAAGCCAGGCCGCAAACAAACTGTCCACCCAGGAACCCCTTGCGGGAGGCTCAACAGCCAATGGAATTGTGGTTCTGGAAAATGCCAAACCCGGGACACCCGATTGGCAACTCGCCTATTCGAAGTTTGATGGAAACGCCAAATACCGCTGTTCGCTGATCGAGGGGTATGCCTCCAGGACAAGTGTCCGGGCAGGGAAGAAGATCTCTTTTCATGTGAGCACCAAACCGGCAGGGCCCGTGACGCTGGATATTTACCGAATGGGCTATTACCAGGGGAAAGGCGCCAGGTTAATGCAAACGCTCGGGCCGGTGGCGGCACCCACGGCACCCACACCGCCTGTGGGTCCCATGCGCATTCGGGAGTGTAACTGGGACGCGGTCGCGGAGGTGACCATTCCCACCGATTGGTCCAGCGGGGTCTACCTGGTCAAGCTTTCGGCCAAGTCGCACCGCTATCAGAGCTATTTGACCTTCATCGTCACGGATAACCGCAAAGCGGATATTCTTTTCCAGTGCAGCACCAACACCTGGCAGGCGTACAACAAGTGGCCCGAGAATCATTCGCTATATGACAACGATCGCGCGGACAAAAGGCCGCTGGTTTCGGGGGTGCGGGTCAGCTTCAAGCGGCCGTATGCCAAATATCCCCAGGTGGTCGATCAGACCCTTTCGCTGGGCTCGGGTGAATTTCTCCTTTGGGAGTATCCATTTGCCTATTGGCTGGAAGAGAAGGGGTATGATGTGACCTATTGCTCCAACGAGGATGTGGATGCGGGTGGTGTGGATTTCCTGACCCGGGCCAAAGTCTTCCTTTCGGTGGGGCACGATGAGTACTGGACCAGAAAACAGTATGACTCCTGTCTGGAAGCCGTCAAACAGGGTGTGAATTTCGGATTTTTCAGCGGCAATTCGTGTTGCTTTGTCGTCGACCGTTCCAAACCCGACGAGATGGAGCGGGTGGGGCGCTATGGTGGCATTCGCAAGGGGGAAGAACCCTGGATGGCGGATTTGCCCGTCGAGGCGCCCAGCGAGGCTGCGCTGATCGGGGCGCAGACGGTGTCGCCTTTCAACGGGTCGGGGGACTGGGTGGTCACCAAGCCTGAGCATTGGATGTTCGCGGGAACCGGGATGAAAAAGGGTGACCGGGTCACGGGGCTGGTCGGCTGGGAGTTTCATGGGGATCCCGCGCCGATCCCGGGGATGGAAGTGGTCGCCGCGGGGACCACGATCAATTCGGGAGAAGCGCCTTCGCATTATGAGGCGACAATCTATCCCGGGCCGAAGGGAAACACGGTCTTTAACGCCAGCACGATTTTTTGGGCCATGGGGCTTTCCCATCCCCCCGGCCACATATTGCCTTTTGTGCATAATGGGCGGCCACTTGGCCCCGATCCCCGGGTGCAAAAGATTACCGCCAACCTGCTGCATCGCTGGACAGGGAGATAGAAGGCGAAAAACCCAAAGGGCGAATCGATCAAAAGCCACTCACAAAATCGTGGGTGGTGGGTTGTCTATGTGTGAGCCGGGTGGAGGACATTTCCCTGCCCGGGACACCCATATCTGGTTTGGCCGTTCCCGGTCGATTGAAGGAGTCGGTTCCATGTCTCAAAATCGAATGCTGGCCTCGTGTCTTTTTGTGGTTCTGGGTGCGTTTCCCGCGATGGCCCAACAGAAGGCGGAAATCCCCACGGTCTCGACCACGGGGCGTGGCGAAATCAAGGTTGTGCCTGATCTTGCGGATCTGAATTTTCAGGTGGATGTCCGTGGCCCGGTTTTGCGTGAGACGCTAACCAAGCAGGCGGCCAAAATGGGGAAATTGCTTTCTGTCCTGAAAGCCGCCGGCATCAAGGATGTGGATCTGCAAACCACCCAGGTGATCATCCAACCCAACTACAAGCGGGAAGACATGGGGCATTCAGAGACGGATGTGATTGCTTTTTATTCCGTGTCGCAGTCGGTTTCATGCACGCTTAACAATATTGCCCGAATCACCAAAGTGACCGAGGCGGCCATCGAGGCGGGAGCGACGGGTGTGGGCTCGGTGAACCTTCGAAGTTCGAAATTGCGCCAGCACCGGGACGAAGCCCGACTTTTGGCGGTGCGCTCTGCGAAGGAAAAAGCCAAAGCCTTGGCTGAAGAGCTTGGCGCCAAAGTGGGCAAGCCTCATTCGATTGTGGAATCGGTAAGCGATGTGATGCCTTATTACAACATCCAGGCATCCAATATGGCGCGGATGGGAGACTTGGGTGGGGCTGGCGGTGGCTCGAGCCCCGAGTTTGAAGCGGGCACCATCAAGATCACCGCCGAGGTGAGCGTATCGTTTGTGCTCGAATAGTTTGGCGCACTAAAAAAGTTTGGGTTTTGCCACCCGCTCCAGATGGGGCGGGTGGTGTGGTGGCGAAACATGAAAAAATATTCCATGCCTCCTTTTGTTTGAAATTGGTTGATTCCCTTGTATCAAGCCCAATGTTGGTCTCTTAAAATATCGTAAACTTTTTAGGTTGGTCGCAAAAGGTTAACAATGGCGTCATTGGACCCGACCTTTGAACAGCTCAAAGCTCGAATGTCTCGGCTTTCCTCCGTTGCCAGCGAGTTCTTCAAAGTTGTGTATCGGGCGAATACCCCAAAGTACTCCAATGAGGCAGATTTGCTTTCAGGGGAGGGAAGTCGGCGTCATGGTGGCCGATGGAATCCGGTAGGAGTGCGGGTGATATATGCCTCTCTGACTCCAGAGACGGCAATGGCCGAAACCTTGGCCCACAATCGGTATTACCAGATTCCGGTAGAAGATGCGATGCCGAGGATGTTTGTTGCGATGGAAACCCAACTTCAAAGGGTTTTGGATTTGGGTCGAGGCGATGTTCGGAGTCGGCTTAGGGTGTCTCTGGAACGAATTTTGAATTTGGACTGGAGAAGAGAGGCCAGGGAAGGGCGGGTTCCGGTCACATGGTTGATTGGCCAGGCTGCATTTGTTGTTGGTCTGGAGGGCTTGATCGTTCCATCGTCAGCAGATCCTGAAGGACAAAACCTACTGGTTTTCCCGGAAAACCTTAAGGAGGAGGGCAAAATTCGACTCCTCCATCCCGACCGCATGAAAGGGTAGATTGCATGCAAATTTGCATGCAGATTTGCTTGACTGGGGAGACATGATCGCCAATAATACCTGTGCCTTTTGTCCTTTCACAAAAATCATGATGCTGCAAAACCGGAGAAGCAGAATGGCCGTTCGGGATCGGAAAAAACCTGAAACGAAGAAGCCTACTTCTGCAAAGCGTGCCTTCGCCACAACCCCGCCGCAAAGCATTCCAGCAAAAGGCTCCGGCAAGATGGCAAATTCGGGGTGGGTGTTGGGACTTCGCAAAAAGCTGCAATTGAGCCAGGCGGTTTTTGCCCGGTTGCTACCTGTTTCAATCCGGTCCCTTGCGACGCTGGAAAGCGGAACTCCCCCCACGGAAGGTGTTGCTCGTCGGTTGAATGAACTTCAAAGACTGACCACTGCTCTCGCCGAGGTCATGAGGGAAGAATCGATTGGGAAATGGCTCCAAACCGCCAACTCTGCGTTTGATGGCTTGAAACCTGTGGAAGTCATTGACCGGGGAGAAGGCGATCGTATTTGGTCGATGATTTATTTTTTGAGGTCTGGGGTCCCCACCTGATCCGTGCCCAAAACGCCTGAAAGGCGTGAAGATCAAGGGCCCATCAACCCGTAAGCCAGGCTCATCAATTCCCCACAAAAAAACGCCGGGGTGTCCCGGCGTTGATCGTTTGCTTCGCCAAACAAAAAGGGGGCGAAATTAATCGACCTTCACACCTTCCTTGGCGGGCTTGATGTACTTATAGCCTTTGATGGCGTCTTTCTTCTTTTCGACCAGGGTACCCTTGACCGAGCCGCCCTTGGGGCCGGTGCAGAATTCGCTGTGGTAGGGGGCGCCGGGGCCTTTGTCGTCAAGCAGATAGGTGACTTCCTTGCCCGATTCCTGGACCTTGATGGCGTTGACGCATTTGGTCACGCCTTCAATTTTGAGTTCGCATTTGCCGCAGCAAAGCGTTCCCTTGAGGTCAACCTTGTCGCCTGTCTTCTTGTCCTGGGCCTGGACGGAGAATCCGATTAGGGTCATCAGCGCCAAAGCGGCCATGGCCGACACTAGTTTTCGCATCAGAAATACTCCTTGAGTTTAGGGGTTGATTTCCAAACAGGTTTGGGTTTTTGCCCCAAAACATACCAAATCCACTATTGTTCCACCGAGTTCACTTTAGACCATTTCCTGGGGTATCGCCACGGCGAAACCAAATGATTGCCTGGCGTATCCGAAAGTTTTTCGGATTTTGCTTTTCGAGAGGGAAGTTTGGACAAAGGTGTCCGATTTTGGTGATAAAATTTGGTGATAAAACAGGGGGGATGGATGAATCCGGGGACTGGGTGGCTTGGCTTGCGTGACCCCCTCCGAAATCAGTTGACGATTGGCCCACCTGATCTAGGCTGATTTTTCCCGGAGGGTCTTACCATATGCAGTCCACAGAAGCCACGCGCAAAGCCGAAGTTCTGATTGAAGCCTTGGGCTATTTCCGCCGGTTTCGCGGTAGCCTGATTGTGATCAAGCTGGGTGGAAGCGCCATGGAGGACGCCGAAGCCCTTCGCGCCACGCTCCAGGATGTGGTCTTCCTTGAGACAGCTGGGCTCAGGCCGGTGCTGGTCCATGGGGGTGGCAAAGCGATCGACCGGGCCATGGCCGAAGCGGGGCTCCAGCCCAAAAAGGTCCGGGGACGCCGTGTCACCGATGAAGGAACCCTTTCCATTGTAGTTCGCGTCCTGCGCGAAGAGATCTGTGGTGGAATCGTCCGTCAGATTCGCGATTTTGGTGGCCGTGCGGTAGGTCTTCATGGGGGGTCTCAACAGGCCCTTTTTGGCGAAAAACTCCTTTTGGAAACCGAAGAAGGTCCGGTGGATCTGGGTCAGGTGGGGCGCGTCACCAGGATCGACCGAAAGGTGATCGAGGACTTTGCCTTGGGTGGTGTTGTCCCGGTGATCCCCTCCGTGGCGCTCGATGCCAACGGAAAATGGCTGAACATCAACGCAGACACCGCCGCGGCGGCCGTTGCGCTGGCTCTTGGTGCGGAAAAACTCGTCTTTTTGAGCGATACTCCGGGTATTCTCATGGACAAGTCGAACGCATCGACCCTTATTCCGACCCTCGATGCCAAGGGTTGTCTGGATTTGATGCGCAGAAAGATCATTGATGAGGGGATGATTCCCAAAGTGGAGGCGTGCCTGGACGCCCTTAGGGGTGGGGTTCGCAAGGTCCACTTGGTCGATGGGCGAAGTCGTCATGCCCTGATGCTTGAGATCTTTACGGACAAGGGAACGGGTACCGAGATCGTTTTGGGTTCGTGAACATCCTGCAAAATTCGCCCCAAGCCCATTGAGAATTGGGGACTTGGGGCTTAAGATTTTTGCTTTGCGGAGGAGTCAAACCAAGAAATGCACGCGGATACCCAAGCCCGGTTTCAAAAGTATGTAATCGCCAACTACACCCGGTATCCGGTGTGCCTGGAACGCGGAGTGGATTCGCGTGTTTGGGATGATGAGGGGAACGAGTATCTCGACTTTTTTCCGGGTTGGGGTTGCGGGATTTTGGGGCACTGTCCGCCACGAGTGGTTGCCGCCGTCCAGGAACAGGTCGCCCGGCTGATCCATGTGCCCAACACCTGGCATACCGACGCCCAGGGTCTTTTGGCTGAGGCGCTTTGCACCCGGAGCGGGTGGCCAGCAGCCAAGGCGTTCTTTTGCAATTCAGGCACCGAAGCCAATGAAGCCGCCATCAAATTGGCCCGCCTTCACGGAGGCCAAGGTCGCTTCAAGATCATCACCATGCTCAACAGCTTCCATGGCCGCACCATGGGAGCGCTTTCCGCCACAGGCCAGCCCAAGTACCACGCCGGCGTGAGCCCGATGCTTCCCGGGTTTGCCTACGCCCCGTTTGGCGATCTGGATGCGGTCGCAAGGCTGATCGATCCGGAAACCTGCGCGATCATGCTCGAACCGATCCAGGGCGAAGGGGGCATCAACATACCCCCTCCAGGTTATATCGAAGGTCTGCGGGAACTGGCCGACAAGCACAACCTTCTGCTCATCTTTGATGAAGTCCAAACGGGCATGGGGCGGACGGGGACCTGGTTTGCCCATCATCATTGGCCCGTTCAACCCGATATCGTCACGCTGGCAAAGGCTCTTGCCGGAGGAATTGCGTGTGGCGGATTGATCGCCCGACCCGAAGTGGCCCAATCGCTCAAACCCGGAACTCATGCCGCGACTTTTGGTGGCAATCCGGTTGCTTGCGCGGCCGCGCTTGCCACGATCGAAACCATCGAAAGCGATGGACTTCTCGCCCGGGCTGTCGAGATCGAAAACCGTTTCCGCAAGCGAATCGAAGCGTTGATGGAATCGTGCCCCTGGGTGACTGAGTTCCGTGGCCGGGGAACCATGATCGGTATCCAACTGGCGGTGGAAGGCGCGCCTGTGGTCAAGGCGTGCATGGAGAGGCGGTTGCTCATCAACTGCACCCACAACACCGTGATTCGTCTTTTGCCTTCGTTGACCCTCACGGATGAGGAGCTTGACCGTGGTTGTGCCATCCTGGAAGAGGAATTGGCCCGATTGGGACAAACGGCGTCCTGATTCGTTCCCACACCAAAGATCGACTTAGGGTCTTTTTCATGCGTCATTTCATTCATCTTGTTGATTTTACGACAAGCGAACTCGCGAATCTGCTCGATCTTGCCGCCAAGCTCAAGGCGGACCTTCTCAGGGGACTTCGTCCGGCCCTGTTGCCGGGCAAGGTCCTTGGCCTCATTTTCGAGAAACCTTCGCTTCGCACGCGGGTCAGCTTTGAGGCGGCCATGGCCCAGGTGGGTGGATCGAGCATTTTCCTCTCGTCGACCGATGGCCCTATCGACGCCCGTGAGTCGATTCCCGACCAGGCGCGCACGCTGAGCCAGTTCGTCGATGCGCTGGTTCTTCGCACCTTCGCGCACAAGACGATCGAGGAATTCGCCGAGTTCGCTTCGGTTCCGGTGATCAATGGTCTCTCGGATTACAACCACCCCTGTCAGGCCTTGGCCGATGTCCTCACCATTCAGGAGGCCTTTGGGGACCTGCATGGGCGCACAGTCACTTTTGTGGGCGATGGCAACAATGTCGCGCGCAGTCTTGCGATAGCCTGCGGGCGTTTCGGCATGAATTTCATTTTGGCCGCGCCAAAGGATTATGGCTTCCCCGACCAGTTTCTTGCGACCTTTCGCGAAAACTTCGATGGCAAGACTCCGGTTCACATCACCAACCCAGCCGAAGCGGTCTCCTCCGCGGATGTTATCTATACCGATGTGTGGACCAGCATGGGTCAGGAAGCCGAATCCAAAGCACGCACAGAAGCGTTTCAGGGTTTTCAGGTGGATGAGACCCTCATGGCCAAAGCGGCGCCCCACGCCAAATTCCTCCACTGTCTTCCTGCCCATCGCGGCGAAGAGGTGAGTGCGGGTGTGGCCGATGGACCGCAAAGCCTCATCTTCGCCCAGGCCGGAAACCGGATGCACGCACAAAAGGCGATCCTGGTTTCGCTGCTTGGCGGCAAGATCTAGTTCCCCAAAAGACCTTTTTACACCGAAATTCCAAGGATATTCCGATGACTGCCCGCGCCGATGGCCGCAAGCCCGATGAACTTCGCCCGATCACCTTCAAGCGCAAGTTCACCCGCCAGGCGCCCGGATCGGTTCTCGCCTCGATGGGAACCACCACCGTACTTTGTACCTGCACCATTGAAGAAGGGGTTCCTCCTTTTCTCAAGGGATCGGGCCAGGGTTGGCTCACGGCGGAATATTCGATGTTGCCTGGATGTGGCGGCACCCGCAAGCCTCGTGACCGGGCGGGCAAAGTCGATGGCCGGGCTGTCGAAATCCAAAGACTCATCGGCCGCGCCCTGCGCGCGATTGTCAACCTGGAGGCGCTAGGCGAGCGCTGTTTGTGGCTCGATTGCGATGTGATCGAATCCGATGGCGGCACCCGCACCACCGCGATCAACGGCGCTTTTGTCGCCATGGTCGATGGGCTCAACTGGCTGGCCAAGCAACCCCTGCGGCAGGCTGCTCCGGGCAAACCCGAACCCAAGCCACTTCCTTCGCTCAAGGAGATCCTCAAGGATTCGATCGGCGCGGTGAGTGTCGGGCTTGTCGAGGGGCACGGACTTTTGGATCTGAATTATCCCGAAGACCGGGACGCCCAGGTCGATCTGAACCTGGTTTTGACCGGGTCGGGCCAGTTTGTCGAAGTCCAGGCGGGCGGCGAAGAGGCGACCTTCAGCCAGGCCCAGCTTGATCGATTGCTCACGCTGGGACGCTCGGGGATCGCCGAGATCCGCGCCTTGCAAAAGAAGGCACTGGGCAAATCCTGGCCTTTTGAGAAGTAAGTGGGGAGTTGATTTTTCGCTGGTTTTGGATTCCAGAATCGTTTGAACTGGTTTTTGGAAATTCGGGATCTTCCGATTGGGGTTCCCGAAGGCTCAAAATGCCACCTTACTGTCGCCTTCTCCAAAAACCCGACCGTCGGCTCGGGTGAGCGACCGCCACAACTACAACGGTGTCGTCCACGAACCGATACACAATGCTGTGGGGATACTTTCTCAAACGGCGTTGGCGATGTCGCGGATCACAGAATGGCCACCGGTTTGGCGCTTCGATGATATCCTCAAGCGCACGCTCAACCGCTTCCTCAAACCCTGCCGCCCCGCGTTCGCTCCGTGTACGATACCAATCGAAGGCTTCTTCGTAATCCTTTGTCGCCCCCGGCAAAAATCTCGTTTTATTCACTTGGCGTCCGCCTTCTTCGCGCCCTTTCTTTAACTTCGGCCCACGAAAGGGTTTGAACGCCACCCCTATCAAAATCGTCCGATCGGCGGTTGATTTCCGCAAGCCATGCGCCATCAAGTGGCGCGGCGTCATCGGGTGCGAAAGTCGAAATAAGGGTATCTACGAGTTCAGCCCGTTCCGATTCGGAAAGAGCCATTGCTGCCTCGAGAACCCGCTCCAATGATGCAGCCATCTGCTCGTCCTTTCCGCTAACTGAAAACGGCGAGAGCAATCCCGCACTTGAACTCAATACGGTTTCATAAATTATAGCGGCTCTTTCCCATACCAAGTTACTTTCGCTGGTACGGGTGCGGCCGGAATTTCCCGCCAAAAGGGAAACCTGCACGGTTTCCCTGTATGGTTGTTTTTCTATCCCGTTATTTTTTCACAGGGACCTTCAAGCCATCGAAGGTCTCTTTAAGTTTTTGTAGTTCGCCGGGGTTGGCTTCCAGGGGTTTGTCTTTCAAACCCGGAAGCAGCTTTTCCCAAATCAGATCGAGTGGGACCTGCATATCGCCGGTTTGGGCGGTGATCGCGATCACGGCGTCCAGTTCAGGCAGGACGATGCAATATTGGCCCGCCGCGCCATCGCCCCGGTAGGCGCCATTGCGGCAACGCCAAAACTGGTATCCATACCCCTGATCCCAATCGCTTTTCGGATTACTGCCGTTGGAGGTCTGTTTGGAAGTCGCTTTGGCGATCCATGAGGCGGGAAGGAGTTGCTTGCCGTTCCAGACCCCTTTTTGCAGATAGAGTTGGCCGAATTTGGCGATGTCCTCGGTCCGGATGTGGAGTCCCCAACCACCCAGTGTGACTCCCTGCGGGCTGGTCGCCCAGCTAGGGTTTTCGATACCCAGCGGTTCAAACAAGCGGGGTTTCAGATAATCGAGAACGGTTTTGCCTGTGACTTTTTGCACGATGGCCGAAAGCATGTGGGTGGCGGGGGTGTTGTAGAGGAAGTGGGTTCCGGGCTTGAATGGGACCGGATGATTGAGGAAAGTTTTTACCCAGGGTGTATCAGGCGAGAATTTGGGTTCGGAGTCGTGGCCGGTCGACATGATAAGCAGGTCGCGCACACGCATCGCTTTGAGATTTTTGGAGGGGTCCTTAGGCGCATATTCGGGGTAAAATTTCAAAACCTCATCGTCCAGGCTGAGTTTTCCCTCTTCGATGGCCAGGCCGACCGCGGTCGAGGTGAAGCTTTTGCTCAAAGAATGCATCACATGTGAGGTTTGTGGGGTCTGTGGTTTCCACCAACCTTCGGCGACCACCTTGCCATGGCGCACCAGCATGAAACTGTGCAGGGTGTTGACCTTTTTGTCGGCGGCTTCGACAAAACCGCGAATAGCTTCGGAGGAGACTCCTTCGGCCTCGGGAGTACTACGGGGGAGGCCTTCGGCCGATTGGGCCATTGCGGTCCGTCCCGCCAAAAGAGACAGGGCCAGGATCAGGGTGGGGATCGCACGAATGGATTTCATGGTGCCACTTGGGAAATGGGGGGGGAGGGGGAGTGTCGGGGTGTCAACGAATCGGGAACCGTTCCGGACTTCTGTGGCATAAGCTACGGGGACCATGAAAAACTAAAAGGAAGAGTTTAAAGGTTTTGGGTCCCGGGGTGGTCGGTCACGAATCCGACATATTATCCGGGATGATACAATAAAAATGATCACGACCTTTACCATTCCATAGAGGAATGTCTTATGAGCCGAATATGTCCCCGCTGTGAAGAATATGGTGATGTATGGGAGGTATCATTTACAGATCTGAATGATCGTCGAGGTGTAATGTACTTCGAGTGTGACACGGTCTGGGATTCGCTTTGTGATGATCAAATTCCTTTTTTTTGTCCAGCCTTTGGGGTCCAACTTGTACGGTCTGTAATCGGTACCCCCTTGGCAAATCGTTCATGCAGCGCAACTTCCGCCAAATTAGCACCCTCGTGGTGTTGAGAAAAATTTTTTTTCAATAGTCGCAATCATTTTTGGTAAATCATCTGGATAGACACCTAGGTCATTGCATGCCTGATTGTTGGATTGTGACGATGGTGTGAAAAATTTTTGGCGAAATTTGGTAAAACCATGCCTGCAACAGACTATCTCAATCCCAACATTCCCCCGAACCTAAAGAGGGTAACAATTCCGATTGTGGACGCGACCGATGAAACCCTTATAGGGTACGGTTGTCTCGTCGATGATCCCAATACATTCCCTGTCAAAATTGTGCGTTGGCCTGCCAAGGGTTGGAGGCCTGTCGATTCCGATACGGGGGATGAAGCGGGAACCACCCAGGGTGTATTTGTCAGCGAATGGCGGGGAGACATCCTTTTCGGTCGAAACGAAGCCGTAGGCGGGCATTACATCCTTGGTTACGGTACCGAGCCGGGTGCCGCCCGGGAGGATCATGCCGAAACACCCAGGGAATTACTTTTGTGGCATGCGAATTACCATCCCGATGGCGGTCAGCTATTTTTCCCGTTGGAGAACAAGCCTTTTCTGGTTCCCCTGGCGCTTCCCGGAGATGATGTGAAGCCTGAGCAGTTTGTTTGTTTCCGCTTTGATGGGACTCGAGGACTTTATATCCATCCCGATGTTTGGCACGAAGGGGTATTCGCGCTTGCAGGAACCCAGCGGTTTTTTGACAAGCAGGGAGCGGTTCATGCGCGGGTTTCGGTTCACTTTCCTGGGGAATTTGGCTGTTTGGTGAAAGTTGACCTTTGATCCTACTTTTGGCAACAACCACCAGGAATTAAACCGAGCAAATTAATAGACAATAAGGATTTAATATGTCTGCAAAAATATTTTTGTTTCTATCCCTTTTTCTGGTATCAGGATTCGCCAGGGCCGCGGACGCCCGGCCCAATGTCCTCTTTCTTTTTGCCGATGACATGAAAGCGGATACGATTGCCGCCCTGGGCAACCCGATCATCAAGACCCCAAACCTGGACAAGCTGGTTCATTGTGGGCTTTCGTTTCAGAGGGCGCACATGCAAGGCGGCTTGAATGGGGCCACCTGCGTCCCTTCGCGGGCCATGCTTCTTTCGAGTCGTTCGGTTTTCCGTATCGATGAAATGCTATTGAGAGACACAACCTGGCCTGCCGCTTTTGGCAAAGCGGGTTACACCACCTTTGCCAGTGGCAAATGGCACAATGGCCCCGCTTCGATCCCCAAAAGTTTTCAGATCGCCCAAAAGATGTATCTGGGCGGAATGGTCAACCCGTTGAAAGCTCCATTGTCGGACATGGTCGATGGGCAGATGGCCAAGGCCGAGGTGGCGCCCCAGCATTCTTGCGCGATGTTCGCCGATGAGGCGATCCGGTGCATCAAGGGGCAAAAGGAGGGGAGTCCGTTTTTGTGTTATGTGCCGTTCAATGCCCCGCACGATCCCCACACCGTCCCTGAAGATTTTCCGGTCCGTTACGATGCGTCAAAACTCCCATTGCCTGCCAACTTTCTCCCCCAGCATCCTTTTGACAATGGGGATATGACCGTGCGGGATGAGGTGCTTCTCGCCTGGCCCCGTACTCCCGGGGCGGTGCGCCAAATGAATTCGGAATATTATCGCTATATTAGCTATCTGGATATGCAAATTGGGCGGATTCTGGATGCGCTTGAAAAGTCTCCCCATGGCAAAAACACGATCATTGTTTTTGCGGCCGATTCTGGAGCGGCACGCGGCAGCCATGGTCTCATCGGAAAGCAAAATGTCTACGAGCATTCGATGCGGGTGCCGCTGATTCTTTGTGGTCCCGGCATTGTGGGGGACCGGAAAACCGACGCGATGTGTTATCTTTTGGATGTGATGCCAACCCTGGGAAAATTGTGCCAGGTCGAACCACCCACAACAAGCGAGGGGCGGGAGTTCACGGCCGTGCTCAAAGACCCTTCTCAAAAGGCTCGCGAAAATCTGATGTTTGCCTACCGCCATGTGCAACGGGCGGTGACCGATGGGCGATACAAGCTGATCCGCTATCCCGAAGTCAATGTGACCCAGCTATTTGATTTGCAAAACGATCCCAATGAAATCACCAATCTTGCGGACAAGCCCGAAGAAGCTCCACGCATTGCGGCGCTGATGGAGCTTTTGCAAAAGATGCAGGCGGAAAACGGCGATAAACTCTCTCTTGTGGTTGCCAATCCCAAACCCGCAGATTGGGTGCCCCCCCGGATCGTTCCAGGGGCGAAAAAGAAAAAGAAGGCGGCGGAGTAAACTCTCCGGCCCGCCTTCTTTTTGCGTAGAACGAAATGGTGTCCAACGAAACGAACCGAATCACTTCGTCTGTGAGGGTATCATTTCACTGGTGATGGTCGGTTTTTCGCCGGGTTTGCGATCTGGCAGGGATCCACGCAGTTTCGTGTTTTTGTTTGAGATGTCGCCTCCGGTGGCGAGGACGAAGCGGTTGTCTTCGAGGAAGGAATCGATGTTCAACGCGGGGTTGGAGTCGCCGGTGAAGCGGGCCTGGGTTACAGGGGCCCATTCGCTTTTGGTACCGGCACCGAGAATCCAGGCGTTGCCATAGGAGGCCTGGCGGGTGATTTTGGCGGAGGCCCCATCGCGTTTGAAGTCTTCCACGAAGGAATAAAACCCGGACATGATTTTACCACCCGTGATAGTAGAAAACCCGACCATGTGAAACCATTCCGCTTTTTCGGGGTCCTTGATCCATCCGTGGTATTCGGTGCGGGCGCCATTGGGTTTGGCCGTCACCAGGAAGCCATAGGTCTTTCCCAGTTTCCAATCGAGGTCGAGGAAAGATTGGCCGCCTGTCCCTTCGCCGCCGAAGCGACCGATGCGGACGGTGTCGCCTTTGTGGAGGAGTTTGACTCTTTGTTCATTGGGCACGGAGTTGGGATCGTCCTGTTTGTCATCGTCCCAAACCGAGAAAATGGCCAGGTGTTTTTTGTTGGCCAGTTCCTGGATCCCGAAGTACCCCTTGTTCCAGCCGATGGCGCAAAAGTAGGTCCCCGGGGCGGACTTTTGAATGGTCACCTCGTTGTAAAAAGCGATCGCGTCCTTACCCGGATAGCCCAGGTGAACGGAACGGCATGCCCGGTCCTTGAGCGATTCATCGGCGGGGGCCAAAAGGAGGGCTGCGAGAAGAAAAGGGGTCATGAGGGGGTTTTTCCGTGGCGGTTGGAAAGCTTTTCAATGTTCATCTGGGCCACTTGGGAGAGCGGCACATCCAGTTCGCGGGCCAAAGCGGCGCAATACCAGAGCACATCCCCCAGTTCATCGAGAATTTTGGCTTTGCGGTCGGCGGTGAGGCTGCCAGCATCGTCCCGAATGATTTTTTTGAGTTGATTGGCGACTTCGCCCGCCTCCCCGGCGAGGCCCAGGCCGACATAGCCGAGAGCGGTTTCACGGGGATAAGCAGCGAAAATCGCGGTTTTTCTTTGGTATTCATCAATGGCGTTGGTGTTCATGGGGATATTGTCCGAGGAAAATTCCCTACCGACCAGTTGAAATGTTTGCCGTTATCCCGGGAATAAGGGTGTATGGGCGGGTTGGCTCAAAAAACGGGCCCTCCTCCTCTTTACCCCACTTCCCTTTTTGTCACCGCAGGATCCGCCCATGTTTCGTTTTTTGCACGCGGCCGATCTCCACATGGATAGTCCTCTCAAAGGGTTGTCGCAATTCAATCCCGAGCTTGGTGATAAGGTTTGCCGGGCGAGTCGATTTGCCCTGGATAATCTGATTCGGGTCGCAAAGGAACAAAAAGTTGCGTTTGTGGTCCTTGCCGGTGACATCCTTGATGGAGCTGTGAGGGATCAGGGTACGATCCAGTTCCTCCTCAGTCGTTTGGCAGAGTTGGCCAAATCGATCCCCATCTACCTGATCCGGGGCAACCACGACGCGCTGAACAATTTGGGGACGAATCTCGTCTGGCCCAAAAATGTTCATCAATTTGGAGGGGACAAGGCGAGAACAGTCATCGTTGAGGGATTGCCTGTCGCGATTCATGGACAAAGTTTCGCCAGCCAAGCGACCACAGAGAATCTGGCGGCGGCGTATCCGGAAGCGGTGGCTGGGCATTTCAATATTGGCATCCTGCATACTTCACTTGCCGGGCGGGAAGGCCATGACACCTACGCGCCTGTTACACCGGAACAGCTCAAGTCCAAAAAGTATGACTATTGGGCACTGGGCCACATTCACAAACGGGAAATAGTCCGTGAAGGGAATCCGTGGATTGTGTTTCCCGGAAACATTCAGGGTCGATCGATTCGCGAAACGGGGCCCAGGGGATGCGCGATTGTATCGGTCGATGATTCTTTCCGGGCGCGAGCGGAGTTTATCGATTTGGATGTGGTTCGTTTTCACGAAGTGGAAGTCGATCTTTCGGGGATGGAATTAAAAGAGGATCTGTTGGAGCGTGTAAGCGAGTCGACAAAACGAGTTGTCTTGCCGGGAACAATATCCATTGCGCGGGTTCGGCTAATAGGCGACACAATTCATGCGGCGGGTTTCGCGGCCGATCGAAACCTGGCAAATATAGTACGTCAACACCTTTCGGGATCGGGTATTACGCTTGAAAAGCTGAAAATCGAATGTCGGGAAACCGTAGCGCGGGCCGAGGGAGCCGATGAGGCCCAAGAAATGTTTCGCGCGGTGGCAATGGAATGGCAAAACAACCACGACGCGCTCCAAAAGATTCTTGACGAGGACACGGAATTCCAAACGCTGGGCAAGAAATTGGGGAATGCCTTTTCCAAGGAAGAAATCGAAGCCCTCTTAAATCCGGAGGATGTTTTACCCGCCCTGGAACAACATCTCAAAACCCTTTCGGCAAAAACCTGGGTTTGACCATTTTTCCAAACCAAATCCGCACCGTCTGACTATCCTCAAAACGATCATTTACAAAAAAGGAAAGCCCCATGAGATTCACCCAGATCCGCTTTGAAAAGGTCGGCCCGTTTACAGACACGAAGCTGCAATTCAAAAAACAGGCGAATTTGCACCTGATCCATGGGCCAAATGAGGCGGGGAAAAGCTCCGCCCTGAAACAGTTGTTGGCATTTCTTTTTGGATTTGAGCAACAAAGTGGTGACGATTTTGCTCATGATTACAAGCATCATCGGGTGAGTTCCCATCTGGAGCATTTTTCCAGGGGGACACTGGGACCAGTCGTCAGAAAACGGGGCAAAGGGAACACGCTGGATGGGGCGCAGGAAACCGACCTGCATCCTGCCCATATTGGTCGAAGCGAGTTTGATCGTCTTTTCGCGATCGACCAGGACCGCCTTAGAGAAGGTTCACATGAGTTGTTCGAAGGCAAATCCGATCTCAAAACCATTCTGTTTGAATCGATGACGGGGATGTCCTCTGTAAGTTCCATCCGCAAGGCACTTCACGAGCAAAAAGAGAAATTGCTCAGGGCAAGGAGTGGGGAGATTAGTGACCTGTTGACAAAGGCAAGTAATGCAAAGGAAGAGGAAAACAGGGTCCTGTCCAGTTTGAACGACAAGAGTGTCGAGGTCCGTGAATACCAGAGCATATGTGCGAACCTCGTTCGATCCGAAGCCGATCTGGGGAAATATCGACAGAAAAAAACCGGATTGGAACGGCTTTTCCGGGGTTTGGGCACATTGATGCAATTGCAACAAAAGGAACAGGAATTTAACCAAATGGGAATGCTTCCCAAACTGGGAGCGGAATTCGGAAATAGCTGGAATCAGGCCCGTGAGGCAAAGACGCGCCTGGAAGCCGCTGTCGCTGGAGAAGAGGATTCCCTGAGGCAATTAACCGCTCAAATCGATTCGGTTCCTGATCCCAAATTGGATGCTACCTTGCGGGGGCGAATTGAAGATCTGATTCGCCAGGTTGCCGAAACCGACGGCGCGTTTCGTGATCTTCCCGATCAATTGCGCTTGCGCGATACCATGGAAAGGCAAATTCAGGACTGGATCAAGGAATGGTTCCCTTCAAAAATTGGTCAAAACCTTTTGGAATGGCTTCCCAAAGAAAGGGAGCGCAACCAGATCAGTCTTGCGGCAAGCGGACTTCAAAGCGCCCAATCCCGAAGGGACGAGGCAAGCCGAAGTGTAGGGTTGGCTTATCAGGAATTGGAATCCCTGGAAAAGGCAACAAAGGAGCTTGCTCCGATTGAGGATTTGGGACAACTGGTTTTGGTCCTGGAGGACCTGGATCAGTCGGGATTGAACGAGAAATCCCTGGCTAAAGAGGGGGAAGCGCTAAAGCGCGATCGTGATGGAATCTTATCCCAGGCAAGGCGCCTGGTTCCGCCCGTCGAAAGTGAAGCCGCACTTGAACGGATTGCTGCTCCAACTTTGGCGGAAATTCAACACATTGTCGACCGTTTTCACGCTAATGAAAAAGCATTGGAAAAAATCCGTTCCGAAATCGCCACGCTCAGGAATAGCCTTTCCCTGGCTGCGATGGAACTTCAGCAGCTTCAATCCGGGGGAATCGGAAACATTAGTCGGGGAGACTATGAGTCTACCAAAAAAATCCGTGATAAAGCATGGAATTTGATCCGGGGCGAACGCAAGGGAATTGCGCCAAACAGGGATCTGGTCGATGCACTGATTCGTGAAGCAGATACTGGTATCGACCTCGACGAGACCCTCACGGGTTTGCTTGTGCGGACAGATCATCAGGCGGATAGTCTCCTTTCCCATGCGGAAATGGTCTCCAAATGTGAAATGCTTCGTCAAAACATCACCACCTTCACACGCGATATTGAAGATCGGGAAAAAGATCTGGAAAGTGAAATTGTTCGTGGAGGGGAATTGCGCAAGGGCTTTGCGCTTCAATGGGCGGCATGGAACGCGGGATCCATCGTGATGGAGAATGTCCGTGGATTGCCCGAGTGGATGAAAAAAGTTTCCGATTTGCGGGAATCCCATGCAAAAAACGAATCCCAGACCGCCGACCACAGGGATAAAATGGAACAGCTCGAAACCCACCGTAAGCGGCTTGTGCGATTGCTGGGAGCTGAGGGATCGATGCAGGATCTTCGTGGACAGGCAAAATCGAAAATTCGGGACAAGGATGAGCAAGTCAACAAGAGGGATTCGTTGATTGCCCGGCTCGAAAATCAAAAAAAGTCGCATTTCCATGCAGAAAGGCTTTTGAAGGAGGCCCAAGAGCAATTGGCCCAGGCACGCAAAACCTGGGACGAGCTTACCCAATCGTTGGGAAATACCGTTCATGAGGCGGAACGGGTCACCCTGGCCAATCATTTACAGTCTGTGAAAAATTGGGAAAGTGAGCGGGCCACGGCCGCCACCAGGGTTACCCAAATGCAGGCCACCCTGGAGCTATTTTTGGCCAATCTTGCGGATGCTACCGCCAAGGCGGGAACCGGGACGGGTCCGTGGGACCAGGGATCCTGGCGCGGGATGCTTTTGGGTCTTCAAAACCTTTTGACCGAGGATCAAGCAAACGAAACCGGCAAAATCAAGCTAAAAGATCAAATGGAGTCGTTGCAACTGAAGCTATCCAAGTCCCGCGCCGAGCGAAATCAAAACCAGATACGCCTGGGGGAATTACTTCAACAGGCGAGTTGTGCCAATGAGAATGATGTCCCGGACCTCCTGGAAAGAGTTGGGAAAAAAACGGGTCTTGAACGGGAAATTTCCGACATTCGAAGCCGGCTTACGGGTGAAATGAAAATGCCCTTCGAGGAGTACATCAAAGAACTAGGAGATCAAAAATCTGCTGATTTGGAAGTGAAAATCCAGGAAATTGACCAATCGACGGAACGCCTTGATTTGGAAGTCAAAACTTTGGCCCTCCAAAAACAACACATGGAAACCATTCTTGGAGAGTTGGTTAAATCCGGTGAAGCCGCAAGGGCTCGGCAATTGTACGAGGACGCCAAGGTTCGCCTGGAAGAGGCGGTACGCGATTGGAAGCTTAACCATTTGTCGCTTTTGTGTTTAAATCAGGCCATCGAAAAGAATCGACAATCCAACACTCAATCTCCTTTGGCCCGCGCGGCTGGTTTTTTTCAAAGGATGACGCTTGGGCGCTTTGAGAAGGTCGAATTTGATGATGACGGTAAAAGGTTGGTTCTCAAGGTTTCCCGAAAGGGAAGCAAAGAGTTTATGGTGCTTTCCGCAACAGAGGGGATCGGCCTGAGTGAAGGGACAGCCGACCAACTCTGGTTGGCGCTTAGGTTGGCGGGAATCGAGGCCCGAGTGGACCAGATGATTCGGGAGGGGCAATCACCCATGCCAGTGATTCTCGATGATGTGCTGATCACATTTGATAATGACCGGACGAAAGCCACTCTCGAGTTATTTGCCGAGCTTGGCGAAAAAACCCAGGTGTTGGTCTTTACCCACCATACCCATGTGTGTGACCTGGCCAGGGATGTTTTACGCGATCGGGTGGATGTTGTGGAGTTGATTGCGGCCACAAACCCGAATGTCGTTTGATCGAAAATCATCCCGAAAGATGATGTCTTTGAAAAAATGCCTCTATGGTTTTAAAGACATCATCTTTGAGACCGAATTTCTGAACAAGGCCATGGGATATGGGGAAAGTGCTTTAGGTATGCGAGTGCCGCAATTCCCTTGGTGCGGAGTTTTCCTTAGTCTGTTCGGACCGAATCAGGGGGTCCCCGCCGGCACCAAAAGCCCACCGACAAGGTTGAGGTCTCTGGCACCGAGCTTTTCCACCAGTCTTGGCGTCATGCTGAAGGTGACCACGGCTTGTTCGCCTGTCGCAGCCGCAATAAGGAAAAAGTGTTGAACCACTTCGGAGCCGTCCATTTTTCCCTGCATCGCGATGCGATAGATGTAGCGTCCTTCGGTGGCGGGAAGTTCGTCGGCCAAAAGCTCTTTCTCTGGCTGCCATCCCGGGGTTTTTGACATTGCCGCCCGGAAGTCCTCGGGGCTCAGATGTTTTCCTTTGGGTGCCTTGTCCCAGGGAGTGACTACCGCCTGGGCGATAAAGTCCCCACGGTCGAGCAATCGCAACACCAGATGATCTTGGGTTTCCGCGACAACCTGCCACTCGCGCCCATGAACCAGTTCATAGCGGCCTTTGGGGTCACGGTGCTCGATGGCTTTGAGGTGGGTTGGAATTTCCTCTTTATCCGAGGGAAAACCTTCCAGGGATTTGTCATTCAGCGAATCGGGCGTGTTGATCCGCTTGCGGGTCATCGTCACGGTGCTGGTGAGGGTCCCGGAGGGGTTGACCGGACCTGCTTCCCGTTCTTCGGCCTGTTTCCAGACGAGGGAGGTAATGGTGCGGGATTTGGTGTCAAAAGATCCCGAGGCTTCGATGGTAGCTTTCACCTGAGCCCCCTGGTCGATTCCCGAGGCTTTGCCCACGACACGGAATTTTGCAATTTCACCATCTATTTTATCCAGAGTTCCCTTGAGGTCCTGCTCGATGAGTCCTTCAAAGTGGCAAAGGAGCTGAACCGTCGCGTTATTCAGTTTCCAGGAATCGCCTGGATTGGGTTTGTTTCCCGGAAGCATTCCCGGGAGGGCCATGGTGTCGAATTGGTCGCTGGTCAGCTCAAGCTCGGACCCTGTGAGGGGTCCTTCCGGGCTAAATGCCAAAAGTTCTTCTTTTGATCTTTGCAAAAGGAAGGACCGCCTGGTGTCGCGCAGGGAGCGTTCCGTTTTGTCTCCGGCGGCGACAATGGTCGCTTGGGCCTTGTCATAATGGCGGGCCATGCGGGCGGGGCCGGTGATGTTTGGGGTCTCGCCCAGGGACAGGATTCGTTCGCAATAGTGGTGTTGGCCTTTTGCTTCGGTGGGGATTTTTTCAACGCCCATTGGGGTATTGAGTTTAAACTCGCCTTTGAGCTCCAGGTTCAGATCCACCTCAAACACTTCATCTGTTTCAAGTTCTTCCTGAAGGATGAGGGGCTGGGGCATGGGAGGGGCGTCCTGGGCCATGACCACGGCCACGCCCAAAAGCAGCGAAGCGACCAGTCCCTGCCAACCCATTCCCTTAACCATCTGCCTTTGGCTGGTCATTGCCATGAGCCCATACTCCTCAAAATTTCGCAAAAGAGCCAAATTTTGCAATACCTCAAATCTTCTTGGAAAAGCAATGGCGTTTTGAAGAAGATAACAGAACGGATTTCGTTTGACGGCGATCCCTGTTTTTGGACACCGATTATGAAGAAAGCCCTCTGGCTGACATCGCTCATTGTTTTTGTGCCTCTTGTGGCGTTTGTCCGTAAGGACACGGCTTCCGAAGGCCCCGCCGCACCGGTTGCCGCTTGGGTATTGGAAGCCTCCCAGGTGAAAAACGGATTGGTAAACCCAACCGCAGGTACATTGCCCCTCAAATTGCCCAGCTCCCCCCAGGCGGAAAAAGTCCCCGTGGAGGCGCTCTATTTTGGTGGCGGCCTCACCGGGGCGCGTTTGGACGGAGACCGCAAAACGCCTTCTCCCGCACCCCGCGAAGAGATCACTCTTTTGGCTTGGGTTCGCCTGGATGCCGGGGCTCGTAAGGGGGGGATTCTTGGCCGTGTTGAGGACAATCGCTACGGCGCGGGTGGTGCGTATCTGGGTTATGATGAAACCCACCTTGTTTTTGGCCTGACCCCTGGTGGCCCGGGAATCGGTGAAGGGCGCCTCAAAACGATCCGCTCCGCCCAACCCTTCAAAAAGGGCCTCTGGTCGCTTATTGTTGCCACCTATGATGGCCAGGCGATGAAACTTTATGTCAACGGACAGCTCTCCTCCGAATCCCAGGAGTCCAGGGGTCCGATCAACTGGTATCGGACAGGCTCGTGGAGCGTTGGCACTTTTGAGGATGAAAATGAGCGCGTACCCATGATCGGTGCGATGCGCGAGGTCGAGATCTATGACAAGGCGCTTTCGGCGGAATCGATCAAGGGTCGCTTTGAACAGAACTCGGCCCGGGCCAAGTCCCCTACCGGTGGCGCGCCGCTGCATTTTGTGATGGCGCCTTACCTCCAATTTCCTGATGGGGAAAGTTTCCGCGTTTGCATGGAAACCTCGGTACCCACCAAGGTCACGATTGAACATGGTCCTGAAGCACCTTTGGAACTCAAAGCTTCCGGCGAAAAGTCGGACACCTTCCACGAGGTCAAAATTACCGGTCTCAAACCAGGCTCCATGGGCTATTACCGGGTCATTTGCACCGGCAACGATGGCGAGCGGTTGGAAACGGCCATTCTCCCCTGGCAAACCGCACCCCGGGAAAACATCCCATTCAGCTTTGCCGTGATTGGCGATACCCAGGGGAACGCTCCCGCGACCGGCCGTGTGGCAAACATCATGAAAGAATTGCGCCCCAATTTCGCCATTCACCTTGGTGATGTGGTCGATGTGGGCCGGGACAAGCGTCAATGGGTTGAGGAGCTTTTCCGTCCCTGCCAGGAGCTTTTCGGACAAGTTCCGCTTTTCCCCACTCTTGGAAACCACGAGAAAAACGACCCCAATTACTACAAGTATTTCTCGCTTCCCGCACCGGAATATCGTTATTCCTATTCATGGGGTGATGCGGACTTCTTTGTACTCGATAGCAACAAGCCCATGGAACCGGGCACCGAACAGTACAAATGGCTCGATGAATCTATGGGAAAATCCAAAGCAAAATGGAAGTTCTGTTATCATCACCACCCAGTCTATTCCAGCGACAGCAACGACTACGGTGATACCTTCGCAGGCAAGCGATCCAAATTTGGCGATCCGCGCTTGCGTCCTTTGGCTCCACTTTACGAGAAGCACAAGGTCGACATCGTATTCTGCGGCCACATTCACCTTTACGAGCGTACGCACCCGATCCTTGCCGGAAAGCTTGATGAATCCAATGGGGTGGTTTATGTGACATCGGGTGGTGGTGGCGGTGGAATGGAAAATTTCACCCCGACTCCCGCATGGTTCAAGGCGGCCAACAGGGTTGATTACCACACAACCCTCGTCAACATCCGCAACAACACGCTCGAACTTCGGGCTTTTGACAAGGATGGAATCCTGTTCGACCAATACCTCCGGACCAAGTAGGAATTGATCGGATAAGTTAGCACCTCGGATATTCAACAGGGCCCCGGGGGGTAATTCTCCCCGGGGCCCTGTTGTTTTGTCTTCTGTTTGGTATTGCGAGGCGTATTGTTGTTTCCCTGGTTCCAATGACTTATCGGGATTCCATTAAGAGGATTGGGGGTCTGTCGGGAAGATGAAAGTCAGGTTTCCAAAAACTGGGTCGGCGACAGAACAATTTGGGGATGGTCGGCCCGTGACGCGCCTCAACCTAAAATGCGCCAAGCGATCATCGTCAGGCTGGTCAATCGATCCTCCCGGCAAGAAGTTCAAATTGCCGCCGGGTAGGTATCCCAATCAGATTTCAGCGAACGCGATGACAACCATCATCCATTCCTACTTGCCCAGCTTTTCCCGAACATTGGACGAGTGAAAAGTGTGCCCGGTGTGGCAGCCATTGCAATAGTGGAAGCCTTTGGGGCGAATCTGGCTATAGTGGTCTCCCGCATAGGCATAAAATGTACGCTGATCCAGATCGCGCTTGGACATCCACTTCGCGATTTTTCCCTTGTTATCCAGGCCCGCGATGACGGTCGTCATCAAGGGATCCGAGGGGACCCATTTATCCAATGCGCCTTCCTCCGGGTCGATGGGAATCACGGCCAGTTTTTTCCATGCGCCAAGTACACGGGGTTTTACAGGGTCGTCAAACCGATCGCGATAGCCCGCATAAAAGGCAATAGCCTCAACATTGGGTGGGGGTGGAACAAGGGGATTGACCCGTGGATCGACCTTTTCGTTGTTTTTGACATCGTACCAGGGGATCGGATTGCGGATTTCCTGGAGAACCGCAAGATTTTCGACATAGCCCATGGGGCCTTTGTATTCCTTGCCATCCGCCAAAGTAAGATTATCAGGAGGCGTCTTTGGGGTGATTGCCGGAACCAAATGGTTTTCTTTCAGGGAGATAGATCTGGCATAAACAGCAACCGGTTCGGAATCTTCAAATTGGGGGTCGTCAAACAAAACTTCCTGAACGGGAGTGTTTTCTTGCCAATTATCCCCCATCCAGTGGATGGCATAAGTGGCGGCCGGGGTCTTTCGCTTTAGGGCGGCGAAGAGGACCTTTCCTTCCGGACAAGGTGAAGGGCATCCGATCGACAAATCGTTCTTTTCCGCGTCCTGATCGGGAGCATAGTCCAGTCGGGCGGTCCCGATTTTGCGTTTGGGTTCCAGTTTGGTTTTGTCGCCACGATCCAATTCGAAATAGCCCCAATCGGCCTGGGCTATACGGAAATGGCCCGGTTCGGTGATCGATTCGCTCATGAAGGCGATCCGGCCGTTGAAAAGGGGACGGGGACGCAAGGTGTGTTCGGTGGTTTTGACTGCGAAACCGAAAAGGGTTCCGTTGGGGGTAAGACTTGCGGCCATCCAGTGGTCGGTCGGTTCGGTGGCAAATTTTCCGCCTGTGGAGACGGGGCGTATATCGCTGAGATCCTCGGTCACCGCCTCACGATTGCGGCTCCAAAGACTGAAAATAAGGGAATCGGAATAGGTCTGGGCAGGCCAACGATCATTGTTGCGATTGGCGGAGATGGGGTGTGGCGCGGCGTCGCCTTTTTTCCAGATCCAGATTTGGGTGGCGCGGCGGGCGTGGTCCCTGCCCAGATCGGGCAGACGACTCGAAGCGAAAGCGATCCCATCGGGGCCCACTTCGGCGGGATCGACATCGTCATAATCTGTCTGTTTGCGATCGGTATCGGAGAGGATTTTGCCATCGGCGCCATAACGCATGGGGGGAAGCGCCACACAGCCCGAATCCTCCGGCCTGCCTGTGATTTGGCGGATGAAACCGGTTTTCAGATCGATGTTGTAAATTCTCCATCGTCCATGAAAGGGAGCTGCTTTTCTGCCCGCGAAATAGACGGATGTTCCGTCAAGATTGACCGATGGTCCCATCACATCGACAAGGGTGCTACCATCCTCGAGGACCTTGCCATGGGTCAGTTCAAGAACATTTCCGGAGGTATCCAATAAGCGAAGTCGCCCTTCTTTGGCGGTCCAGGGGATGTTTCCTGGAAAAGTAAAACCTTCGCCCTCGGGAGCCGGAGCTTCAAAACTGGAAGCATTCGTACGGGAGGTGAAAACGATGGGGTGGCTAGGGAGATTTTTGCAATGGGTACGCAGCCGTGTGTCGGGTTTGTCCGCGTATTTGGTAAAAAAAAGTGCTTGAGTTTTCCAGATAACAAATATCACAAGAGGAATCAAAAAGAACAAAACCCATCGATTTCGTGCCATACCGGATCCAAAACCTGTTGCGAAATTCGGCAAAGGATAAAACCGTCGGCCGGTTCCTTTTGGGGAAACCGGTCGACGGTAGTTTAACAACGCAATTTAGAAATCGCTGCCGATAACTTCGCCACCGCCCCTGGTTCCCAAAGAGGTGTAGGTGGCTTGGGAAATCGAGTCGATGATGAAGCGGACCGAGCCATCACCCATGAGGAAGTTGGCGCCGCTGGTGTGGTAGCTACCAAAGCTGACGATGTAGGCTTCCTGGTCGGAATCGCCTACCTTGCGTACGGGGTAGTTCATTTTCACGCCGGTGGAGCCTGCGGCTTCGTTGTAGCTCATCTGACAGTCGATGCTGTCCGACCCGAATTGCCATACCGCTTTGCGGCGAGCCACGCCTGGAAGGTCGAGGTCGGTAACAGGGTAGGAAGAGTTGAGGGTGTAGCGCTCTTCGCCAACAAAAATGGTGTTGGAGAGGCCGTCAATGATATCGGCGGTGCGCAGACGGGCGCCATTGATGACCGCTCCGGAGGTCCTGGTGTAGATGGGTTGGAACGCGCCATCGCAATTTTGCATATCGGCGGGAACATTCAATTTGTTCTTAACACCTGAAACGCTAACCGCATAGGAAATTGGAACACGCTTTTGAGAGATCCAGTTTTCGTAGCTGGGCGCATTCACATGTTCGGGAATGGGATGGGAGGGGCAACGGAAGCCCTTTACCAGGGTTTCAATTGCGGCGACATTGCGCTCGGTAGCAGGACCCCAAGCACCACCAACATTGCCTACGGCGGCAAAGCTCGCGTTGGCAAAGCCTGGATCGGGAGCCATCCAGTTGCCGTTGTTGCCGGAAACGCCGATGATGCCGGTGTCCACATGGCCATTTTCCGGAAGAAGGAACATGGCATTCTTCAGGTTGTCCTGTTCAAGATAGGGGGTGATCCACGCGGACCACATGGTGCCGTTGGCCAAACATGCAGGAGGAAACACATTTTCCGTGCCATGAATGTTGTGGAACGCCAAGCCCAATTGCTTGAGGTTGTTGGTGCAGGTCATGCGGTTTGCGGCTTCGCGAACCTTTTGGACCGCGGGCAAAAGCAGACCGATCAAAACGGCGATGATGGCGATTACCACCAACAATTCAATAAGGGTAAATCCCTTACGATTGATCCTGTTCATATGTAAAACTCACTTTTTAAATAATTAAAAAATCAAACAAAACGGCACAAAAATAGTGCTTTCATCAAATTCGGGTTATTTTACATCAAAATCAATGGTTGGTGTGCTACCAATTTTGACGGTGATGGGGGTCGTTTCCGCCTTGCGGTATGCGGCGGGGACAGCTTCTTTTTCTCCGGCAAGCTGTTCGCTTTTCTTGGAACCACCGCCACCATGTGCTGGCTTGCCATTGATGAGAGTCTGGGTGAAAGAAACCTTGTGATCCCCGGCAAGCAGACCGGTATTTTTCCCCTTGTCACCCAAAGAGAACTTGCCTTCGTTGTCTGTGGTGACGCTTCCACCCCGGTACGCATCGGTTGGACCAGCGGCTGGTGTGAAAACAACTACCGCATTGGCACCGGATGCACCATTGATCTTGACAGTTCCGCTGATCGGGTACCGGGTAGGTTCAAAGGAACACCCGATTCCAAAAACCAAAACAGCGGCAACGGAACAGATGGAGAGGAGACGCATATTCAAAATCCTTGGAATCGCATGGATCAAAAGTTTTTTAGAATATAGCCGTTTTGACTGAAGGAATAATGAAGGTTCGGTTAAGAAACGGTCAATAAACCGTGTTGATTTGGAGTAGAGAGGCCTTTTGGAAATCCTTCCTTACAAAAGCACGCTTGCCCCCTGTCCGAATTGTAAAAATGCCCCCGTTTCATGAATCCGGGACCCCAATTCCCAACTCCTTGAGGTTTTCGCGAGACTTCCCGAGGCGGAAAATATGGGATGGAATCATCCGCTCCTTGCCTGTAAAAATTGGTTGAGTTTAAAAACTTGGTTTGGCGGTGCCAATTTGCCCGGACCCCTGCATTGAATCGACCCTATTGCGGGCAGATACTCCCTGTTTTTTAACCGGACCGATTTTGAAGGATTCCATTGAGGACAATGAGACTGTCTTGGGCAATTTGGGGAGGGATAGGCCTCCTGGGGCTTATGGGCCTGGGGACTCTTATTTGGACCAATTTTGGCAATCGTCCCCAACCAGGACCTGCAACAAATTTCGCCTCGGCAAATGTGGTGGTGCCCGCTCACCCCGGTTGGATTTCTGATAGTCCGTTTCTGAATGTGCGCCCCGAGGTCGGATTTGTCGGAGACGAAGGTTGCGCCAGTTGTCACGCTTCAATCATGGATAGCTTTCGCAATCATCCAATGGGCCGATCCATGGCTGACGTGCGGTCCTCCAGTCGGATGGAACAATTTGGTGGGGCTTCCCAATCGCGTTTCAGCTCGGGTGCTTTTGTTTTTGAGGCCGAAGCAACCGGGGAAAAAATGGTTCACCGGGAGACGCTTTTGGGGCCGGACGGAAACCAAGTGGCCGAACTTGCCAGGGATATTCGCTGGGTGGTTGGTTCGGGCTCCCGAGGGCGTTCCTATCTGACCCAAAAGGATGGATTCCTTTTCCAGTCGCCCCTGACCTGGTATGTCGAATCCAAAAAGTGGGACCTGGCGCCGCAATATGAAAAAGCCAATCTTCATTTTGGTCGACCCATCACACCGGAATGTCTTTTTTGCCATTGCAACAAAGCGGAACCCGTTGCCGGCTCAGTAAACCGCTATTCCGCAAGGGTGTTTCATGGGGAGGCGATCGGATGTGAGCGATGCCATGGGCCTGGCCAACTTCATGTTGCCAAACAGGCCAACATTTTGCCAGACACCGCAAAGCTGGCCCAAGGCAATAAACCCTTTGGCAAATTGGCCGACCCGACCATTGCCAACCCTCGTCACATGGATCCTTCCTTGCGTGAGGATGTCTGTTTTCAATGTCATCTTCAAAGCGCAGAGCGTGTCGTTCGACGCGGGAGGGACAGATTTGATTATCGACCGGGATTGCCTTTGTCCGAATTTGTTAGAGACTTCATCAGGACGCAAGCGGATGAGGGACAGCCCCAATTCGTTGGGGTTGTGCCACAAATGCTCGCCAGTCGGTGTTATCAGAAAAGCGAAAGCGATGCCAAATTGGGATGTATCTCGTGTCATGATCCCCATGGACTACCACCCGAGGAAAACAAAGCAGAGTTTTATCGCGGACGATGTTTGAATTGTCATCAAAAACAGCCTTGCCGCCTGGATTTGGAGCAACGAAAACCCAAACAGGACAACTGTGTCACCTGTCATATGCCCAGCACCCCAAGCAAGTTTCCGCACCTCTCTGTGACCGATCATCGTGTGCTTAGGACCCCCGGTTCCCCTTCTGTGGTCGCCTCCCGGGATCTCAAAGGTCCCTTGCCTCTAAAGCCCTTTCGTGGCGAAACCGGTTCGGATCAGGAGCGCGATCTGGGAATTGCGCTGGTGGCACAGGCGGACAAACGGCCTGTAGCCGAAACGGAAAACCTGGCCCGATTGGCCATGCCTCTCTTGAAGGCGGCAGTAGTTGCTGATCCAAACGATGTCCCGGCCCTGCACGCCCGTGCGAAAGCACTTTGGTATCTGGGACAGAAAGTGGAAGGGGTCGAGGCGTTCGATGCCCTGCTCCGCCGGTTTCCCGAGGAGGAATATTCCCTTCACAATGCGGCGGTGCTTGCGCTACAGATGGGCGATGGACCCCGTGCCCTGGCGTGGTCCAGCCGACTGGTAAAAATGAATCCATTGCGATGGGAATACTACAAAATTTTGTCGGATGCCATGACTTTTATCGGTGACAAAAAGGGCTCGGAAGCGGCCCTTCAGGGAGCATTGAATTTGTATCCGGCCGGGTATCTGGGCAGGCAACCTCCGCCCAATCCGGCATCGACCCCGAGGACCAAAAGATAGGTCCGAATGGAGCAACCGACCTTTGGCTTGGAATCGGTTTGCAGGGTCCAAGAAAAAAGCCCATCCGACTCCGTAAAGAGTGGGATGGGTCAAAGGGTTACATTCGTAGGTGGAAACCAGGTCTGTTTAGTTTCGACCGGGGATGCCGGGGCATCTGTTCGAATTTTATGTCCCGAGCAGGCAAACCATAATAGGTTTTTCAACCTTACTTATGGAGGCCGCAAGGTTGATGGTTTATATTGTTAATTGCTCCGGCGAACCTGAAGCGCTTGGGAAAACCAATCGGTTAGCGGGGGAACTGATCGGGGTTGTCGGTGAAAATGGCGTCCACTTTAAGGTTGCGCAGGAGATGGTTCATCTCTTCCCGGACATTTTCAAACTTGCCCGGGTCCTTCGCACGGCAAGTCCACACCGTGACACTCATGCCCAGCTTGTGTGCCTCGGTGACGATTTCGGGTTGGGCGAGCACATTGTCTTTGTGGGGCGCGATCCCATCTGCAAATTCCTTGAGCTTTGCCAGGCCCTCTGGCGTGCCCATTTCCTTGGCCCTTGGTCCCCCAAAAAGGAACACAAGAGGGAGCTTGCACTTTTGCTCGTTCTTAAGGATTTTCAGACTTTCCGCGCTGAAGGATTGAATGATCACCGGGGTTTTCGGGTCCGCCCCGGGTTCATCCAACTTGTTCTTTTTGAGGATCTCCATCACCAAAGGCTCCATCTTGAGCCTAAGTTTCCCGTAGGTTTCAGGCGACTTGGTTTCGGGGATGATGCCGGCTTTGCCTTTGACAAGATCAATCATTTCCTGAAAAGTGGCGACCTTGGTGCCTTTGTATTTTTCCTCTTTCCAGGAACCGGCGTCGAGAGTCCGGATTTCTTCGAGTGTGAAATCCGACACGGGCCAGGTCATTTTTCCCCGGACCATTTTGGCCCGGTCCGGAAAGACCTTGGCGACATTGGTGGTTCGTTCCAGAGTGAGGTCGTGCAAACAGACAAGTACGCCATCCTTTGTGATTTGCAGATCCGGTTCAACAAAATCCGCGCCCTGGTCGAGCGCCAACTGATAAGCGGGAAGCGTGTGCTCAGGGGCATAAGCGGAAGCGCCACGGTGCGCGATCAGGGTGGGTTTTGTATAGGGCGCGGTCGCGCTCTCGCCAACACCAAGCATGCCCATCAGGAGAAAAGTCGTAAGGGTCACAGCGGCGATCCTTGTAAGTAAAAGGAGTGCGTTCACGGTCGGTCCATCCCTGGAAACCAGAACCTTGTTGGAGGGGAATTGCTCTTATTATGTTAAAATGCCTGGTGGACTGCCGTGAATAAACCATGAATTAACCGTGAAAGGTTGTCATTCGTAGGCAAGCGCATCCGCAAGGCCGATCCTTGTCGCCCATACAGCGGGGGCAATCGCGGCCAGGGTTGCGACGATGGGCCCACCGGCCAAAACCATCCCCACCATGGTCCACGGGACCACCAGGGGGAAAGCCATCCCTGCTTCCTCACCCATCAAAAGCTCCACGGCGTACCACTCGAGCGCAAGTCCCAGCGCCACCCCTGCGACCGCTCCCGCGACCCCCATAAGAAAACCCTCCGCAAGAACCGTGGTGAGGATCTGTTGTTTTTGCGCTCCCACGGCCCGAAGCAAGCCAAGCTCTCTTCTTCGCTGGAGGACCGAAACAAACAGCGCGCTCACAACCCCCAAAAGCGCCACCATTCCCAAAATTCCCTGTTGGGCATAAGCGAGGTTGTAGATCGACCTGAGGTTTCTTCCCACCTCATTGAGTAGCGTTGCCTGGTCGATCACAAAAAGTCCTTCCCGTTTGGCGAATTTCGATTCGACAATATTTCGGACGGCATCCGTCTCGCCCGGGCGGGAGGGATGCGCCAAAAAAAGATCAATAATATCAATCTCCGGATCGGCGAACCGAATCTTGTACCATTGGCGGTTGGTGATGATGACCCCGCGGCTCCAGGTATAGTCGATCACTGTGCCAAGGATCTCCAGTTGCACAGGCCCTCCGGGCCCCGCAAGCTGGACGAAATCGCCTACCCGGACATTGTGCAGGTTGGCGAAATTTTCCGATACAAGCGCCGTTCCCGGTTCCGCCAATCGGGGAAAACGACCCAGACTTTGGGCAAAATCGAGTTCGTCCTTCCGTTTGGAACCGGCAAACCCCTGGGTGTCGACAGCGATCATGTAGATCACTTGTTTGTTGTAATCGAAGCGGGCCAGTCGTGCTCCTAGGGCGGTATCGAGCCTGTCCCCCAGTTCGCGGCGGACCTCGTCCAAAAGGGGTTCACGCATCGAAACCGACCGGATGTATTGGGTAAATCCGGAACCCGAAGTGAGGAAGAGGTCGGCGCCAACCTTTTCCCTTACCCAGTTGAAAACCGCCGTTTCGCTGGAAAGGATAAAGCCGGCTGTTTGAAGCGATAGCGCCGCCGTCGCGGCCAACGCGGCCACCACCAACCCGGTGCGTGAAGGTTCGGCGATCAGGTTGTCCGCCGCCATGCGTCCTTCGATTCCCAAGAATCGCCTGAGTAGGGGACTTAAGGCGTTCCCGATCGCAAAAGCAAAGATGGGTGTCGCCACAAGCCCCCCGAGAAGGAAGACAACCAATCCGCCAAACGCTCCCGCCCGTGGAGGCAAAACACCCCGTGAAAGCACAATTAGCACGCCCGAAATCATGATCGTCACGGAAACCAATCCAAGCCGGATCATGCCAGGCGTGGTAGCCGCTTTGGGGCCGCGCCTTACGGCGTGGGCAGGCGGTTCGTTGGCGGCGGAAAGCGCCGGTGCCACTCCCGCGAGCATCGCTGTGAAGGTTCCCGAGAAAAGCGCAAGCACAACCAGTCCTGGGCCGACGCTAACGGAACCCTCGCCCATGTTTCTTCCCAACACATCCGCGAGAGCCGAACCAAAAGGACCTTCCACAACGCGGGCGATGGCCCACCCCAGGGGAATTCCCAATAGCGATCCTAAAAGTCCGCATAGGGCCGCCTCGCCCAAAAACATGGCCGCAACCTGGGACCTTGTCGCTCCGGTGCTCCGGAGGACGCCGATCTCGTGGCGCCTTTCCGCAACCGCGACAGAAAGACCGTTGTAAACCAGAAACAGGCCGATCACCAGCGCGCCAATTCCTCCCAGGGAAAACCCCAGTTCCATTGCCGCGGTGACTTCGCTAACCATGCGTTCTTCTTCGGCGACGGTTCGTGCCTCGCCCAGTGACCCCGCAAGCGCCTGGAGGACGCGAACGGCTTTTTCGGTGTCTCCGTCACTTTGGGCAACAACCACCGTCGCATGGTCGGGCCGTTCTGGATAGATGAACTTTCCCGCCGCGGATGCTTCAAGAAAGAGGGTCCCACCCAGAATCGATTGGGAACCCTCAAGATGGATGATTCCCACGGGCACCAGGCGGAGTTTTTGTCCGCCCGAGGAGATTTCAAAAGAGATGGGAGGCGTCCCGCCATCGAAATCTTTGGCCAATTCCGAACCAACCAGGCAGGGGGTTCCCGAGAGGAGCGCCAATAGCCGGGCGGGTTCGGCCAGTTTTTCCAATCGCCCGGGTAAAGTTGATTCGGTGGCTTGCGCGTCGGAAAAAGAAATATCCACTCCCAAAAGAGGGACATTCCGTTTTTGGATTCCGATCTCTGCCAAACCGTTGCCGATCACAAGGGCCCGCGCGGTCCGTATACCCAGGGGAGGATTGTCACGGATATTTTTTGCGATTATGCGCGGAACTCCCGCGCGCCCGCCAACCACAAGGAGGTCAAACCCCTGATAGAGCGGATTCTTTCGCGATTCGCCCAGACCCTTGCCCAGCGCCTGTGTGCCGACGAGCGTCGCGACGCCCAAAGCGATCGAGAGAATCAGGAGTCCAACCCGCAGGGGCCGACCGGAAAATTGCGAGCGGCTAAGTGTCAGCCAAAGCGAGCAGAGCGAAATCAAAAAGGATTCCCGACGGGAATTCATGCGTGGACTCCGGAAGAGCGGAGCGATTCTTCGGCTTCGATGACACCATCCCGAACGCGGATAATCCGGTCGGCCATGGCTCCGGCGCCCGGGTCGTGGGTCACCATGATGACACTTGTTCCGGGGATATCGTCGGTTCCCATATCAGGAAGACTTCTTAAAAGATCTAAAATGGATTTTGCATTGGCCGTGTCCAGGTTGCCTGTCGGCTCGTCACACAAAATCGCCCTTGGACGGGGCGCGAGAGCCCTGGCGACGGCGACACGCTGCATCTCTCCGCCGGATAATTCGTCAGGAAGGTGATCGGCCCGATTGGACAGGCCAACCCGCTCCAAACATTCGGCAGAACGCCGCAGCGCGACTTTTCGGCTGAACCCGGCGAGGAAAAGGGGGAGCGCCACATTTTCCGCGGCCCGAAGATTGGGAAGAAGATTGAAAAACTGGAAAATGAAGCCGATCCGGTCGCGCCTTAGTCTGGAACGCTCGTTATCGGAAAGTTTGGCAAGATCTGTCCCCTCGAACAGAGCCCTGCCCGAGGTGGGTGTGTCCAGCGCGCCAAGGAGATGCATCAGGGTGGATTTCCCCGATCCCGATGGGCCCATGATGCTGACAAATTCGCCCGCCCGGATCGAAAGGCTGACTCCGCGGACTGCCTCGACCTCGCGGATCGAGGCGCCCGAGCCCTGGGAATAGGTCTTTCGAACAGACTCAAGGCTCAACATGGATCATCATCCCGCGACTTCCGCCACGGCCTCGGCAATATTCCGCGGGACCGTCCCCTAGTGATTCAGCTTGCGGTATTTGATCCGCCGGGGTTGATCGGCTTCGATTCCCAGGCGCTGGCGCTTGGCTTCCTCGTAGCTTTGGAAGTTCCCTTCATGCCACACCACTTTGCTGTCCCCCTCGAAAGCGAGGATGTGGGTCGCAATGCGGTCGAGGAACCAGCGATCGTGGCTAATCACCACCGCGCAGCCACCAAAGTTGAGTAGGGCTTCTTCGAGGGCGCGAAGCGTGTCCACATCGAGGTCGTTTGTCGGTTCGTCCAGAAGGAGAACATTCCCGCCTGTGCGAAGGAGCTTGGCAAGGTGAACCCGGTTTCGTTCACCGCCGGAAAGCTCGCCCACCTTGCGCTGTTGGTCAGGCCCCTTGAAGTTGAAACAGCTCACATAGGCACGGCTGGGTACTTTGCGCTTGCCAAGTTGAAGGTGGTCGACGCCGCCTGTGATCTCTTCGAACACGCTTTTGGTGGGGCTCAAGCTGTCGCGGTTTTGGTCGACATAAGCGAAGACGACCGAGTCGCCGACTCGGAGGGATCCCTTGTCGGGCTTTTCCTGGCCAACCATCATCCGGAAGAGGGTGGTTTTCCCGGCGCCATTGGGCCCGATGACGCCGACGATGCCACCCTTGGGAAGGTCGAAATTGAGCTCATCATAAAGGAGGTTGTCATCGTAGGCTTTGGCCACGCTTTCAGCACGCACGACGAGGTCACCCAGGTGGGGTCCGGGAGGGATCTGGAGGCTCAGTTCGTCCTGTCCGGAGTCGACCTCCTGGTTCGCCAGTTTTTCATAGGCGCTCAAACGGGCTTTGCTCTTGGCCATACGGCCGCGAGGGTTCATCTTGGCCCATTCCAGTTCGCGTTCAAGCTGCTTTTGGCGGGCGTCCTGGGCTTTTTCTTCTCTTCTTAGGCGCTCTTGTTTTTGTTCAAGCCAGCCGGAGTAGTTCCCCTTGAAGGGGTGGCCGACACCCTTTTCCAGTTCGAGGATCCATTCGGCCACATTGTCGAGGAAGTAGCGATCGTGGGTGATGGCGACGATCGTTCCGGGGAATTCCTGCAATGTCCGTTCCAGCCAGGCGACCGATTCGGCGTCGAGGTGGTTTGTCGGTTCGTCCAGAAGGAGCATGTCGGGCCGCTCAAGCAGCGTGCGGCAAAGGGCCACCCGACGCCGTTCCCCACCCGAAAGGGTGGCGGGCATGGCATCGCCTGGGGGCAGGCGCATGGCGTCCATGGCCACTTCGATGCGCCGATCCAGGTTATAGGCATCGGTCACGGTGATCTGATCCTGAACCGTGGTCAGGTCATCCATCAGCTTGTCCATCTCCTCTGGAGTCGCTTCGGCCATTTTCGTGCCGATTTCTTCCTCACGATTGAGAAGGGCGCGGATAGGCGCGACCGACTTTTCCAGGTTACCCCGGACATCGGTTGTCTCGTCAAGGCGGGGTTCCTGGGGGACATGGCCGATACGAATATTGGGAGCAGGACGGGCGGTTCCCATGAAGTCCTTGTCCACACCCGCCATGACGCGCATTAGGGTCGATTTACCGGCGCCATTTCCGCCGATCACGCCGATCTTTGCGCCGGGATAAAAGGACAACCAGATGTTTTTGAGCACCTCTTTCTTGTTGTAGATTTTGGTGAGCTGCTCAATGGTGAAGATGTACTGTTCGCCCATGGGAATTCCGGGAAATAGAGTCGGTTCAGATCAGGTGCTGCCGGGAAACGGTCTCCCCAAACGGCAGAAAAAGCTATTGTATGAGAGGCCGGGGTTGGCGAAAAAATGGCGGTGAGTTACAAAGTGATTTTTTATCGGTTTAAGCTATTGGCTAAGTGCTGCTTAAGCTATTGGCCAGATGCGGCGTCATGTGTTTCCGGAAACCAATAAACTTGGACAAAAATAATTTGGTCACGAGCTAATATGCCAATGACGCAGGCCGTTATGGCGGTTGCACCAGGATTGGCAAAATGGGAAGGGCCAAACAGGAGAAAGAGTGGAATTGCAAATTGTTTGAATGGTCAAGCTGTTATAGTCAGTTGGTTTAGGTAATATTTTTACAAATTTGCTAATTTGTAATGATTGCTTCCTATTTGTTTGTTGTTTCCAATCTTGAATTGATGCCTGTAACTTCTTTAATTAGTAATTTGTCTATGTTTTTTTCTATTTTTATATCTTTTTCTAGTTTTGCCGCAAAAGGTAAGTACCTTTTTTTAGATTTGGTTATTGAAGCGAATGGAAAAGTAGTTTCTTCATCAGATGTGGCAGGATCAATGCTTTTTAATACAAAATTCTTACCATCTACAAATTCAAAAACCGGGTATATTGAAAGTTCCTTGTTTTTTAGGTCATCAAAAGATGCTGTAAAAGCATACTCAAAAATATTGTTTTTATTGCTTGAGTCGTTCATATACAAAAACAAGAAGCCTTCTTGTTTGTTAAAATCAACCATATCTACTGATCTGTCATATGTGTATTTTGCAAAACTTGTTTTTCTGTATTTCAACTTGTCAAAAATATAGTTCCATTTTATATAAAAAGAATCGGCTTTTTTGGTGTCAACTGATATTTTATATTGTAACCTAAAATTTCCATTATTGTCAAACGAAAATTTAGAAATATCCTGTGCCGGTATAATTTCGAAACAAGATAAATATTCTTCTATTGCTATGTCTATACACTCCATTGTTTGGTTTGTTTTGTGTGTTGCTGATTCAATTTTTGTTGCTATGGCTTT
>CAMBMH010000018.1 GCA_945868575.1 Singulisphaera sp. GP187 | reverse complement strand
CTGAGGAACTGAAACAGTGGGAGCGCCGCAAGTACCGCAAGGGCCCCCATCATGGCGGCCAAACCAAATAACCAATCCACGCCCGAAAGCGTTTTGAAAAAGACAAATCCGGGTATTTTGCGCCAGATGAATCGTTTTCGAGGTAATTGCTGTTTTTCGGTAAGGGCCGTGCGTTCCGCTGAGGAATTGCTCCCATTAAGGAAATCGTCTTCCTGAAGGGATTCCAATTCTTGCAACCCAGACTTTTCAGCCACCCCAGACTTCATGGGTGGTGGAAGAAGTAGGGGAGCGTTATTGATGGGGTGATCCAATTGGCCCTTGTTTGGCTGAGGGTCTGGATCATCAATCGGGTCATCAATCACAATGGCCTCGCCCCGTAAATTGAATGGAGATAAAACTCAGATATTTCATTTTGGGGAAAACAATTCCAGCTTTTAAAAACGGTTGGTTTTTGGAATAAGCGGAGTGATTCGAGACAAATGTCATAAAGAATAGTTCTCCTTGGCCCCGACATGATATCATAATTCCGTGGCCTGTAAAAGGGGGAGGAATGGTAGTGATGTTTTTGCGCGATCTCCTGTTTGGTGGTCTTGTCTTGGGAGCGATCTTGGCCCTGGGCGCCAACCTGATTCCCCGCCGCCACGGAAATCCGCCGACACCCTCTGATACCTCGGTTTATAAAGAAGCTGATTTTCGGCTCACAGTAGATAAAGTAAACTCAGCTTTTCGTGGCACATGGTCCAAGGATAATGTCCAACCTGCCATCCAGGCGGATGATTTAACCATCGCCCGTCGTTTGGCCCTTGGCCTTATGGGAACCATCCCCTCATTGGAGGAAATCCGCCAATTGGAATCGATTCCAACGGAAAAGCGGATTTCGTGGTGGATCGACCACATTCTCCAGGATCGTCGCTATGCCGATTATGTCGCGGAGCGCTATGCCCGGGCTTTTGTCGGGACGGAAGATGGGCCATTTGTGTTTTTTCGCCGGCGCAAATTCGTGAATTGGCTTTCCGAGCAAATCCATCAGAAGACGCCTTATGACCGGATTGTCCGGGAAATGATTTCCACCGAAGGGCTTTGGACGGACAAGCCTGCGACGAATTTCATCACGGTGACAGTTCAGAACGACAAAAAGAATCAGCCCGATCCCATTCGACTTGCGGGGCGGGTAACACGGGCCTTTTTGGGCGTTCGTCTTGATTGCGCACAGTGTCATGACCATCCATTCGCGCCATGGAAACAATCCGATTTCGAAGGCTTTTCTGCCTTTTTTGGGCAGACACATGTCGGGTTCCGTGGGGTATACGACGGCCCGGGCGAATACACCATTGATGACAAGAAAAAAGGAATCCAGCGAACGGTGCCTCCCAAAGTTGCTTTTGCCAACGACCTCCTTCCTGACGAGGGGAGCCTTCGTGAGAGGATGTCCACATGGGTCACGCACAAAAATAATCCGTTTTTTGCTCGGGCTACGGTCAACCGGATTTGGGCACTCCTTTGTGGACAACCCCTGGTTGCCCCAGTGGACAACCTGGAAACCGAGGCGCCGATTCCACCCGCCCTCCAGATTTTGGCGGACGATTTTGCCAACCATGATTTTGATTTGGCCCGCCTCATCCGGATAATCGCAAGCTCTGAGACTTTTCAAAAACAGAGCCTTTCTACCCTGGATTCCTCCGGATTGGCCGAAAAAACCTGGGCCCAGTTTCCTCTAACCCGACTTCGCCCAGAGCAGATGGCCGGTAGCGTGCTTCAAGCTTCTTCGGTTGCCACGATCAATGCCGATTCGCATGTCGTCACAAGGCTTATCCGGTTTGGTGACCAAAATGACTTCATCAAACGATACGGCGATAGTGGCGAGGACGAATTTGACAGCCGTGGTGGAACCATTCCCCAGCGACTTGTGATGATGAATGGGAAACTTGTTTCGGAAAAAACAAAAGAAGGACCGTTCACGGCCACCACCCGAATCAACTGGTTGGCCAATGAAGATCCGCGGGCTGTGGAAACGGTCTTTTTGGCGGTTCTGACGCGTCGCCCCACCGCACGGGAGGCGGCATTTTTCGAAGAGCGCCTCAAGGAAACCGACCAGCGCAGGGGCCAGCAAATCCAGGATTTGTATTGGGACTTGATCAACTCCACGGAGTTCTCATGGAACCACTAAACCGAAGGCAGCTTATTCGTTCCACCGCAACCCTTGCAGGCGCCACATGGCTTACGCCCGTGGGTCAATGGTTGGCCCGCGCATCGGAGGGTAACGCCCCGGGTGCCCTCATGGGAGACTCCCCTAGGGCACAGTCTGTGATTGTCCTTTGGATGTCCGGTGGGCCAAGCCAATTGGAAACCTTTGATCCCCATGAAGGATCCAGAATCGCCGGAGGCACCACGCAGATTGCCACCGCGATAAAGGGTGTTAGTCTTGCCAGTGGTTTTGAAAGTCTTGCCGAGGAGATGGGATCCGTTTCGCTGATTCGTTCCATGGTGAGCAAGGAAGGTGATCACGAGCGGGGGACCTACAACCTGAAAACCGGTTTTCGTCCCGATCCAACGGTGATACATCCCTCGCTTGGCGCGGTGGCTTGCCATGAGCTTCCGATTGGCCATGCGGAGATTCCACGCCATGTAAGCATTCTTTCGTCCCAGTGGCCCGCTAGGGGCGGTTATTTAGGCGATAAATTCGATGCTTTTTTGATGAATGATCCCGCGGGTCCAGTTCCGGACACAAAATCGTACATGTCCCCCGAGCGTGAAAAAAGGCGCCTTTCAGGTCTCGACATTATCGAAGAATCTTTCGCAAGCGGACGCGCCAAACGGGTTGGGGAAACGCTTCATCGCGAGACAATGCGTGGGGCACTGCGCATGATGACCTCCGAGCAGCTTAGGGCTTTTGATGTTTCTCTTGAGCCCCAATCGGTGCGGGATAGCTACGGAGATTCCCCCTTTGGTCGGGGATGTCTTGCCGCCCGGAGGCTCGTTGAGGCGGGTGTGCGCTGTGTTGAGGTCACATTGGGTGGTTGGGACACCCACGCCAACAATCACCAGTTTTGCGCTGCCAATGTCCGCCTGCTGGATCCGGCATTCAGCGGTCTTTTGAAGGATCTTCGGCAGCGGAAAATGCTCGACAAAACCCTTGTAATTTGCATGGGGGAATTCGGTCGGACCCCATCCATCAACCCAACAGGCGGAAGGGACCATTGGCCCAGCGGGTTTAGCATCGCAATGGCCGGGGGTGGTATCCAGGGTGGACGGGTTCTGGGAGAAACCGACCCGGATGGAAAAGAGGAACCCAAAAACCCGATCAAGGTGGCTGACCTTCATTCCACCGTGTTTGAATGCCTTGGAATTGACCACAAAAAAATCAATCAGACACCCATAGGACGCACCGTGAAATTCAGCGAAGGCGACCCGGTACGGGCTCTTTTGGATGCCTGATTCTCAGGCCCCGACCACAAGTTTTCGGACCAAAGCCTCAACCGCCTTGGAATCCTCGTCCTCCGGGGCAAATTTTTTCTCCACGCGATTCGATCTGTTGAAAACAAATTGGGCGGGATAACCGTTTATGCCAAATTTTTTCATCCAAAGGTCGTCCGACTCGTCCAGCCACACATGGATCATGGATGAAGGTTCCAGCTTGGCCAGGAATGTTTCGGCTTTGCGCTTTGCCTTTTCAAGTCCCTCTTCCTTGTCGATGGGTGTGAGCAAATGGACGCTCATTACCACCAGGCCTTTGGAGCCGAGTTCCTGCTGCAACTGAACCAGGTGCGGGAACTCCTTCTTGCAGGGTAGTCAGTCATGTCTCCACAAGTCCACAAGAATTACTTTTCCGGTGTTGGCCCGCACAAGCCGTCCAAGGCCGTCATATTTTAATGGTTGCAAAACAGGGTTTGGGGTTTGCGCCAATACATGGGGCGCCAACATACCCATTGATGCAAGGTGGGGGATCCTGGAGAGAAAGTTGCGTCGATCCATGAAGTCGGACTCCTCAAAAAACGGCTAACTCCTCATCAAATCACTTTAATCATCGTAACCCGAGGCAAGCCCGGGGAACAGGGGGGAATGGTTTTCCTGACACCCAAACTTCAATAAGCTATTTGATAAGGGTTGTGACAGGATTGGTCACGCCAGATGTTTAGCCTATTGTGTGTGAAAATAAGGCCTAAACCTTTTTCCGATCAAGAACAATTTCCCCACGGACGGATGAATCGCTTTGACTTCCATAATTCATGACAGCAGAAGATTGGTTACCTGGTGGAATGTTGACCGGGCGTTCGGGGTGTTTTATGCCCTGCTTTGTGGTTGGCTGATTCCTGTGATGTTTTTGCTTGATCAGGTTGATCCAGAAGATTGGAACAGTTTGGCCGCGCTTCGTGATTTTCAGATTAGCGTGATGGGTGTGGTGCATTTTTTTATCGGATTCATGGCGAGGAGATCGAAGCCCAATTTCTTATTCGCTGACCTAGCAGGAAGAAACACCGAAAGGTTGAGTTGGGTCTACTGGTTTGCGATGCGATTTCTCCTGGGCTTCCCGTTCTTTGGGTTTCTTGGTTTTTTTGAAGGGTCGGACAGCAATTTGTTTTTGCTGATCAAGCTGCTCGCGCTTGTTCACCTTGGGGCACTTTTTCACCTCGAAGAAATGGAATGGTACCTTGGTCCGATTCAGGCAAGGTTGGTCCCCCTTCTGGTGATTGTTCCATTGGCAATCCATATCGCCGCGATAGGCTGGATTGGACTGGCTGGCGAAGTGGATCCGAAAAACCCGGTTGTCATGACCATTTTTGAAAGGTACACGCGAGCTGTTTATTGGGCCACTTCAACCCTGGCCACGGTTGGGTATGGCGATATCACCGCTGTGACCGTCCCCCAGATGTGGTACTCGATTATGGTCGAAATTACCGGAGTGGGTTTTTTCGGTTTTGTGCTTACCAATATCGCAAGCATTCTGGGAAGACTCGATTCCACCCGTCAAAGACGAACCGAATGGCTGGAGCGGGTCAACGCATTTTTGAGTTATCACCAACTCCCTTCGTACCTTCGTAGCCGGGTGATTGAATACAATCGCTATTTGTGGGACGCAAAAAGAGGGTATAATGACTCCGAGCTGCTGGAGTCGTTTCCTGTTGGACTCAGGACTCAAATCCTCCTTCACATCCATGGCCGCGGCCTTTCCCAGGTTCCGCTTTTTCGTGAGGCCGGTCCGGAACTTCTTAAAGAAATTGTCCTGGAATTAAAACCTTTGCTCGCCTGTCCTGGGGAAGAGATCTTTAAAATAGGTGAGCCGGCCGAGGGAATGTATTTCATCGAGCGTGGACAGGTCGCCATTATTAACAATTTGGGCTCAACAATCACAACCCTTAATGAGGGGGATTTCTTTGGCGAGATGGCACTCGTCCACAACCGGCCCAGGAGCGCCTCAGCCCGGGCTGTTGCCTACACAGAGCTTTACATGCTTGACCGATCGAGTTTCAATCGTGCGATGGAAAAGCATCCCGGATTCGCAAAAACCATAAAGGAAAGCACAAAGGTTCGGGAAAGCAACATGTTTGCCGCATTTCCACTTCCCCAAGATCTCAGGAAATGACTTCCAACTTTTGGGAAAACTCGGCAGGTGGACTTTTTCGGTCGCTGGGAAGCCGCGCCTACAGGAATTACTTTTTTGGCCAGGCATTTTCCCTGCTGGGGACATGGATGCAGCATGCGGCCCTTGGCTGGCTGGCGTTTTCCTTTCATCAACAATCGAGGTGGCCGGCATGGGTGCAGGCCGCCCAACTCCTCCCCAGCGTCATAATTGGGCCGATTGCTGGTATGTTAATCGACCAGGTGCCCAAGCGCGCACTGATCCTGTCCACCCAAGCTATCCTGATCTTCCTTGCGCTGGTCCTGGCTACTGCTGAAATCATGGATTGGCTCGATCCCACTTTGCTTATCCTTTGGGCGGTGGTCAGCGGTATGGTTATGGCGGTCGACCTTCCGGCACGTTTGTCGTATTTGGTCGACTTGGTTGGAAGGGAGAGTCTGCCCAATGCGGTCGCGCTTAACTCATTTGCCTTCAATCTGGCTCGCGCCCTTGGGCCCAGCCTTGCGGCGGCATTGCTCTGGCGATTTGGGGTAGAAGCCTGTTTTCTGCTCAATGCCCTCAGTTATTCGGCGGTAATATTTGCCCTTTGGGGAAACAACATTCCCGGTGAGCCTCATCCAAGGCCAGTGGGTGGGAATTTGGTTCCCGCCCGTATCCCTCCGAATTTGCTTGGGATGATAGCCCTTGCGGGGGTGGTTTCCTGTCTGGGTTGGCCCGTTTTGGCCCTTTGTCCTGGATATGCTGCCCAGGTTCTTCTGATGGGGCCGACCGCATACTCACTCGTGGTTGGTGCGATCGGACTGGGGGCTTTGGGGGCTTGTGGAGTCGTTGCCACCGAAAAAACAGCGGGCTTTCGGGGTGTGCGAATGGGCGCCTCAATGTTATGTGTGGCAGTTGGGCTGTTGACAATGGGCATGGTGAATCAGTTGTTTTTATCCGTGATAGGGGCCCTTTTGGTCGGATTGGGAATGGTTGGATTTATGGCAACGGCCCAAACTGTTATCCAAATGGGTGCTCCCCCGGAACTTCGGGGGCGAATTTTGGGGACCTGGACCGCCACGCTGAGTGGGGCGCTACCGCTGGGCAACTTTGTGGCAGGGCCCTTGGCGGACGCCTGGGGCGTGGATTGGGTGCTTCGCGCGATGGGCTTGGGAATTTTTGTCGCTTGGGCGGTTTGGACTGCACTAAGCGCAAGAAAGCTGAACAATTGGACAAATTTGGTCCAATCGGCGAACAATAATAGTTAAAGGGGTGATAAGGCTTGCGCCCTGATCTTAACTTGGCCTATTTTTATCGTATCCTGTAAATGATATGAAGGACCCGATAGGGTCTTATCCCTTTGTGGAGCCTGCCTGTCTTATGATGCGCGTGGACCTTTCTGGTAAAGTGGCCCTGGTAACCGGGGTCGGTGACAATGTTGGCTTCGCCTGGCATATTGCCAAGGCCCTGCAAGCGGCTGGAGCCCGTCTTGTGTTCGCTTGCCACCCAAGGCTTGTGGGCATTGTTGAAAGCATCATGGAGCGCGATGCCGATGCAGATAGCCGAATTCTTCCTTTCGGCGCCGGCAGCCTCCAGGTCGAGAAAATCTTCGCCTGTGATGTCAGCTATGACACGATGGACGATGTCGACCAAAAGACAAAGGAAGACAAGCGTTTTGCCAAGCATGGCGATTTCAGCATTCAGGGTCTGGTCAACAACCTTACTGCCTCTGGTTTCACAGGCGTTGACATCCTGATCCATGCAGTCGCTTTCAGCCCGGAAATCAAGAACAAACTTTCTGATACCAGCCGGTCTGCTTACCGGACCTCGCTGGATATTTCGGCCTATTCGATGATCGGCCTGCTCAAAGCCCTTGACCCCCTCATGGCTAACCGTAACGGTGGTGCCTCCGCAGTTGGTCTGACCTATTTGGGTGGCGAGCGTGTGGTTCCCCACTACGGTGGTGGAATGTCAACAGCCAAAGCGGCCCTCCAGATGGACGCCAAGGTTCTTGCGGCCAATCTCGGCCCCAAGGGAATTCGCGTCAACTGCGTTTCCGCCGGCCCCTATGCCAGCCGCGCCGCTCGCGCCATCGGTGATATCGATGACATGATCAAGCACGCCGCCGACCGATCCCCTCTCCAAAGGGCAATCGAAGCCGACGAAGTGGGCTATGCGACGGCATTTCTCTGTAGCCCCCTCGCCTCGGCCATCACCGGCCAGATTCTTTATGTTGACTGTGGATATAATGTGATTGGCGTATAGTCGCCACCTCTATTTTGCCTTCAAGTAAGCCGGTTGTCCTTGAAAAAGGGCCCCCGGCTTTTTGCTGGATTTGGTTGCATCGATGCCCTGTTTTCGTCAGGCTTTCCAGTCCCTCCTCCGGATTCAGCATCAAGTTCACTAATTTTCCTTGTTTTCGGAGTTTTGGCACAAACCGTGCCCTGTGTACTTCTGGTTATTCTCTCGAGCCACCAGAGGCCCACAATGGCCCCCTCCCTTAGGTCCAATTTTCCATCGCCCTGTCTGGGCATGAATGGTGACTACGCCATTCGCGGTTTCGACGAAATGTTCGAGGCTCCCGGACAACCACGTCCCCATTATCAACCGATCTTTTCGCGCCTAGCCCGAACCGAACCCAAGGAGATGGATCGCTGCCTCAACATGGCCGATACCCTCATGCGCCAGCAGGGGATCACCTTCACCGTCTATGGCCGTGATCAGGGCGTCGAGCGGATCATGCCTTTTGATCCGATCCCACGCATCATTCCAGCTTCCGAGTGGACCACGATCGAAAAGGGACTCAAACAGCGTATTCGCGCACTCAACCTGTTCATCCACGATGTGTACCACGAAAGGCGAATTCTCCGCGATCAGGTGGTGCCCCCCGAACTGGTTTTTGGGGCTTCGGGATATCGCCGCGAAATGAACGGTATCCGGGTTCCCCGGGACATCTACATACACATATGTGGCACCGATCTGATTCGTACTCCCGAAGGGCAGTATCTGGTGCTTGAGGACAATGGCAGGACTCCTTCGGGCGTCAGCTATGTCCTCAAGGGCCGCCAAGTGATGAAGCAGGTTTTTCCCTCCTTTTTCGAAGGGTATTCGGTTCGACCGGTTGATAGCTATGCCTCGGACCTCCTGGCCATGCTCAAGCATGTCGCGCCTCCAGGTGTGGATGATCCGACAGTGGCGGTGCTGACCCCGGGGCTTTACAACTCCGCCTACTTCGAACACAGTTTCCTCGCGCGACAAATGGGCGTCGAACTGGTAGAGGGACGCGATCTTGTTCTGGACAATGGCCAGATCCACATGCGCACCACTCGCGGTCTTAGGCGGATTCATGTCCTTTATCGCCGCGTAGATGATGAATACCTCGATCCGCTCTGCTTTCAACCGGACAGTCTGCTTGGTGTTCCTGGCTTGATGGCGGCCTATCGTAGTGGCCGGATCAACCTGGTCAACGCGATGGGCACAGGCGTCGCCGATGACAAGGGAATCTATCCATTTGTACCAGACATTATCCGCTATTATCTGGCCGAGGACCCAATCCTGGGTAATGTCGAAACTTTCCGACCACTTATCCCATCGCACCTAAGCCACATCCTGGCAAACCTGGACAAGCTCGTGGTAAAGGCTGTGGATGGATCAGGCGGATATGGGATGTTGATCGGGCCCGCATCGACTGCCGAAGAGCGTGAAATATTCCGTGACAAGATTCGTGCCAATCCAAGGGCTTTTATTGCCCAGCCCACCATATCCCTAAGCCAGCATCCCACCTATGTTGATGGCAAACTTTCCGGACGGCATATCGATCTTCGCCCATTTATTCTTTTTGGGGAGGAGATAAAGGTGTTGCCCGGTGGCCTCACTCGTGTTGCTCTCCGAGAGGGGAGCCTTGTTGTCAACAGTTCCCAAGGTGGAGGTAGCAAAGACACATGGGTACTTTCATGAGTCCGACATCCATCCGGCAAACCTCCCGCGGGAACGCTATGCTAAGTCGTGTTGCGGAAAACCTGTATTGGCTTGGCCGCTATGTTGAACGGGTCGAAACCCTTGTTCGGCTCCTTGAGCTTTCACTGCAACTGGAGTTGGACTCCTCATGGCAAGACGAAGAGAGGGAGCGTCCCCTAACCCGGATCCTGGATATCCTTTCCTGCCGCCTGGATTTCGAGCGCAATGATGCCTCTTCCATTCCAGGCGATGCCGGAAGCAAGGCACTTCTCAAGTGGCTTGTCCTTGATGCGGAAAATCCTCACGCAATTATCTCGATGGTTCGTTGGGCGCGCGAGAACGCACGGGGCACACAGGAAGCCCTCAGCTCCGAGGCCTGGAACCAGATCAATCGGCTCCACTTATTGTTGCGTCATCCGAGAATGGCCAAGCTCCTGCGGGTCGCTCCCACCCGATTTCTTGATCATGTCCGCCGCGGTTGTATCCTGGTTTCGGGAACTATCGACGCGAGTCTTCCCCGGGACGAGGTATTCCATTTTGTCCAGTTGGGCCGGCATATCGAACGCCTGAGCCTTACCAGTCGGATCATACGCTCCACTCTCCGGAAACCCGGTGAGGTTGTGGAAATCGCCATGGCCAAAGGTGGCAAACTCGAAGAGCTGATCACGGGTGACTGGTTTCAGACTTCCAAATGGTCTGGTCTGCTTCATGCCGCCTCGGCCCACGAAGCCTACCTTCGCCGCTATCGGACCGAAATCGAACCTGTCAGTGTCCTCCATTTTCTGATTCTAGAACCCGCCTTCCCACGAAGTCTCAATTTTGCCGTAAGTCGCGCCATGACCGCGTTGCGCGGAGTGGGCGATTCGTCCGGTTCAAGTGATTACCCAACCGAGGCCGAACGCGCCTTGGGCCGCCTTGAAGGTGATTTACGCTATCTCGATTGTGTGGAAATTCTGGAATCGGGTCTGGACAAGTTTCTTGGAGGCGTCCTCGATTCGACCGCCAAGGTCGGAGAGTTTGTTTCCCAGGCCTATTTCATGACCTGATTGTTGCTTATAACTTTTGGCAACTTTTGGATTTTACAGTTATTTGATGGCGGAAAATAAGTCAAAATACGATCTATTAAGGAGTTTAAATATGATTCTTCGCATTGAGCACGAAACCCGACTCGACTACACCGAACCGGTAATCGAACATGTTTTCGAGCTTCGGATGGCCCCTTCCTCCGATGAGGACCAGACTACCCTTGGTTGCCGGATCCAGGTGACCCCTTCGGGAACCTCAACCACCTATCTGGATGGTTTTGGCAACCGTGTAGAACTTTTAAATATTATGAGCTCGGGAAAATCGGTGGTTGTTCGCGCCACAAGTTTTGTGCGAACCCACCGCCGCCCTGCCTTGGACAGATTTGGCGACATCCTGACATCGGCTATTGTGGAATCGGCCAAAACCCATGTCGATGCGATCGAATACCTTCAGTCGAGTCCTTTACTCAAATCCTGTACAGCTTTAGATACCATCCTTGCCGAATGCGCGGCGCCTATGGATGGATTGGTTTTCAATACGATCACCCATATCCGCGAATTTGTTCATAAGTCGATGCGCTATGCCAAGGATACAACCAACGCGGCGACTGGACTTTCGGAAATTGTCGAGCACCGCTCGGGGGTCTGTCAGGATTTCGCGCACCTGATGATCGCCATGTGTCGCAAACTTGGGATTCCCTCCCGTTATGTCAGCGGCTATGCCCACCAGGTAGGCAACCAGGCAGCCGAGGTCGCGACCCACGCCTGGTGTCAGGTTTGGATCGGCGCCAACGAAGGTTGGGTCGATGTCGATCCCACCCACAATCTTTTTCCCCATGATCATCATGTTGTCACCGCAGTAGGCCGTGACTATTCCGATGTGCCCCCAAACAGAGGCGCATGGAAGGGTGAAGCCGACGAAACCATGAATGTCATGGTCAAGGTGGAAACGGCCGCCCGCTTGCCTGCGGATTGGATTGTGGCGGACACAATGCCTTCGCGATCGACTCCGATTCGTCCTTATTCCCCTTTCCGTGTCAACCCTGGTGTTCGCCGGGCGATCGGTCTCGCCCAACACCAGCGCAACCTCCTTCGGCAACAACAGCAACAACAGCAACAGTAACAGTAAAGCCAGTTTTTGTCCCACCGCAAAAAGGGGAAAATTTTCGGCCGTTGACCAACCAAAAATTGAAGTCACCCAACCGCAAAGGGGAGCGACAAGGCTCCCCTTTTATTGGTCTTCTACTCAGCGAAATATTTTAGTTCCAAAACGGAGTCGCAAAAGGGTAAAGGGATATTTCCGACCGGTATCCTAAGCCTTTGATCGCGGAGTATCTTTTATTCTGGCCAAGGAATGTGGGTTAAGTTCTTTATTACCAGTTCGCCACCACTTACATAACCAACAAAACAATGGGAACGACCACGCAAAGAAGCACTGATAAAGCGCCTGTCACCATCCCAACGATGGGCATGATTCCCTGGTTGCGACCCATGATTCCCAAAATGATGGCGCAAAGACTTGTCCCCAGACCCACGAAACCAATTGCGCAAAGTTCCGCCATCAGGAGACCTTCCGATTCAAAGGCTACTACGATCACCCAGCCGATTATCACCAGAATAATAAATGAAAAAAAAGTGGATAAGCCCAGGATCCCGCTGATCAAGCCGGCCCGGGAAGAGGGTTTTCCGGGTGAGAGGGTTTGCGCCTGATTTTGCCGGAAATTGGTTGAAAAAGTCCGCTTACCCGAAAAGGATTGGGGGGTTCGGATGGCCGGATCCGGGATCTCCTCGGGAACAAACGCCTCCGGGGGATCGAGTTGCCTTAGGACCTCAATGATATCATCCCGGGTTAGGGATGCCGCATCCCTTTCGGCCAGCAGTTCTTCGATCTGCGACTCCACCTCACGCAGGATGGACAAACGGTCGGCGCGTGGGATCTGACCCAGGATCATCCGGTCGATGGTGTCGAGCCGTGCATCGATAAGGGCCTGAAGCGGTTTTGCCAACTCCATGGTTGTCGCCATCGTCATGATCGCTCTCCTGCCAATAGGGTTTCCAGGGATCATGAAATGCTTCGCCAGCTCTGGTTCAATTTGGAAAGGTGATTCTTTCCGTCGGGGGTTAGCTGGTAAAAACGACGGCTTGGGCCGGTGGGAGAGGCGGCTGTACGGATCGAAAGTAATCCTTCCCGGGCAAGCCGGGTGAGGATGGGATAGACGGTGCTTTCTGAAAGGGTCCAACCCTCCAGGGTCCGGAGTTTTTCCACGATGCGATAACCATACGCCTCTTCCCGGGAAAGCACTGCAAGGATGGCAAGTTCCGCCAATCCCTTGCGCAGTTGTGTTTCCCAGAGGCTAATGGCGATCCTTCGGTCACTCTCTTTCAAGTAATTTTTACTACTACGCAAAGCATAGTAGTCGTACTAAAAGGGGGCTATGAAGGTGTTTTGCCTTTAACGCTTTGAGGACAAAACCTGTTCCTTGATTGTTTTCCCTTTGATTATTTCCCCACGCACTCTTCCCACAGTTCGTCGATAGTTTTGCCTGTCAGGGTTTTGAAGTCTTCGATAACAAATTCCCGATCCTGCATTTTGCGATGGAGTTTGTCGACAACCCCCGGATATTTTCCATCGAGCCAAAACAAAAATTTCCCAGTCACGCGGTAGCTGTCCTTGTAGCTCTGCTTTTCCGTCAAATTTGCGGGCAGGGCCCAGTTGGGTTGTTCCTTTGGGCCGTACAAAAAACGGGCATAGTCCGCCAACCCTTCCGTAAACCACCCCGGTTCGGATCGGGGGTACGCCTGAACCGCATGGGTCAATTCATGGGTGAGGAGTCCCACATCCTCCGGGTGCTTGGTCAGCCATTCGATGCTTACGGTGATTTTCGAGCCAATGCAATAAGCGGGGACTTTGATGTCCTTCGCAAAGATCAATTCGATTTGGGTGGGAGCGGGTTTCTTCGGGTTGCCAAATCGCTCAACCAACCGGGGATACGATTGGTAAAAAAGAGTTGCCATTTGGCCCGCCACCGGAGCCATTGCGGGATCGACCCTGCCGGAAATGGTGAGAGTGTAAGGCTTGGCGGTTTCAGGAGGCTTGTTATCTTTCGATTCCCGGGCAGTTGCGAACGATAGGATCTGGCCAAACCCAATCAGCACCCCACTAAAAAACCCAGGGCGGATGGTGTTGCGAAGGTTTCTTTTTTTCATGGCCATCCACCCCGAATAAGATTTCCAGCCAGCAAACCAAAAATGTTCATTCAGCCCATGTTTTATGATGAATCCTTGTCCGATGAATGGATTCGACAAATTCCTTTTCCTTTCGTGTTCCACAGAATGAAAGCCGCCTCAAAACGAATTGCTCTTTCAGGCTTTCGAGTGCAACGCTTGGCAATTTCCTTTTTTCGATACCCTTCACCTGTCTGATTTTGGTACAAGGACAGAGTTGTGACAGTCGGACAGACCGATTGTTTCCCAAGGCTAACCAACCCGATTCAAGATACCCGCATGAGCCAACCTTACCTTAGCATCATTGCTACCTCCCGAAATGATGATCATGGCGGATCAATGCTGCACCGGATGCAAGCCTTTGTGGAAGGGCTTTGTGGGCAGTCGGAACGATTTGGCTGGAATGCGGAGCTGATTCTTGTCGAGTGGAATCCTCCAGCCGATCGCCCCCCATTGGCCGAGGCAATTTCCTGGCCAAAAAAACGGGGCAAGCTCGATATCCGCATCGTTACGGTTCCTTCCGAGGAGCATAAACGATTGGACCATTCCGACAAGATGGGCCTTTATCAGATGATTGCCAAGAATGTGGGAGCCCGACGCGCCCTGGGAGAATACCTTCTTTTTACCAATGTCGACATCCTCTTTAATGATGACCTTGTTCGGGAGCTTTGTCGGGAAACTCTGGCTCACGGAATTCTCTACCGAATTGACCGGACCGATGTTCGTAACGAAGTTCCGGTCGGTCAGGGGATTGAAGCAATGCTTTCCTGGGCCCGAACCCACCAGCTTCGCCAAAACCGTCCCGCCAGCACCATTCGGGTTCATCCTGATGGAACTCCCAAATGGGAAAAAGTCATCGATCCGCGTATTGGGCCCCTTTTTGGTTTCTCCGAGTGTCACGAGGAGCAGGGGATCGGCTCCTATTTACAGCCCAACGCCCGCTTTCAGGTTTATGAATCACAGCCTACGCTGGTGGTGGAGCTTGAGCCTTTGGTTCTGGATATCACGGGATCCTTGCCTTTGGATATTTGCGATGAGGAGGGGAATCTGCTTCAGCGGATCTTCCTCCGGGGTAAGGAAAAACACGAGATCCCCCTTGATGTTGCGGCCCGCGTGCGGGTGGACCTCAAGGTGCGGGAAGGTTCGCTTCCACCCGGTGCCCAGGATTGGCTGGTGATCCGGATTCATGAATTTCGACTGGAGGAGACCGCTGTTATGCCTTCCTGCCTGAAGGACATCCTCCTGGGCAAGGGGTGGCACCAGATCGAAAAGGAGCCAGGCAAACCGTTTTATCGTTGGGCGGACCGGGAAAGTTTGGTGGCGGCGCCAGCGGGCAGTATCCTGGAAATTGAGGCGGCACCTGGCCCATCACACATGGGTCAGCCCGGCCGATTATCCATATTTTATAACGGATCTCTTTTGGAGACATTTCGCCTTGAGACCAAAAGACGGCTTCGTATCGCCGTGCCTGTTTTGCCTGAGCCAAAAAACCAGGCAAAAAGCGATTTCCAGAAAGGCGCGACCCCTGGCCCAACAGGGTCGGAACAACCTTCGGTTTGGGTTCCCCTGCTCATGTCATTTGCGGGAGATCTTCCCGCCATGGAAGTTGACACCGACAAGCGGGTTATGGCAATGCGGGTTGATGAATTAAGGCTGGTTCAGGATGGAGTGCTGGGAAGTCTGGGCGCTGGCGTGGAAAGGATTTGGCAGGAGGCATTGCGCCCGGTTCTGAAACGTAGCCTGTTTCGGTTACCCCCGGCTTCGCCGCCTGGCCCGCTTTCTTCCGCCCCAAATGGTTCATTATCGGCAAAAGGCTACCCGGAAAATCCTGACACGGTTTTGGGGTTCCCCAAGTCGGATCAGGATCCTTGCAAACGGGCCCATTGGCACACCAATGGATGTGGGGATTTCACTCTTATGTCGCGGGACGATTTTTTCCAGCTGGGTGGTTATTGGGAATTCGATGGCTTTTCCATGCACATCGATTCCCTTTTGCTCTACAAGGCAGCGGCCGTTGGAATGACCGAATCAGTTTTTGAAGGCCCACTGGCGATTTACCACATTGAACACCAGCCCGGAAGCGGTTTTACCCCTGAGGCATCGGGGGTCATGTATGAGCGTATCAGGAAAAAAGGGCTCCCATACATTGAGGATGGAGATCTGGAGCGGATCCAAAGGGACATTCATGAGGGTATTGGGGCGAAAAACCCGCCAAACTGGGGCCTTGAGGGTGTTGTGTTAGGCGATCAAAAGATATAAAAACGCTTTTGGCCTCCCATCCCCACCCTTTTGGGGGGGGCGGTTTGGCTTCCTTGGATTGCAGACAGACGATTTACCCCTTATACTAGATGATTCCAAGACTCGGCCTTCGGTGGGCCGGGCCGGAATCTTTTTTGGTTTGTGGAATTCCATGTTCGAGGGTTTGCAAAGAACGCTGACTGATGCGCTCCGCAAACTTCGCGGGAAGGGTCGCCTTACAGAGGCGAACATCCGTGAAAGTTTGGACGAGGTACGCACTGCGCTTTTGGATGCCGATGTGCATCTGGATGTCGCAAATGGGTTCATTGCTCGTGTTACCAAGCGCGCCATCGGTCAGGAAGTTCTCAAGTCGCTGGATCCGGGCGAACAGGTATTGAAGGTTGTCTACGACGAATTGGTTGCCCTTATGGGCCCCGTCGACGCCTCGATTCCAACCGCCCAGGGGCGTCCAACCGTCATTATGCTCTGCGGCCTCCAGGGGCAGGGTAAAACGACCACCGCCGGCAAATTGGCGCTTACCCTCAAGCAGAAGGGGCGTAAAGTCCTGCTTGTTGCGGCTGACCTTCAGCGTCCCGCCGCCATTGATCAGCTTGATCTGTTGGGAAAACAGATAGAAGTTCCCGTATATCGCGAAGAAATCCAGACCGGACCTGATGGTGCACGAATCGGCCCCAGTCCTGTGGATGTTTGCAAGCGGGGTGTTGCCCACGCCAAAGGCCTTTTGATTGACACGGTTATTCTCGATACCGCGGGTCGTTTGCATGTGGCGGAAATGCCCATGGACGAGCTGCGACAGATTGACCGGACTGTCCATCCCGACCATGTTTACTTCGTTTGCGACGCGATGACCGGCCAGGACGCCGTTCAAAGTGCCCGCGCCTTCAACGAAGCACTCGATCTGAATGGTGTGATTCTTACCAAGCTCGACGGCGACGCTCGTGGTGGCGCGGCCCTTTCGATCAAGGAAATCACCAAGGTCCCAATCAAGTTTATCGGTATGGGCGAAAAGCTCGACCGCCTTGAGGAATTCCGTCCAGAGGGGATGGCTCAGCGAATCCTGGGCCAAGGCGACATCCTTTCGCTTGTCGAAAAGGTCTCGCGCGTACAATCCGAAATCACCGAAGAAGAGCGTATCAAGCAGCAAAAGAAGCTTGAAGCGGGTGATTATACAATTCAGGATTTCCGTGAGCAGCTTCCCCTGATTCGCAAGATGGGGCCGCTCAAGGATGTTCTTGGGTCCCTTCCCGGCGTGTCGGATATGATGCCCGCGGATCAGGATCCCGAGGCCTCCATCAAGCGCATCCAGGGAATCATCGATTCGATGACCCCCAAGGAGCGGAAGAATCCCGACGATATTGACTATGCCCGTCGTATGCGCATCGCCAAGGGTAGTGGCGTGCTGGCGACCGAGGTCAAGCAACTGATTACGGTGTTTGAGCAAATCCGGGCGTTCATGCGCCCCATGGCAAAGATGTCGATGCTGGAGCGGATCCGCATGGTGTCTGGTCTTGGGAAGATGGGCGGATTCATGCCGGGTGCGAAACTCGCCGTTAAAGACCAAGGGGACGGAGGATTGTCCCCCAGGGAGCGTGCGGCGTTGCGCCGCAAGAAGAAGCACCGCTAGTAGGTGGTGCGCAAGGGGCGACGGGACATGGTGTCCGGTTCGCCAGGAAGGATGATTGCAGTGGCAGTTCGACTTCGTATGAAGCAGATGGGGCGCAAGCACCGCGCCTTCTTCCGGATCGTGGCGATCGATTCCAAGCAACCCCGTGACGGTCGCGTCCTCGAGGAGCTCGGAACCTACGATCCCGCCATCAAGGAGAAGGAGAAGCGCGTTAGCTTCGACCCTGTCCGTGTGAAATATTGGCTGAGCGTTGGGGCCCAACCTTCGGAACATGTTGCCGCTTTCATCAAGCGCTACATGGAAGAGTTTGAAAAGGCCGCAGCCGCAGCTCAGACTGTATAAGTGCTGATGGTTCGACGACCTTTCTGATTTCGTCCTTGTGCTTTCGCATGTGGGATTGGTTGGGAAGGTTCATGTCGGGCCAATGGGCTCCGGAGGCTGACTTTGCGCTTTGATGTGCTTACCCTGTTTCCTGAGATTTTCTCGGGGTTTCTTGGGGAAAGCCTCATGGCCAAGGCAATCGGCAAAGGGCTCTTTCAGGCAAGGATTTGGAACATCCGCGATTGGGCGGGTGGCAGGCACCAAAGCGTCGATGACAAGCCCTTCGGGGGTGGACCTGGAATGGTCCTCATGCCCGGACCTTTGTTCGATGCGGTGGAGGCTGTGCAGGCTGACGATCCCGTGCAGGGAATCCTGGTGATGCTGACTCCTTCGGGAAAGCGCCTCAATCAGGCACTTGCCCAGGAATTGGCCCAACAGCAACGGCTGGTTCTTCTGTGCGGGCGCTACGAAGGCTTCGATGAGCGGATCCGGCTGGGGCTCAAGCCCCTTGAGATCTCCATTGGAGACTTTGTTTGCAATGGTGGCGAGGTTCCTGCAATGGTCATCATGGAAACCGTGATGCGCCTTATTCCCGGAGTTCTCGGCGATCCGGCAAGCGCGGTGGAAGAATCGCACAGCGAACCAGGCCTCCTCGAATATCCGCAATACACCCGGCCCAGGGTGTTTCGTGATATGGAGGTCCCTGAAGTCCTCCTTTCCGGCGATCACTCCAGGATCGCCAGGTGGAGACGCGAACAGACTTTGCTGCGGTCAGGGGTGGACGCGGAGTCCTCAAAGACCAAAGCGGATGGCAAACGATAGATTTATTGGAAAGGCAGGATGGATCATGAAGAACGCACTGATGTCCCTGGTTGAAGATAAGGCCCGTCAACGCGTGCAGGAAGCCTGCACGGCCGCTAAGGTCAACCGCCAAATTCCCGAATTCACGATCGGTGATACGGTTGATGTATACCTTCGCTTTTTGGAAGGCGAAAAAGAGCGGATCCAAGTATACAACGGCCTTGTGATTTCCATGCGTGGCCATGGCGCCACCGCTATGTTCACCGTGCGCCGCATTGTTCAAGGCGAAGGCGTAGAGCGTATTTTCCCGCTTGAATCTCCCCGTATTTCGAAACTCGAAGTCAAGCGCCACGGTGAAGTTCGCCGTGCCAAGCTTTACTACCTCCGCGACCGTGTTGGCAAGGCCACCCGTCTTCGCGAGCGCAAGAAAGTCGTCCGCTAGGATCGGCTTTTTGCAGGTTTTGGAGGGACAACGCGATGCGATTGTTCTCCTGGACCGACCTGTTTCGTCCTCAGAAATGGACATGGCGGCGACTGCTCGGGAATCGTTCCGAGCGGATCGCCGCAAACCATTTACGCAGCCAAGGTCTGCGCATCATCGCGCGCAATATTGAGGCCCCAGGACTTGGGGAAATAGACATCCTCGCCCGTGACGGGGAAACCCTCGTGGTGGTCGAAGTCCGGTCAAGGCGCGTGGTCGATGCCCAGATCCCGCTCGATTCGGTCGATTACTCCAAAAGGCAACGGATCCTGTCTGCGACCCGTTGGCTTGTCCGCCGACACAATCTGGTCGGTGTGAATATCCGCCAGGATATTGTTGCTATTGCCTGGTCGGAGACGGACAAAATCATCGAAATCCGTCATGTGCGAAACGCTTTTGGTCCTGACGGAGGCTTTGCAAGTTACTCGGGAACGGGAACCGTTGTGGTACGGCCTCCTTAGATCCCCAAACTTTGCCCAGCCTTTTAATAAAATCTTAGCTGGGATCTTATGGCTCCAAAGCTTTATTTTAATTAACCATGGGATCTTGCCTGGCGAATAGCCAATATTTCATCCGGGAGTTTTTTCCGTGAAAAGCGCAGCCGAACAGTGGGATATTCTCAAGCGGGGCATTGATGATGCCGTGCCTGCGGGCGAATTGCAAAAAAAGCTTGAAAAATCGGTTGTGACGGGCAAGCCCCTGCGGGTGAAATATGGTATTGACCCAACCGGGATCGATGTCCACTTGGGACACACTGTCCCTTTGCGCAAGCTTCGCCAATTTCAGGATCTTGGGCACCAAGCGGTCCTGATCATTGGAAATTACACCGCTTTGGTGGGTGATCCCTCCGGCCGTGATCAAACCCGCGCGCGGTTGACCCAGGAACAGGTGGAAATCAACGCGATCGACTATCTCAAGCAAGTTGGTCGTATCATCGATCTGCAAAAGACAGAAGTTCATCGCAACGGCGACTGGTTTTCCAAATTTACTTTTCTTGATGTTTTGACACTCACCTCGCGCATCACCATGCAGCGGATGCTTGAGCGTGACGACTTCACCAAAAGGGTCAAATCCGGCTCCCCGATCTACTTGCACGAGTGTCTTTATCCTTTGATGCAGGGGCACGATTCGGTCGCCATTCGCGCGGATGTAGAACTGGGTGGCAGCGAGCAGCTTTTCAGTCTCATGGTCGCGCGTGAATTGCAAAAGGACGATGGCCAGGAACCCCAGGTCGCCATGACTTTGCCGATTCTCCGTGGCCTTGATGGCAACAGGCGCATGGGCAAGAGCTTAGGCAACTATATTGGTGTGGCTGAAGCGGCTTACGACCAATTCGCCAAAGCAATGAGCATTCCGGACAACCTGATGGGGGAATGGTTCAAGCTTCTTACGGATCTGCCCGAAACGGATATTCCCGCTTTGGCGGATCCCTCCCAAACCCATCCCCGCGAAGCAAAAGAGCGTTTGGGTAAGGAAATAGTCGCTTTTTACCATGGCTCCGGCGCAGCCGATGCCGCGGCCGCTGAATGGCGAAAGCGCTTTAGCGAACGCCAGGACCCAACGGATATCCCGGAGGTCAATCTGGCCGCAAGCCTTTTGGTGGAAGGAAAGCTTGGCGCATCCAAGCTGGTTGCGGCCCTTGGTTTGGCCAAGAGCAACAACGAGGCCAGGCGTCTGGTAGAGCAGGGTAGCCTTTCCATTGGCCCAGACAAGACAAAAGTTTCGGATCCGAACCAATTGATCGAAATCCATAATGGCCTGATCGTGCGCGTTGGAAGTCGGCGCATTATCAAGATCCTTATTGAGGGTTGAAAGGTTTCATTATCCCCGATGGTTGGGCTACATTATCTGTTGGGTTGACAGGGGTGCAGGCACCGGTTTAGCTTATTCCTATCCGTTTCCAAAGGGTAAACGCTGATGATCGCGGTTTATTCCTTTGTCACAAACACGACGGATAACTCTCCCGATGAGCTTTATGAGGCCTGTTTTGCGCGATTAAGCGATGGCGAGCGCGCACGGGCCCAAAGGCTTATTCACACCCGGCCCCGGCGTGAATTCGTACTGACTCGTGCGGGGCTTCGTAATTTGCTTGGGCAGTGGACAGGGATTCCCGCCGATCGGATTTCTTTTGGGCAAAATGCCGCCGGCAAGCCTCACCTCGACCAGCATCGAGCCCAAGACCGCGAATCGGTGCATACCCACTTCAATGTTTCCCATTCCCATGGTGTTTCGCTTATCGCAATTTGCCCAAATCGGGAAATCGGCGTCGATCTGGAACCGGTTCGGGATCTCCGATCGCGTGAGGCTCTTGCCCGGAGATGGTTTCATCCGGAAGAGGTGAAGGCACTGGAGCAAAAAAGTTGGGAACCGGCGGCCTTTTTCGCCATCTGGACCGCCAAGGAAGCCGTGGTAAAGGCTCTTGGAACCGGCCTTGGTTTTGGAATGGATGAGGTTTGGATCGAAGTGGCGGATCCGGCCCGGCCGGTACTTCGTCAGCTGGGAAAATCCGATTCCAAACCCATTGGCTGGACCTTGATTGGGCAATCGGTCCTCGGTTCCCATTGGGCGTGTATCAGTTACAAAGGGGCGGAATTGCCTGTTTTCTGGCAGATATTAGCGAATCCCCTCGAAGATTTGGGAATTCCCACCAAGGCCCGGGGAATCACCGGGTAGGAGTTGGGGAAACCAAGGGAATGCGTAAAATAGCCTTAACGAAGTTCTTCAACCCATAGATCCCCAATAGCCATGCCCCTCGACCCTTATGAAGTGCTCGGTGTCGCTAAAGCCGCATCCGAGGACGAAATCAAGAAAGCCTATCGAGGCAAAGCCCGCCAGTTTCACCCCGACCGTAATCCCGGGGACAAGACGGCAGAATCAAAATTCAAGGAAGTCCAGGACGCCTACGAGATCCTTGGCGACAAGGACAAGAAGGCCAAATTTGACCAGTTCGGTCATCAGGATCCAAACAATCCGTTCGGCGGGGGCGGCAACCCTTTCGGCGGCGGCGGTGGTGGTAATCCCTTTGGTCAGGGGAATATCAACATGGAGGATCTGGCCCAGATGTTTGGCGGGGCCGGTGGTGGTGGTGGCGGGGGGGGTGGAGGTTTCTCTTTCGGTGATCTTTTTGGTGGGAAAAAAGGCCGGGCCACAAAAGGTCGCAAGGCCCCTCCCCAACAACAGGTCGCTGGTCTGACAATTGATTTTCTCACGGCAGCCAATGGTGGCAAAGTGGGAATTTCGGTTGGTGGCAAAAATATCGATGTGAAAATACCCACTGGCGCCGCCGAAGGTCAAAAGCTCCGCATGGGTGGTCAGGCCGAAGGAGGCGCCGACCTCATTCTTGAGATACATATCGAGCCACACCCTTATTTCAGGCGTCAGGACAACGACATCATCCTTGAATGCCCATTGAGTCTGGTAGAGGCTGCCTTGGGGACCTCCGTCGAGGTCCCGTCGATCTCGGGCTCGCGCATAAAAGTCAAATTTCCCCCGGGCGTTTCCAGCGGAAAGCGCTTGCGTCTCAAGGGCTTGGGAATCAAGGACGGCGACCAGTATGTTGAGGTGAAGATTATCGCCCCCGCGGTGACCGAGGGAAAAGCGAGGGAATTGCTCGAGGAATTTGGCAAACTGAATCCCCAAGATGCCCGATCCGGTTTGGGTTGGGCCTGATGGGAGGTTCGTTTTGAACGAAACCCCAGCGCCTGATTCTTCCAGGATTTCGGAAACCATGTTGCCCGATGCGGCGGTCGCGCCCCAAACGAATTCTCCGGGGTTGGCCGGGCCAATCCCTGTTGGGGCATCCGCAAGCGAGCCGGTGGTGCCCGCTTCCGGGGATCGCCCGCCAACCAGTCATTTGGGATTCCGGTTTACCAAGGAGATGCGCCTGCTCAAGGGCGCCGAGTTTCAGTCGGTATTCTCCCAGAAGTCCTCGGTTTCAGATAAAAATATGGTTCTTTATCTCAAATCCAATAATCTGGGAAAGCACCGGGTAGGCCTTTGCATATCCAAAAAGGTGACAAAAAATGCCCCCAACCGCACCCTTTGGAAGCGGATGTTGCGCGAGGCTTTTCGGCTTGACCACCATTCCTGGCCAGGGAACTATGACTTTGTGATTCTTTCCCGAACCATGCGCCCACCCTCCCTGGAGGTCCTGCGTGAATCGTTTGCGCGTTTGGTCAGGCGTGGAATGACCCGCCCCCAGCAAGGATATCGTCCCCCAAAGGATAATGACAAAAAGCCAGGCAACAATCGGGCCCCTGAATCTCCCGGTGCAAAAGGCAATCCTGGAGGCCAAACCTCCACCTCGGCTCCTGTTCCTGGGGAAGGCTAGGCCATGGCCCGGTTCCTCACATGGATTTTGTCAACGGCCATGATCCTTTTTGTGCGTGCCTACCAGATGGTAATCGCGCCGATTATGCCGACGGTCTGTCGCTTTGAACCTTCGTGCAGCCACTATTTCATCCAGGCGGTTCGGCTTCATGGACCACTCAAGGGAGCCTGGAAAGGTTTAGGGCGGATTTGTCGTTGTCGACCAGGATGTCAGGGTGGATGGGACCCACCCTGAAACTGCACGCCTTCTGTTTGGCTTTATCGGTTATAAGCGATTTGCGGGTTGAGCCCGTTTGCTTTCCTGAACCCAATCGGGAATTTTCCCACCTCAATCTATCAGGGGCCTTTGAGGCGCCGATGTCACCTTTGCCTTTGCGCAATCCTTTGCGGGAAGGCTCCATCATTGAGGTGACACCGTGGTTGCTCGTGTACTTGGTTCCCTTATGGGAACCTCCGCTCCCGTTGGTTACCGGACATTTTTCGGACAAGCCTCTGTGGGCCCTGCCGAGGACCAGATCCGCGAGGTTTCCGATGCCTCGGTCGACCTGATATTTACATCCCCTCCTTTTGCTCTCCAAAGGGGCAAATCTTATGGGAATCTGGACCAGATCGAATGGGTCGATTGGCTCGCATCCTTTGGTCCCGAGTTCAAAAGAATCCTCAAGGAAACCGGCAGCCTTGTACTCGACTTGGGTGGGGCGTACCAAAAGGGTTTGCCTGTCCGAAGCCTTGCAAATTTTCGCCTTCTCCTACGCTTTTGTGATGACCTTGGCTTTCATCTTGCCGAGGACTTTTACTGGTTTAATCCAGCCAAGCTTCCATCACCCATCGAATGGGTCAACAAGCGCAAAATCCGGGTAAAGGACGCGGTGAACAACCTTTGGTGGCTTTCCCCATCCACCAGTCCCAAGGCGGATGTGCGGAAAGTTCTTGCCCCCTATTCGGATCGTATGAAGCGCCTTTTGGCCAAGCCTGAGGAATTTTACAGCCCGAACACCCGCCCCTCCGGACATCAGGTGGCCCGGGGTTTCGAAAGGGACAATGGTGGAGCCATTCCCCCCAACCTGCTCCAGATTTCCAACACCGAATCCAATACGCCCTACCTGCGTCGTTGCAAAACTGCCGGAATCACTCCCCACCCCGCCCGCTTTCCCGAAGGATTGCCTGAGTTTTTTATCAAGTTTCTTACCGAACCGGGAGATTTGGTCCTTGATCCCTTCTCGGGTTCCAACACAACAGGTTCGGTGGCCGAGCGACTGGGCCGAAGGTGGATGGCGTGGGATGCGATGGAGGAATATGTCGCCGGGTCGTCGCTTCGATTTGAGTCGGATAGTCCGGATGAGGATATGGCCGTATTTGCCAATGGGATTCTGACAAACAAGCCACTTCGACGGACGGCTTAATTTTCGGGGAATTCCCTTTGGGATTCAGTCACCTGTCGGGGAAGGTGACTTTGGGGCTTACTCATTCCTGGTTTCCTTATGAATATCGTCCTGTTTGGGATTCTCATCAAACCAGACCACAATGTCATCCAGCCATGCATCCTGGCGCAAGAGTGCTCCCTGATGTCGGGCCAGTTCGAGGATTGCAAGGAAGAGGCTGATTAAGCGGCCCCGGGTTTTGGGTTCGGTGAAAAGCTGCCTTAGGCTCAGCGGTCCTTCGGCAAGAATCCTTCCCTTTACCGAATCGATCACATGGGAAAGTGGCGTCGGATCGGAACTGACTGTTTCGACCGACTCCGGGTCGATCTCGCGCATGAGACGCCCGAAGGCGCTGACCAAGTCCCATATTTCCAGCCTACCGACGCGCATGGGTAGGACGGTTTTTTGCTGGGTACCTGGCAGTGGGAGGGAAAATGCCCGACCATGGAGTTTGCCCGACCGGGCCGCCAATTCCAATAGCTTTTTCGCAGCCTCGCGGACCTTGCGGTATTCCGCCAATTGTTGAAAAAGATTTTCGCGGAATTGCTCCAGCGGCGCTTCCTCCTCTTCTTCAGGCGGGTCAATCACCTCCGGAGGCAAAACCAGCATACTTTTGGCTTCCACCAGCCTGGCCAGAGTCGCCACATAGCCAGCCGTCTCCTCAACCTCGAAGATTTGGAGAAGTTCCAGGAAATCCCTGTATTGGCGGGCGATCTTTTCCAGGGGCATCAGAAGCAGGTCGACTTCTTCCCGGTCCACCAGATACAACAATAAATCGAGGGGGCCGTGAAAGACCTCGGTATCCAGCATCATTTCTGCGGAAGACATGCTTACAGGTTAGCCGGAAAGGGTGATGTGCGAAAAGGGAGGTTTGGTCATCGCAGTGACCAAAACTTTTCGTAACCCATTAGTTGGGAATCTGTTGAAACATTGCGGTTGCCCCGTTTTTGGGCAATTTTCGCTCTATGGGAGAACCATTTTTGGCCGGATTGCTAGTTAGTGTGCGAAACGCCACAGAAGCCCAGGCAGCTTTGGCCGGGGGAGCAGACATCATTGATGTCAAGGAACCCTTCGCCGGGTCTTTGGGCGCGGCCACACCTCAAATTTGGCAGGAAATCGCAGATCAAATCGGCGACAGGAAACCCTTAAGCGCCGCTTTGGGGGAGTTGGCGGATTGGGACGGAAGGGTGCCTCCTGAGCCTTTTAAGTATGTAAAGTGGGGGCTCTCGGGTTTGCGGGGTAATGTCCTGAGGGAACGGCTTGCTGCCGCATTTTTTGATGTGTGGGAAACCAGCCTGATTCCTGTTGCAGTAGCTTATGCGGATTTTGAAAATGCCGCCTGTCCTCGCCCGCTGGAAATCCTCGAATTGGCCGCAGGAATGGGCGCTTCCGTCCTCCTTATCGACACCTTTGTCAAGGATGGGCGTGGGCTGCTCGATTTTTGTGATCTCGAGGCAATTGCCACACTTCGCCACCGCAGCGCCGGAATGGGGATGGCTTTGGCTTTGGCGGGGTCTCTCAAGCGGGCCACAATAGAAACACTTAGCCCTTTTGGCCCAGACTGGTTTGCGGTTCGGGGAGCAGTCTGTTCCGGTCTGCGCACGGGAAATGTGGATGAGCATTTGGTGACCGAATTGGCCCGATTTGTCAATCCTTTGGAAGCCAGCGGCGCAGATTGACCCATTCAAATTCCATTCCATGACTCGCAAGCCATTGACGACCAAATTCGCAAGTCCAGGCATCGACCCAGCCCCTGTTTATCGGATTGTCCAGCTTGTTTGAGCTTTTGGGGCCAACCGATTTCAAAAAAACAACTTTTTTGACCTGATGTCCATCCGCCAATCGAAGGGTGATCGCATCAGAGGTCACCGACCAATCCTCGGGCAATCGCCCATCCAGGTGGTCGAGATTGGCGAGCATCTCCTTGAGTGGGACAATTTCGGTCGGCCATTTATTTCCGCTTTTGGATGTCGCAAATAGTTCCAAAAGATAAGGCTTTAATAAAAGCATCGAGTCTATCGCCATATGATGGGCAATCGAGTCGGGGAATTTATGGACCCTTTGCAATTTTCGGATGCTGTCTGCGGCAAGTCCGCCGCCTGGAACCACCCAAACCATTTCGGAGGGATCAAGGCTCCGTCGCCAGTGGAGCCACGCTCCTGGCAAACCCTCCCAATCAAAAAGGCTGCCCCCAAGCTTCAACATGGTGACACGGGACATCGGTTAACACCCCTGAACTTCAAGAAGCATCGCAAGTGCCACCGCCGGAAGTGCCGTCGATGCTGCTTTTCCAAGGAGTTTGGACAGATCAACTCTTGGGGATGAATCGCCCCGGATTTCCTGGTGTATTTGCCTGGCGAAAAACTCGCCGGATCCTGATACCAAAAAACGTCCAATTTCGCGGCCTACACGACTCTGGATGGTTTCAATACTGTTGGCAATTCGGTCGACCATCACCTTGCGAAGCGAGTGGGTTAGTCCCACGATTTCGTCCTCGCTTGTCGTTCCAAGATCCCCTCCGAGCATACGCGCCATGCGCAGTCTTCGCGCAATTTGGGTTCGTGGTTTTCCATCCGCTGTGTCGCAATCGTTGGAATATTCGGGCATGTCACCCAAAATGCCGAACAGGTCATCTGTCGTTGCAAAAAATTCTGTCGCTCCGTTTAATCCCATAAGAGCGCACAGAGGTGTTCGCCTCACTCCCGTGTAAACCAATTCCCCTGATTGGATTCTTTGTGGATCGGTAATACCCAAAGGGATTGGCTTTCCATCGAGTATGGGAATGATGTCGGTGGTTGTTGAGCCGATATCGATCCAAAGGGCCAGACCCTCTGAATATTTCCTTCCCAGCCAGTGCGAGCCCGCGGACCAATTTGCCGCTGCAATGGATAAAAATTGGTCCTTGGCGGTTTCGGACCCGACAAAACGCCCCTCAGTGGACCACCATCGCAGGTTCGCTCCATCTTTTAGAGCGTCGAGGGCGTCCACAATCGCCCGGACTCCCTCTCCTTTGGAGCCAAAGCAATCGCAAAGCTCGCCTGTCATTGTCGCCCCAATCACATCGACTGGACCGACCTGTTCAAAGACCTCGCGGAGCTTTTCGGGTAGCCCTGCGGGGTCCTTCCAAAGGGGAAAAGACCAGGAACGGGCCTGTTCGATCTTGTGCGAGGTGCGCACCGCTGCCTTGATGTTGGCTCCGCCTATATCGATACCCAAAAGTCTCATCACTTGCGCTATTCTCCTGGACCCGGTTTTACTGAACCTGGTTTTATTGGCCCGGAATTGCTGGCCTGTATCCCGGTGGGGATATGGGGCTGATCGGGGGATAGGGATTGTTGCCGGGAATGGGCACCAGGGGGCCGGCCCCACCATTGGGAGGACCCCCAGAATTTGGTGCTCCATAAACAGGAACACCCGCCGGAACGGGTTGAGGGTAATTTAGGGGGGTGTTTTGGGGAAAACCCTCATTGGGCAAAGTGGGTGCCACCTGGGTATTGGGTTGCTGGCCGGGTACCTGATAGGTTTGGGGAATTACCTGGGAATTCGCCTGAGGGGTAATTTGGGGCCGGGCAAAAGGGCCCGAAGGCGATGCGGACGGATAGATCACGGTTCCCGGAATCGAATTGGAAACAGGGCCGGATACTCCGTTTTCGGTTGGACCTACCGCTATGGGGGCCAATCTCCCTGGGGCTTGTTCCCCGGGTGCCACAGGCAGGCTAAGGGCATTGCTAATTGCCAAAAAGATCTGGTCCGTTTTGATGTCATCACCCCAGGCACCCACTCTAACGGAAATCACCGTTCGAACGGCAATTTCCGGGGCAGGCGGATGTTCCTCTTCAAGATGGATTCCCACGGAGGTGCCATCAAGGGCTTTGTATTCGAGGCTGGATTCGACCGTCGAATGGGATGCGCGAACGGTGGTCATACCCATGTGGGTCATTGCGTCCTGAACGGCTTTGGCCGCAACTGTTTTGGGGACGGGATAGTCCCGAACACCATTTCCCACCAACCAGAGATGTCCAGCAGCCCCGGCCGTGGCCCCTTGGCCACCAGGAACGGATTGGCATCCGCAAAGTGCGAAAATCATGGGGTTAAGGGCGCAAAAAATAACCCAAACCACGAGGTTTCTGCCCGATAATTTTTCTGTTTGTGGGCTCACCCAGCCTTTTTGCTGTTTCGACATAGCCCCAGCCCTCCCGGACCTTTTGCGAGAATCCTTCATGCTGGGCAGTTTACCCTTTCTAACCCATTGGCCGCCATGGGGATTCGGTTGGTCAATGCCCCGACTTGACCTCAATGTCAGTAGCAAGGGCCCCCTCAACGGTTTCCTGGTGTCTTGCAATGCCGCTTCGTTTGGATTCAGGCCCGGGATTTCAAGCCGATCCGGGATTTCAAGCCGATAACAGGGCAGCCACCTAAAATAACCCAAATTACGCCCTCTTTGGCCTTTTGGGATTGTTCCACCCCTCATGAAGAAGCATTTCGTCGGAATTGACCTCGGAACAACCAACTGTGCATTGGCTTTTGTTCCCACGGGATCCCAAAGTGGGGCAACCCAGCCTTTGGAGCTGGTCCAATTAGTCCAGCCCGACCAGGCCGCCGTTCGTCCGCTTCTCCCCTCTTTTGGATATCTTCCCGGTGAAGGAGAATTTCCCGAAGGTGTCGGCCAACTCCCCTGGGGACCGTCTTCACGCCCTTGGGTCGGCGAGGTTGCCCGCACTTTGGGTGCCCGTGTCCCGGGCAGGATGATCAGCTCAGCGAAATCGTGGCTTGCCCATCCCAAAGCGGACCCGGCGGCTCCGCTTTTGCCCTGGCAGGCGCCAGAGGGCCAAATCCGGATAAGTGCGGTGGACGCTTCCGCATCGTACCTCTCCCACATGGTCGACGCCTGGCACCAAGCACACCCGGGGGCCAAACTCTCCGAGCAGCATGTTGTTATCACCATACCCGCCTCGTTTGACGATCAGGCACGCCGACACACCCTCGAAGCCGCCCGCCAAGCCGGTCTGGCCAAAGCTTCCCTCCTGGAGGAGCCCCTTGCCGCCTTTTACCATTTTCTTTCCGAACATTCAGGAGAAGCCGCGTCTTTCGAGCCCGGCATGACCGTGTTGGTGGTCGATGTGGGTGGTGGCACGACCGATTTTACCCTTATCGAGGCCACAAGTGTCGAAGGTGAACTCGCCTGGTCAAGAAAGGCCGTGGGCGACCACCTGCTTCTTGGTGGCGACAATATGGACCGGACACTCGCCCATTTCGCCGAGTCAAAGCTAAATACGCGTCTTGATGGATCTCAGTTGGCGCAAATGATCCAGGCCTGTCGATCCGCGAAGGAAGCCCTCTTTTCCCGATCGGAATCGAATGAGGCTACTGTGACAGTCACCGGGCGCGGCCGATCTCTCATGGCGGGAACGCTGTCCACAAAAATTTCCCGGGACGATCTCAATCAGGTTCTACTGGATGGCCTCTTTCCCGTCTGTGAGCGAACCGATCTACCCGTTGTGTCCGCAAAGACCGGGCTGATCGATGCGGGGCTCCCTTATGCCAGGGATCCTGCAATCACCCGTCACCTGGCCGCGTTTCTTGCCAACCAACTTCCCGGGGAAAAGGGCCCTGATGCCCTGCTTTTTAATGGAGGTGTATTTCACGCCTCTGCCTTGCGCGAGCGTATCATTCATGTTCTGGGTCGCTGGTATCCTCAATACGAAAACACGGCACCTTTGAGGGTTTTTGTTCCAGGGTCGCTCGATCTGGCGGTTGCGCGGGGCGCGGCCCATTTTGCCTGGCTCAAAGCCACTGGGGGTAAAAGGGTCCAGGGCGGGAGCGCCCGAAGCTATTATGTTGCTTTGGCGGAGGAACCTGATTCCGAAGGAAGGCAATCTCTTTTGTGTGTGCTTCCCCGTCAATCGGAGGAAGGTGTTGCGGTGGTATTGGCAAAGCCCGAATTGGAGCTTACCTTGGGTGAGCCCGTTCGTTTTGCGCTTCATAGTTCCACGACAAGGCCCAAGGACAAGCCTGGCGATCTGATTCTCGCCCGGGAAGGCGAATTGTTGGCCCAGGGGGACCTACAAACCAGATTGCGAGCGGGCAAAAGTTCCGCCTCGAAAACGGTCACAGTGCACCTGGCAGCTTTGCCCACGGAAATAGGTACACTCGAGCTTGAGCTGATCGGCGGTGAGGCGAACCAGGCCTGGAAACTCGAATTCAACATGCGGCCAGCCCCATCAAGCGATGGCGCTTCATCGGTTGGCGAAACCGCCGCCGCTCCCACCGGGCCAATCGAAATTATTGACGAATCCCAAATCTCTCCTGCTTTGGAGCTTTTGTCCAAGGTTTTGTCGGGAGACGATCGCGAAGCGGCCAAATCCCTTGTCAAATCCCTGGAAGAATCGCTGGGCCAAAGTCGCCAGGATTGGCCTGTAAGTGTTTGTCGCAGACTTTGGGAAACGCTGCATCAGGGATCCGAAGGACGAAAAGCCGGCCCGGAAATCTTCGAACGCTGGGCGCTCCTGGCGGGGTGGTGCCTGCGTCCTGGTTTTGGCATGGCAGGGGACAATTTCCGGATGGAAACACTCTGGAAAATCCTTTATGGACCCCAGGCGGGCAAGCCTCGTGAGGGGGGGCAAGCCTGGTGGGTTATGTGGAGGCGTGTTTCCGGCGGGCTGGACGAAGCCAGGCAACAGGGGCTGATGAATCGCCTGCGGGGAGTCCTTCTTCCCGTGAAGGGGCGGACGGTTGTCAGACCTCCCACTGCGGAACTGGCTGAGATGTGGCGCCTGGCAGCAAGTCTGGAACGGCTTGATATTGCCACAAAAACCGCGTTGGCGGAGCCGCTTTTAAGGTTGATTCGTCGTCCTGAAGCGCCTGATTATGCCTTTTGGTCCCTGGCCCGTTTGGGAACCCGCAGGCTTATTTATGGACCGGTCAATTCCATCCTGCCTACAAAGGCACTGGAATCCTGGGTCGAACTGCTGGAGGGTTCGTTTGCCGCCAATCCCGGCAAATTGGGGCAATGGACGCTTCTTTGCACGGAGTTGATTCGTCCATCGGGTGACCGTCATCTTGATTTGCCAGAGCCTCAACTTGCCCGGATCGAATCGCTTCTGTCGGCCCAGGGGCTTCAAACGGCCTTTGACCTGGCCCGACAAGACACCTCGGAATCCGAAACCACCCGGCAGGCCAATCTTTTGGGTGACGCCCTGCCTCTTGGTCTCCGTTTGGCGGGGAAATAAGGGGCGGTCCAGATTCCTGATCCAGATTCCTGCCGGTCCCTGGGGTTTCCTTTGGCCCTTTCCGGGCAACCACTAAGATTCCAATATGAAACACACTCATAAAGAAACCGCTGTTGGTCCGGAACATTTGGATGCCGTTGGGCGCGCCTTGGGCCGTATTCCCAGCGGGCTTTTCGTGGTCGCGGCGCGAAATCCGGAAACGAGCGCCGACCAGACCATGCTTGCCAGTTGGGTTCAGCAGTGTTCCTTTGATCCGCCCAGGCTAAGTATCGCTCTGGCGAAAGGGCGCGGCCTTGGTGCCCTTTTGGAAACAGGCGCCGATTTCACTGTTACCATTCTCCCCGATGGGCGCAAGGATCTCCTTTCCCGTTTTGGAAAACCCTCCGACAGCCCCTTCGAGGGTATTGGTCACACCCGCCGTGGCCAATCTGGAGCCGCGACCATTGATGAGGGGTGCGCCTGGTTTTTGTGTCGGTCGGCAGGGTTTCAGGGTGCAGGCGATCATGACCTCCTGATCGCCGACATTCTCGATGGCGAGCGCGGGCCCGAGGTCGAAGGACAAGCCCCCAAGCCCTTTGTTCATCTCCGTTCCAGCGGTCTTAGGTACTAGGTCATAGGCTTTCGGTATTCGAGGTTGATTGAAATGGGCTCCGCAAGGGGCCCCTCCCACCCAGCAAGGCAGCTTCCCCATGGATGCGAAAATCCTCGATCAACTCCGAGCGGTCGTTGGTCCCGCCGGAATGATCACCAACGATTCCGAACTCCTCGTTTATGAGTGTGATGGTTTCACCATCGAGCGCAACAAGCCAGAAGTGGTGGTCTTTCCCAATGACACCGCGCAGGTTTCGCGCATTGTCAAAATCTGCCATCAGGCGAAGGTTCCCTTCCTTCCCCGAGGCGCGGGTACGAGCCTTGCTGGAGGTTGTTTGCCCATCGGGGGCGGGGTTGTCATCTCGCTGGCCCGTATGAAGCGGATTTGGGAAGTTGATTCCCGCAACCGCTTCGCAGTTGTCGATCCCGGACTTGTCAATGTTTGGCTTACCAACCAGATCAAGTCGAGCGGTTGGCACTTTGCCCCGGACCCGTCCAGTCAGGGCGCCTGTACCATTGGCGGCAATGTCGCGACCAACTCGGGTGGCCCCCACACGCTGAAATATGGTGTGACCGTCAATCACATTCTGGGCGTGGAAATGGTGCTTCCCGATGGCGAGATCGTCATGTTGGGTGGTCCCGTGGAGGATAGCCCGGGTTATGACCTGACAGGCGTTACCGTTGGTTCCGAGGGGACATTCGGAGTGGCTTGTCGAAGTTGGGTCCGCATCACCCGCAATCCCCACGGATACCGAACCCTGCTTGGTGTGTTTGAAACCGTTGATGACGCCACGGAAGCCATCTCTGGAATTATCGCCGCCGGAATCGTCCCCGCAGCCCTGGAGTTGCTCGATTCGCTTATTCTCCGGGCGGTTGAGGAGGCCTTCGGATTCGGATTCCCACTCGATGCGGGAGCTGTGCTCATCATGGAGGTGGACGGGATCGAGGCTGGTCTCGATGAGGAAGCATCTCGGATTGAGGAGATCGCGAAAAAAGCCAGGGCCCGGGAAATCCGCCGCGCGGACACCGAGGCGCAAAGGCTTCTTCTTTGGAAGTGTCGAAAGCAAGCCTTTGGCGCGGTTGGGCGTCTTGCGCCTAGCTATTGTACCCAGGACGGTGTGGTGCCCCGAACCCGTTTGCCTGAAATGTTGCGGACCATCCGTTCGATCAGCGAAAAGTACCAAATCAAGATCGCTAATGTGTTTCATGCGGGGGATGGGAATCTCCATCCGATCCTTTTGTTTGACGAAAGGGATTCGGAACAGGTCAAAAAGGTTCTGGACGCAAGCACGGAAATTCTTGATGCTTGTCTGTCCATGGGCGGATCGGTGACAGGCGAACACGGAATCGGTGTGGAAAAGATCAGTTTCATGCCAAAGCTTTTTAGTCCCGCCGATTTGGGAATGTTTGCCCGTTTGCGAAAAGCGTTCAATCCCGACGGGCTTTGCAGCCCGGGCAAAATGCTGCCCACCGCCGGGGCATGTAACGAGGCGGGCCATGTCCATACCGATGGCGCTCATGCCCCCAACAAGCCCGGAAGGAGGGCCGCCCTATGACCGACACGAATAGCAATATCTCGAATAGCAATGTCAGGGGCGAAACCAGCATGGATTGCCCCCTGATCGGAAGAATCGTTTTGGGCGAACTCGATCTCCCACTGATGCGACCGACCACTCCGGCCGCGTTGGCTAATCTTGTTCGTGACGCGGCGCAAACCCAAACGGCGGTGTATCCCGTTGGCGGGCGGACCAGGACAAGGCTGGGTCGATTGCCCGAAAAGCCGGGAACGGCAATTGACATGACCGCACTGGATGCGGTGATTGATTATCCATCAGCCGACATGACCATAACAGTTCAAACAGGAATTACGATCGCAAAACTGGCCAAAATCCTCGCGGAAAAAGGCCAGCGTTTGCCGATCGATTCGATCGATCCGGAAAAAGAGACTATTGGCGGTCTGATTGCGACCAATGCTTCGGGGCCCAGGCGTTTGGGGCATGGAACCCTGCGGGATTATGTCATTGGCATCAAATATTTAAACGACCAAGGCGAGGAGGCCAAAGCAGGTGGCCGCGTCGTGAAGAATGTGGCGGGGTATGACCTGTGCAAGCTGCAGACCGGAGCGTTGGGGACTCTGGGAATTCTTACCGAGGTGACATTCAAGTTGCGGCCGGTGCCTGAGGCGCGCGCGATTGTGCTTTTGCACTGTTTCGCCGCGAATCTTCAAGCTGCGGCGCATGCGGTGCACGGTTCCAGCACACGGCCTGTTTCGGTGGATGTGCTGAATCCAAGGGCGTCTCTGGCGCTCTTTCAGAATGGGTTGGTCAATCCCGATCCGGGCCACACAGAACTAAATGGTTGGTATATCGCTGTCGGTTTCGAGGAGAACGGACCAGCCACTCGATGGCAGGTTGAAACCCTGACTCAGGAAATGAGCCTATGGAAACCCACCACTCTTCAAGACGGAAAGGAAGAGGCTTTCTGGCAGGCTCTAACATCCCTGGGTCAACACTGGCCCGGTTCAAACCTTTCCACGGATGTGCCCATCACTCTCAAGGCGACAGCCAGGGCATCGGATGTCCACTATGTCCTTACAAAGGCGAACGAGCTGGGCGCCGAAGGTCGTGTCACAGGGCACCTGGAAAATGGAATCGCACGGGTGCATTTTCCAGGTGATACCCCAGTCGAAAAAATTCAGGAATACACGGCAAAACTTCGCGGGCTTGCGCTGGAAAGGGGAGGCAACCTCGTGGTGGAATCTGGGTCCCCTTCACACCTTAAAGCTGTTGTGGTTTGGGGCGAACCGCGCGCCGACCATGAGGTCGCAAGGCGGGTGCACCGGGAAATGGATCCATTGAAGATCTTTAATCCGGGAAGATTTCTGCCCGGAACCTAGACTTTTGAGAAATTGAAATCGACGCCAAGCATACAAAAATCCACGCCTTACGAGGTTCGTTTCATGACCGCAGCCGCCACAAAAACTCCGCTCCCTCTGGCCGGGTGCACTCCCGCAGATGGAGGCAACCCGTTGGGCGCCAACATCGACTACGAATACTTCATGGACTGTGTCCACTGCGGGCTCTGTTTGGGTTCCTGTCCGACCTATGTCGAAACCGGAAACGAAAACGATTCTCCCCGCGGGCGGATCTACTTGTGGCGGGCGGTCGCGGATGGCCGGGCCGAGCTTTCCCCCGAGGCCCAGGGGCACCTCAATTTGTGCCTGGAGTGTATGGCTTGTGAGACGGCTTGCCCATCAGGCGTTCAATATCACAACATTATTCACTCCTTCAAGAAGGATATGACCCGGCTTGCGCCCCCCGCGCCAACCGTCACCGCGCTTCAAAGGTTTATGCTTTTTAACCTGACTCCATTTCGCGATCGGATGCGACTTGCGCTCTTGCCTGTTCGCATCTTGCAAATGATTGGTCTTGGAGGTCTTGTGCGTTTGGGGGGGAAACTCCTGCCAAAATCGCTTCGCTCCATGCAGGAGATTGTTCCTGATCTTCACGCCCATCACAACCTGCCCGAATTCCTGCCGGCCATTGGACCGAGGCGCGCCAAGGTGGGGCTGATGCTTGGCTGTGCGCAGGATGCGTTTTTCCCCCAGGCCAACCTTGCGACGGCTCTCGTGCTCCAGCACAACGGTTGTGATGTGGTGATTCCCAAAGCCCAGGGATGTTGCGGGGCCCTTCATGCTCATGCGGGGCTCGACAAGGAGGCAGCGACCCTTGCCATGACCAATTGCCATGTATTTGACAAGGCCCTTGGTGGTTTGGCGGATTGTGATGCGATCATCAATAATGCGGGGGGATGCGGGCCGGTGATCAAGAACTATGGTCACATGCTCGAAGGGGGAGATTGTACCAAAGAAGGATCCTTATTCGGAAAAAAAGCCAAGGATATCATGGAGTTTTTGGCCGAGCTTGGACCAGTAAAACCGAAATACCCACTTAAACTCAATGCGACCTATCACGATGCATGTGGGTTGGCTCATGCCCAGAAAATCCGAAGTCAGCCCCGTCAGATGCTAGCAATGATTGAGGGATTGAGTCTTAGACCCCTCAATGAATCCGAGTTTTGTTGTGGCGCGGCGGGAAGTTACAATATCACCCAGCCTGAGATGTCAAACACGCTGGGCGAACGGAAAGCGAAAAATGTGCTTGAAACAGGAGCCGAAGCGGTTCTAAGTGGAAATGTCGGATGTCTTTTGCAGATGATCCGCCATATCCGGGATCACAAGCCCAACTTCTGGGTCGCGCATCCTGTAGAAGCGTTGGCCGCGGCTTACACAGGCAAGCGTCCTGTCGGACTCAGAAAGAACGCTTAGTCTTTGGAGTACATTTCTGTCCAAATAAAAAAGCCTGACCATGATGACCAGGCATTTTTGTTCTAAAAGAGATCCTTAAACCTCGGCGAAAGTCATTCCCGATGCTTCGCATAGTTCCCGGCGCATTTCGTCCATGGGCTCCGCGACCTCATCGACCGCATCCTTGAAGAGATCCCCAACAAGGAGGTCGATGATGTGTCGCTTCATCGTGGGATGTTTTCGGACAAAGGCACCAAAATTGAATCCTTCATAAAAAGCATAGACAAGACGCTTCATCCGGTTCATGCCTTTAAGGAAATCGCCTTCCCAGGCGCCCAGGGTTGATCCACTGAGGTCGCCTTGATCGAAGCCCTTGACAATCGAATCTGCGGCGAGTTCACCAGACTTCAGGGCGAGAAAAACACCTGAGGAATAGATCGGATCAAGGAATCCAAACGCATCACCCACCAATACCCAACCCTGGCCAGAAATGCGCTTGGAACGATAGGAGAAGTCTTTGGTAGAATAAAAGGGCCCAACCCTTTGGCCGGTGCTTATCCTTTTGAGAACACCGGGGCAGCGTTCCAGTTCCTGTTGGAATGTTTCCTCGAGGGATGACCGACCTGGGCCAAAAAGATAATCCATTGAGGAAACAACGCCAACGGAAAGGGTGTCATCATGTTGTGGGATGTACCAAAACCAGCCTTTTTTGTCCTTGGTGGCGCAAACAAGGGTCGCTCCCTCATCGAGACCGGGCTCACGGGCAGCGCCTTTGTAATATGTCCAGATGGACGCTTTCTTCAGGTAGGGATCAGACATTTTTAGATTTAATTTATTCATGATAAGGGAGCTTTGGCCCGTGGCGTCGACCACGGTATCCGCAAGGATGTCCCTTTCCTTGCCATCCTGATCCCGGACGCGTACCCCGTAGGCACGGTCGCCATCCATGAGCACATCCATTGCCCTCAAGCCATAGCTTACCTCTGCGCCATATTCCTTGGCATTATCAAGGAGCATGGCATCAAACTCTTCCCGGACGACTTGCCAGGTTTGGGCAGCTTCGTGGGGATTATTTTCGAAGAAGTAGAAGGGCTGGGATTCCTTGCCGGATTCAGCAACAAACTGTACAGAGTATTTTTTCTGGAAACGGCTTGCTTTGACTTTATCCAGGACACCTAGTCGTTTGAGAGTCCAATAGGTGTCAGGCATCAACGATTCACCAATGTGGAATCGCGGTCCCTTTTCGCGCTCAAGGATTTGTACCGAAAGGCCCGCTTGGGCACAGAGTGTTCCGACGGCAGCCCCGGCAGGTCCACCACCAATAACGAGAACCTGGACGCGTTTGGGAATTGCATGGACCATTGGATCGGCTCCGAAAGTTGTTCAAACAAATATTAGCCGGTTTGGATCCTGTTTGTCAAACTTGGGCCAATATTTTTTGATTGAATGGGGATTTTTTTGTTGGGAATTGGGCCGAGATATCCAATAATATCAGTTTTTTAGCAAAAATGATATAAAAATAAATATTTTTAAAATATTTAATATCATGTTGGTAAAAAAATATTGATACAAACCTGGAATTCCTCAGTTTGAAGAAGCCTACTTTTGAGGTGAAAGCCTAATGAAATCTCACTATTTTCAGGATTTTGCCAGGGGGGTACTTTTGCCATGGACAATTAGCGCTGCAAGGGGTGAAATGACGATACCCTCCTTCCACCGAGTTCACTGAAATTCCAATGCTTTCTATCCCTCTCCACCGTTGGATTCTTTGCAACCTTTTTGGGATGGTAATTGCCCCCCTTTGGGGTGCAGACCCAGTTGATTTTGAAAAGCATATTCGGCCCATTTTGGTCGAACATTGCCAAGGTTGCCATGGGGCCCAAAAGCAACAAGCCTCATTAAGGCTCGACACTCGCGATCACGCGTTCAAGGGAGGCGAATCCGGCTCGGTAATTGTTCCGGGCAAGCCCGCTGAGAGCCTACTTTACAATGTGATTTTGGCAGATGCCGAGAAACGGATGCCGCCCAAAGCACCTTTGTCGGAATCCCAAATCGGCAAAATACGCGAATGGCTGGCCCAGGGGGCCAAATGGCCCAGGGAGACTGGTGTACATGCCCTAAAATCGGAAGAACTTTGGTCACTTCGTCCTCCGCTGTTCCAATCGCCCCCCAAATTGGATTCCAAACAGGAAATCAAAGACCCGATTGACGCCTTTATTCTTGACCGGATCGCCAAAGCAGGCTTGGTCTCGGCGCCCATTGCGGACAAGCGCACGCTATTTCGACGCGCCTCCTTTGTGCTTACAGGGCTTCCACCCAGCCCGGAAAAAGTTGAAGCATTTCTGAAAGACAACCGCCCCGATTCGTGGCAATGGGCGATTGATGAAATGTTCGAGGGGCCAAGCCATCCGGAGCGGTGGGCCAGGCACTGGATGGATGTTTCCAGGTATAGCGACACCAAAGGCTATGTCTTTTTTCAGGATGGCCAATATCCCTGGAGTTGGGCCTATCGCGACTGGCTAGTGCGCGCGTTCCGGGAAGACCGCCGTTTCGATGGGTTTGTCCGGGCCCAAATTGCCGCTGACCGAATTCTCGAAAAGGGTAGGGGAGTAATAGAAGATCTGCCAGCCTTGGGATTCCTCGCCCTTGGTGGTCAATTTATGAATAACACCCACGATATTATCGATGATCGAATAGATGTCGTCACGCGTGGGCTTTTGGGTTTGACGGTCACTTGCGCCCGTTGTCATGACCACAAATTTGATCCGGTAAGTATGGCGGACTACTACAGCATATATTCCATTTTTGCAAACTCCACCGACCCCGAGGTTCCCCCTCTCTTTGGCGCACCGCCCGCGACTCCAGAATACGAGGCATTCCGCAAGGAGCTCGTTGCCCGGGAGCAAAAACTTGAGAACCTGATTCGGGACAAACATCAGCAAACTCTGGTCGCGGCAAGGGACCGTTTGGCGGAACATTTGATTGCACTGCAAGCCCTAAGGGGTAAACCCGCTCAGGACGAATTCATGCTCTTGAGTGATCCCAACGAACCCAATCCCACACTTCTCAAGCGATGGCGGGTGTGGCTGGATGGCGCCACAACAAAAGCGGATCCGGTTTGGGGTTTATGGTGGAAAATTGAAGGTCTTCCTGTTGAGAGTTTTTCCTCAAGGTTTTCTCAAATCCTGACCGAATCCGCTGCGCGGATTCCAAAAGATCTGATGAAGGCACTTGAATCCGCCAATCCTAAAACACATGCAGAAGCGGCCAAAGTTTTTGCAGGAGTTGTTTCCCGGCAACTTGACACCAGTGATCCGAAACTCC